>CAZJFP010000001.1:0-76857 GCA_964545415.1 uncultured Candidatus Peribacteria bacterium
GACCCAAAGCAAGTCAGCTATGTACGATATGATGCATTATTCAATTATGTCACCGTTTCCAGGGATTCCGGATTCCGGAGCGATGACACACAAATCGTTCATATCCTCGGAAAGGATATTGCAAGATTCCATTCTATATTCCGGCCAGCCATGCTGATGAGCGTAGACTACAGATTACCAAACACCGAATTCGTAACATGATACTTCACAGTAGACGGACAAAAGATGAGTAAATCGCTCGGTAACGTCATCGATCCAGTGAAGGTTGTAGATGATTACGATAGGGATGCAGTGATCTTCAATTTATTATACGATGTACCTATCGGCGCAGACGGAGATTTCTCCGTAGAGAGATTATGACATCTGTACGAAAGCATGCTGATCGGCGGACGGGGAAATCTTGTGAACAGAGTCACTAGTCTCTGCAAGAAATATGGAATAACCACCGGTAAATTCAATAAGCAGAAACGAGAAGCGTTCAAGGAAAATAACGAGAGCAAACTAGTCTCCTATTTCGAGGACGGCTGGGATGGTGTGAAGATAGAAGAACAATATCTCAAAAAAGCAGAGATTAAGTCGTATCTCGATGACCGATACCAATTGGTCCAAAAAGCCAATGAATACATTACTAGAGCCGAACCATGGATCAAATATAAGAACGAATGAACGAAAGACGAAGCGGTCTCCGATCTCCAATTTCTCTTGTATATAGTGAAAAACATCGCTTTATTTTCTGCACCAATTTTGGTCAATGGATTCAAAAAAATCCAAGCGATCTTCGGTAACGAAGTATTCAGCGCTATAGATTCATTGAAGAGTTCTGAGGAACATCAGTTCAAACTGGTCTTCGATCTCGAGGAGTTCGACGTCAATCTCAATCCAGTAATAATCTATACGAAAAAAGAGGAATAATATCCAGAAAATATATTGTAGGGGCGATTAATAATCGCCCTTTTTTTGTTAATGAAATAAAACGGATGATATCCGCCCTACAACCTACAATACTATATTAAAGAAATATCATAAAATCATAATCGACAATCCCACCACACCGAAGAAGATCAGAAGTAATTTCATCTTCATCACTTTTTTGAGAATCAGGAATTCCGGCAGAGATAAGCCGACGACAGCCATCATAAATGCTAATCCTGTTCCCAATGGGATTCATTTTGCAATCAATGCCTGGACGATTGGGATCACGCTCGTAGCGTTGGCGTACATAGGGATTCAGATAATTACCGCCAAAGGAACGGCGAATGGATTTTGTTTGGTTATATACTGTTCAAAGAATCCAGTCGGCACAAAACCGTGGATTGCAGCGCCAACCGCCACTCAGAGCAAGATATACGGAGTGACTTTTTTGGTGATGCTCCATGCTTCTCTGCTGACTTCTTTGATTCTTTGGGGAAACACTATTTTTCTCTGAACTATTTCAACAGATTGACTTGATCTCTTGGCTTGGATAAAATCTGCGAGATATTTTTCTAATTTGAGTTTTCCCAAAAACCGTCAACCAATCATTCCCATCACGATTCCACTAATCATATAGATTGCAGTTACTTTTATTCAAAAAATTCAAAGAAACATTGCAATGGCTACTTCATTGACGAGCGGCGAAGTAATCAGAAAAGCAAAGGTTACACCAAGTGGAATTCATGCTTTGAGAAATCCTACAAATAGCGGGATAGAAGAACAGGTGCAGAAAGGAGTCACCGCTCCGAAGAGCGAGGCGAATACATATTCCAGTCAGAATAATTTATTTCTTGTCAAAAAGTTCCTGATTTTTTCTATCGGCAAGTAAGAATTCAATAATGTCATAAGTAATGTAATCACCAATAAGAGCAGAATAATTTTTGCACTATCATACAGGAAAAAATTAAGCGCTTGCGCTAATTGTGTCGTAGTGTCGAGGTTGAGTACGGTGTAGGTAAACCAGTTGATTAAGTTCTCTATTCGTGTAAACATGTTTTACTGTAATATAAAATTATTTGCAGCCACAACTACATCCTTTCAAAAAATCCTTAGATAATTTTTGATGGGTAAGGATATCTATCATTTCTTGTGGTTGCGGAATCTTGCCAGCGAATATCACTTTTTCATCTATCACCAGGGCGGGCAATGACATAATATCATATTCCATAATCTCTGACATATCATCCACTTTGATGATTTTACACTTCAGATCTAATGCTTTGGCAGCATCTTCGGTGGTTTTTTGAAGCAATTTACATGAAGGACATCCTGTCCCAAGAATTTTGATAATCATACTCGTATAGCTTACATATTAAAAATATGCGCGATAGTTTTTTTGAATTCAGAGAATTTTTTCTGGTTTATCGCATAATGGATATTTTTACCTTCTCTTTTGGTAACCAATAATCATATCTCTTTGAGTACCTTGAGATGATGAGATACGAGATTCTGTCTTATTCATATTTCTTCTGTTATTTCGCAGACACACAAACTCTCTACCTTGGAAAGCATACACAGGATATGGAGTCTATTCTCCTGAGAGATATCTTTTATGATGTTGGCAATTTTTGACAGCGATTCACATGAACAGTGCATTAGCATATGATACTAATAAAATTACATATCAATGTGTATTGATATGTTTGTATGAATCAAGAGTGATTTTATCTTTCCTGTTTCTTCGTATTCACGAATCTGAACACGATCATGATGATCACGCCAATAGCGAATGCAAATAAGAAGGTCGCCTGAGGAGATATCTTATCCCAAAGCAATCAGAGAATATATCCTCCCGGAAGGGAAACTATTCCGATAGCGGTATGGAAGACTCCCAAAGCCGTACCTTTTTGGTTTTTTTCTGCAAGATCCACCACAAGCGCTCTTTCCGTTCCATCAATAATAGCAAATACCAAGCCGAACAGGACAAAGAAAAATAATATCCATCCCACTTGCGTCACCAACGCCAATCACAAAGTCACTACCAGAAACAAACTATAAGCGATCCGCAGCATTTTTTTCCTGCCGATACGATCAGAAAGGATACCCAGTGGCGTAGAGACGATTGTATATATGCCGTAGAACAAGACATAATAGATGATCGCCCTTTCATCGCTCGCTCCCACGCTTTTCGCTTTCAAGAGCAGGAAGGCATACCCGAAATTGACCAAGCCGAATAATGCGGCAACAAAGATAAAGAGCTTGAGATTCTTAGGAAGCATTCTAATCGAGGTTCCCAATCATGGTATTTCTATTTTTTCTTTGACTTTGAGATGTTCCCGATGCTGTTCTTTTTTCATCGTTCTAGCTTCTTTGACGAAAAATATCGCCAACACCGCTATCAATCCTGGGACAAATGCGAAGATAAATAATTTCTGATATCACAAATACGGAAACAATACCAACGCCAAAATTGCTCCCAACACCGATCCGGTTCCATCCATTGCCCTTTGGATTCCGTAAGCTTTGCCCATATATTTTGGATCTGTAGAATCAGCAACCAAGGCATCCCTCGGTGCATCTCTGAGTCCTTTTCCTATCCTTTCAATGACTCTGAAAATGAGCACGATAGGCCAAGATTTCGCTAACGCGAATAGCGGCTTAGTGATAGTAGAAAAACTATATCCTATGATAACGAAAATTTTCCTTTTTTTGAATTTATCTGACAGATATCATGAAAACACTTTCAACAACGCAGCAGTCGTATCTGCCGCACCTTCTACGATTCCGATGATAGTCGCTCCCGATCACAAGCTTGTAAGAAATAATGGGATCAAGGGAAATACCATCTGTGAGCTCAAGTCGGTAAGCAGGGAAACAAGTCAGAGTAAGAGAACGTTTCTAGAGATTCATTTGAGAAAATATTTCAGGTTTTTCATATATATACTAAGTGACTAAATTTTTTTTCTCGTAACGTCATTCCCGACCTGATCGGGAATCCACCTTACTAAATAGTCAATTGGATTCCCGCTTTCGCGGGAATGACGTAGAAGAGTGGACGGGAATGACTAATGGACTCCTCTATTTTTTCTTTTCAATAGCTTTCAACACACAATACATTCCAAAAATGATATAGTGATGCAGATATGCCCAGAAATCAATAAACGCAAGATGAAGAAGCGTGAAGAGTAATGCGAGGTATGCGCTATATTGGATCAGTTTTCGATTTTTCTTGAAGAGTCTGATAGAATAATCATTGGACGTGATATAACCAACGAAAAGCATCAACAACGCTATATATCCTGACAACAATCGAAACATCTGTAATTGACTTCCCAAAGCGAATCCTCTCTGTAGCCATTGAATAATCCATATCCCTGCATGTACTGCTATAACAAGGAAACTCGTAATTCCCAGCTGTCTCCTCCACTTCATGCCTAGTCTGGAAATCGTGTAGAATATATTGAAAAGTATTTTTGCTATTCCACTTCTCTTACGGGTAAGATATTTTGTCATGATCATGAATACTGGTTTCACGAGCATCGTCGCCCAAAGCACACCTATCCCGATATTTGCCGTCAATTTAGGTAATTTCGCGAGAAGAAAATCTGTCGGCATGACATAGGAGAGCACAAGAAGAGCTGCACAAAGCAATGTTATAACACTATAATACAACATCATTTTGTTTTATGAAATAAATCATTTTTCTTTGAGATAATCAAAACCAAGATGTCTGATATTGAAGTCATTGAGGACATGCCCATCACTATTTACGTATACTCACGCTTCTATGAGTGATAATAATTTATTTAATTTTTCAAGATTAGTTCATCATACCCTGAGATACGAGCAATTTATCTCTATAGGAATTTGATATTGATTAAGCACTGCAGCGATTGCGTCTACATCCAAATATTCCGACGTTTTCTTCTGACATATATGACCGATAAATCTGATCTTATCATGATATTTGTGGATAGCGTTGATGTACGCTTGAGTGACATTTTCCCGTTTTCATGTATACGTTTGTGGATGACAGACAAGTATACAAAAATCGCTTTCCTTGCCCTGAATATCAAAACAACAATTTCCCTCTTCATCCAAGAGATCTCATTCTACGCCAAATATAACCTCCACATCATTATGAACATTTACCCGTCTCCTGATGGTGGTTCTTCGTACTTTCAACGCTAATCATTCAGCATCCAGCAATGCCTGACTATGATCAGTAATCGCTATTTTCTTCATTCAGACTTTTCCAGCGTACTGGACTATCTCATCGATAGTATTGAATCCATCAGAATAATTGAGACTATGAAAATGATAATCTTCGTGGATAGTATTGAGTACTTTGACCATAAAAATAATGAACAATTAAAAATTAAGAATGAATAATGTAGGATTATATCTTCTTATAAACTATCGTAACCTACCATAGTACATTAAAGCAAATTCCATCATTTTTCACTTTTCACTATTCACTTTTCACTATATTTTCGTTATTTCATATCCGTCTTTAGTATCTTTAACTTGAAATCACAACTCAGTTATTTTATTTCTCAGTCCATCAGCCAGCACGTAGTCTTTGTTTTTCTTCGCTTCGATTCTCTGGTCTGCGAGTGAACTAACTTCAGCCGGGATATCAACTTTTTCTGCTGTAACTTCTTCGAAGAGACCGAGTTTAAGGAAACTTTTTTCAAAATAATATACTATAAATAAATTTTCTTTGATTATATCTATTTCATTACCATCAATTTTTATAATACTTGGTTCATTCATATATTTTTCCATATCTTTATTTACAAGATCATCAATTGATGAATATTTATTACGAAACTCAAATATTTTAGCTAATACTTTAGGTGTATCCATATTATCACAAATACATTCCATCAATTCGTTATAAAAATCTTTTCATTTTATTTCTTCTATTTTTATATTATTAAAGTTTATTGAAAAATAATCCGATAAATGACGAAGAGAACGTCCCAAATTATTTCTTGATTTTTTTGCTGCTTCTAATTGGTCCCACGTAAAGTTCTGGAAGTTTCCATACTGTGCCATGAAGTAGAAATATCTCAAATCTAAAGGAGAGAATCCTTTGGCTTCTATATCTTTCAAGTTATACACATTTCATAATGACTTACTCATCTTGCCACCATCGACTTGGAGAAATTCGTTGTGTACTCGATATTTCACTCGAGGATGAACGTCAAAACCACACTCAGATTGTGCTATTTCATTAGGATGATGAATCGTGATATGATCTGCTCCTCCATGATGAATATCAAATTGATGTCCAAGATATTTAGATGACATTGCACTACACTCTATATGTCGGCCAGGAAATCATTTTCCCCATGGCGAGTCTCGCTCCATCTGTCTGTGTTCGTTTTCGGGAGCAAATTTTCGTAGAGCGAAATCCGTCGGATGTTTTTTCCCTCACATCTCTACCCTTTCTCCCGCATTCAAATCCGCCAAACGTTTTTTGTAATTTGGTCACATCAGTTCTCCATAATTCTCGACTTTACTGGTATCCATATAGATTCCATCTCATTCAACAATATAGGTATACCCTTTTTCTTCCAAGATCTTGACCAAATCTATCTGCTGCTGAATATGCTCTGTCGCTCTCGGCATCACATCGAACTCGTCGATATTGAGGGCTTTCATTCCTTCTTTAAAAATATTTTCATATTTCTGAGCTACTTCCCATGCAGAGATTCCCTCACGTTTCGCTCACTTTTCCAATTTATCCTCTCCATCATCAGCATCTGAGGTCAAATGTCCGACATCAGTAATATTCATCACTGTTTTGACGTTGTATCCAAGTAATTTTAGCGTATTTCTGATCAAATCAGCCGTGAATGTCGCCCTATAGTTTCCAATGCTCGGATCTCGATAGACCGTAGGTCCGCATGAATATATTCCTACGAAATCTTTTTTTGGCCCTTTGTAATTTGGATCCTCCATCAAGGGAATAAATTCTTCCTTCTGGCGAGTGAGCGTGTTGTAGACGAACAATTTCATTGCAGCAATCAAAAAAATAAAGTCACTTATAGTAGTAACAAAGCCGATAGTGAATTCAAATGAAATATACGGAAGATTTTTTTCTTATATATGCAAAAGCGAGGATTATTCTCCTCGCTTTCTTTAATGGTTAAATACGTTACTTAGTAGAATTTACCGGTAATGCTTTCCAGTCAGGCTGGCGGAAGTCATACTTCTGCTGGGTCTGCTTACGGTAGGCAACGAGATCGGTCTGCTGTTTGATCTCTGTAATCGGGAACATCACCTGGAGAGAGTCTACACTAGGAACAGTCATTCCCATACTCTTGGCCTCGGCATAATTGCCGGGATCCACAGCATAGTAATAAATGTAATAGTAACACTCCATCCTTGGAGTAGGTTTGTAAGATGGATGGTCAATATCATAGGGAATAGTATCATTAAATGTTCCCCTAATCCATTGATCGGTCCAATCATCCCTCACTCCTCCGCCATAGCAGATACCATCCATTACATACGGGATAACTCTGCTCTCCAGCATCTTAGCGAAGATAGGCAAAGCCCTTACGACTTCATCATTGACGATGTCTTTGTCCTTACCCTGAAGTTCTTTTATGAGCTTAGTCCTCGTGACATCCCACCAGTTCCAGATGGACTCATATCCCTCCTGCTTACGATAGATATCAGTAGCAGATATGGTAAATCCATCGAGTTCATCGATAGCTTCACCTTTCCAGGTATTCTCGATATCATCCGTTATCAGAACAGCAATAGCATCACATGCATCCGGATGAGACAGTCCACCCCGATGAGCATCTACATACTGTTCGCCCTCTACTATTTTAGGGCCAATTTGATCTCCGAATTCCTGGAAAGCCGGGATTACAGGTTCTTTCTTGCACCCCATCATAAAGATGAGTACAACAACAATGCTCATATAGAGCAACTTTAGATGTTTTTTCATATTGTTTTTTTTAATTGTTTTTTTGGTTTCTTGCTACGGAGTTTATTTATTTACAATAAAAAGTCAAGCTTAATGTTGTAAACAATAATATAAAGCAAAGATTGATTTTGGACTACATTTCCCTATACACGAACGACAAATCAAGATAAATGATGAATGATAAATCATTATAGTAAACACTCTTTATCATCTATCATGATAATCGTAACAGATCATCGTAATAGAATCCGATACTATTCATTATTCATGATTCATTTTAAATTTACATAGTAAAGCATGCTCAATTTCGGGATCCTCGGCAATAATGCGAGGAATCTCCTCTACATCAAGAAGTTCAATGACAAAAAAGGCATCCGTCTAGCAAACAACAAACTCCAGACGAAAGATTTTCTCGTAGAAAGAGGGATTCCGTTCGCCAAGACGTATGGAATCATTTCCAATCGTAAGGAATTGTATGAATTCGATTTCGCCTATCTGCCCAAGAAAAATTTTGTCGTAAAGCCCAATCATGGAAGCAAATGACAAGGTGTATATATTGTAAAATATATCGAGGAACAGCATCCAGAAAAAGATATTGCTCCTGACGTATCGAGGACAAGTGAAAAGACAACATCTCTGCATCAAAACAGATTCCAAAAACGATGACAACAAATCAAAAGAATATTTTTCCAAGAATTCGAAAAAAACCATCATCATGGAATGTATCAGATAGGAGATGAACTTCTCACTGATCAGGAATTCAGAAGACGTTTACTGGATATTCTCGATGGAAAATATTCTATGACACTTGGTGGAGATAAAATCATTATCGAGGAAAAACTTATTGCTGGTGAACTATTCAAAGATTTCTGTGAATACGGATTAGCTGATATCAGAGTCATCGTCTTCAATCTCGTCCCTGTCGCAACCATGATCAGAGTGCCAACTGCCAATTCTGGCGGTAAAGCGAATCTCGCTCAATGAGGACTAGGATTCGGTATCGAAGTAGGAAGTGGAAAAATCACCTCACTTCTTTGGAAAAATAAAATATATAAAACCAGATTCCCAAAAAAATTCGCACATTTCCAGAACAAAAAGCTCCCCTATCGAAACGACATTTTGTTCCTTTCTTCCAAGGTACAATACTTTGTAAACTTATGATATCTTGCGCTCGATCGAGTCATAACCAATGAATGACCGAAGTTACTTGAAATCAATGCGAGAGCATGATTGGAAGTACAAAAGGTAAGCGACACCAAGCTAAAAAATGTTTTGGATAAAATAGAAGACCTCAAAATCATCGACCCAGAAAAATGAGTAGAAATAGCAAAGACGCTTTTTACTCCAGAAAAATCAGATCTTCTCTGACAAAGCAAACTCCTCTATCTTTCACAATATGCAAATCTTATCATCAAAGAAAAAGAAGAAGAAAAAATCGAAGTAGTCGTAGAAGTAGATCTGAATAAATCATGAAATTATATGTCACAAAAACTATTTGATAAGATCAAAGAGAATAAAAGAAAATGGTATATAGATCTCTATGAAAATGAGATAACATTGAAAAAAGCTAAATTTTCTAGCCTGGAAAGCCTTGCTGACAATAAGATCATTCTGGGGAATAAGACTGCAAGCAACTATTTTATCAAACCTATTCACAAGACACTTGCTAAGATAGATGTTGTAAATCCCTCATATATTCAACCCTTGGAACTTACAGAGCTCCATAGTATCGACCTCAAGGTAGAAAAAATAAGCAAGAAACTCAATCTTTCTACAAGACTCAGACCGCTCAATTATTTCGCTGAGCTTGATAAATTCATTACCCTGCAAGGAAAGTATAATCCGATATTCAAATATAAATGGCCTGATGAACAAAAACTCAGTCAAATCAAAGAAGAGATAAGCAAACTTGAGATCCAACTCAAGAAGCTTAAAAGCCCCTTCGCAAAACTATTTCTCGAAAAGTTAGAAGAATTGGAACTCAGAAGAAATCTTATCCTCGCATACAGCAAACAAGATTTTGAGAATATAGCGACATACAATAAAAAGCTTTTCGGTGAATTTGATGATGAACTTTTGAAAGTAGCAAAAGAAAAAGTATTCACACTCAAGGAAGATAATCAAAAGCTTTTGTGAGAACCATTGACCTTGTCAGAGATAGAAACAACTATAGAGAAATATCTCGCAGAAAAAAAAATTTATGGAATCGATATTGTTTTCAGTTATACTAATCTCTCAAGAATATCCGTCATCATTGGGAAAAACATCAAAATCAGTATCTCCAAGCATGGAATTTTCAGAGAAAAAGAATTGCTTTCCATATTAGCCCATGAAATCGATACCCATCTCATCAGACATCTTAATGGACTCAAATCTGGATGGAATATTCTGAAATCAGGGACTGGATTTTATCTCAAGGATGAAGAAGGATTGGCCATCTATAATGCAACAAGAATACTTCCTGAAGACTACAAAAAAGATAGTATCTATAAAAAATATTTTTTAGTCAAAGAAGCAGAGAATATCGACTTCAAAAAATTGGTGCATATGATTGACTTCATTTATCCGAATTATTCGAGGGAATTCCATTTCAAGACCGCACTAAGAATAAAGAAATGAATCATACACACCAGCATCATCCATCCAGGATCGGTCTTTTTCAAAGATAAAGTTTATCTGGAATGATATGAAAAAATACAACAGCGAATAGAAAGTTGAAACGATGACAAGAAAATCTATAAGGGGAAAATCAAAATTGAAGATCTGAAATTTATCATATAAGCGTGTTTCATGATAAAAGTCGCCATAGAAATATGATATCATACCCATTATACCAAAATCGATACGTATGGCACAAGATCCTTCATGCAATATTTTTTTCAATCCTATGGACTTGAACTTGTAAGAGTGAGTATCAATAAATTCAACAAACGCCAATGATATTTTACAGAATACCATATATTCGATTCCACAGGAAAAAATATCATGGTAAAAAAGCCATACAAACCTGATATTATCTGGATAAGAAAATGAGGGGAAATATGCCACAAATTTGAGACATTTCATAACTTTTTATTAATTCCTTCTCAAAAAATAGTAACTTTATGAAATGACAAATTCGATCAATATCAATTCCTTCATACATATCAGCCCTATACTTCACTATTGTCAGCATTTTTTAACAATAAAAGCATTCAGAAGCTTTTTAGTGGAAAAGTAGTTTTGAAGCCTATAAGGTCAAGTTGATGAAAATGAATACAGCTCACTACCGTCAATACATTACTCAAAGAGAAAGAAAAATATGCTTGATTGGAAAAACTTTATATTGTCCAGCAATTCAAAGATTTCAGCAAATGATATCCATGAATCGTAAAAGGAATACATGATGTAAGATTTATGTTTGCAGGGAAAAACATCATAGAAACAACTTGCAGAATACCAAAACCATGAGGATTCAAAAGCAATGTCAGCGATTGAGGAACGGTTATTGCTTTGAAAAAAAGTCAAATACCTAAACAACTTCTTTCATTATCAAAAAAGATATATAAGGATTTGCATATTCAGGATGATAATATTTTTTCAATGGATTTCTCCTACTGCTCCAGTGAAAAAAAACGATATCTCATAGAGATCAATTCTTCTCCATGAACATGGACATCTCGATATAGGGATATAAAGATACTAAAAAGCATATATAAAGGATTGGTTTCTTTTTTTCATACAGAACGGCTAAAAAGACAAAACTATTATAAAATTTAAAAAAATTTTAATTTTTCATCATATTAGATGTATCTCATAGGATTTTATTCAAAAAAAAGTCTATTTAAACTTAATAAGTTCGATTATTATAAAACAAGTTTCAACGATCTCAAAGCACATGATATTTCTGTTATTTATTTTTATCAGGAAGATCCTACTATCAATCTTTCACAAGATATTATTGATGGGATCAACAATATGGGAGTAAAAATTATTAGCTTTACTGATGATAAAACTATCATAGCATATTTACAGACGTTATCATGACGTATCTTCATAAATACTTTTGAAGAACAAGAAATATATTTTACCAATAAAATCAGAGCTGAATTATGACAAAAAATAACAGATAATCCAGATATATTCCTCAATAAATATTTACAGAGAAAAACTATAGGAGATCAGTATCCAGAGACTATCGTACGATATAAAAGTTTCAGTATACAAGAAGCAGAACATGTTACTATAAAAGATTTTCCCTCATTTCCCTGTATCATAAAGCCCACTTGATGAATACAAAGCAGTTGAGTATGCAAAATAAACAATTTCGAAGAATACCAAACATCACTAAAGACAACGTTCAATGCATTTACTATGCTGGGAAATAAAAAATTAACCAATCAATCCGTTTTGATAGAAGAATTTATTGATGGAAAAATGTATACTATTGACTATTACGTCGATGAAGATCAGCATATTACCATGTCAAAACCTGTTTTTGTTAAATTATGAGTCGATTATGGTATCAATGATTTTTCTAATATATCCAGATTTATTTGATATGATATAGAAACAGAAGTTGATGACAAAAAACTTCATGATTTTATAAAAAAGACAGTCATTTGATGAGGCATCAGGAATACGTTTGTACATCATGAGTTTAAGATAACTACGAAATGACAAATGAAAACGATAGAAATCAACGGAAGGATCTGATGATTCAGATTGGACATGTATCAGTTATGATATGATATAAATCTTCTCAGGTTTCCCTTTATTCCTGACACTGAGAAAGTATATTCTTTGAAGCAAAATATAGCAATGTTTGCATTGTATCCACAGCAAACAGCTACTTTCCATGGATACCATCAAAACATCATAAAACAAATAACAAGTCTTCCCTCTTTTTACAGAATAAACAAATGAATCAAAGAATTATGAGCAACAATCTGATTGACTCATAACTGATATGGCAAAGTGTGATCGATAGAATTAGCAAACAGCGACATACAGCAATTCAAAAAAGATGTTGATTTTCTAGAAAATAACTATTTTAACATCATCAACACGGATTCATGATCGGATTAAATTATGTCTATTATTCGTTAAATGATGATATTATCTTAAAAAATTATCTTTTTTTCTTTGGATTGTTTTTTAAGGAGATAGTGTCAGAAGATGAAATGGACAAAAAGAAAGCAAAAAAGATCATTGCTTTGTTAAAAGGTATTTCTCCTCTGAAAGCAAAACAAGCAATCATTTCGTCAGATGAAAATATATTTGATTCTCCCTTAATAAAGGAGCTGTTACTTTTGGCGTTTGATTATGAAATATGAGCTAAACTCTGTAAAAAAAAGATTCCGTCTCTCCTAAAAACCAATCAACGCATATTATCGATTTTCAATACGCTCTATGGAATCGATTATCATCGTAGCATTACTACAGCAAATTTTGCCAAATATACCAAGAACCAATGAATATATACCTTTTACCATGAACAATACTATGATTCTGCTGAAGCATCTATCAAGAAATTCTTTTCCTTTGTTTTCGATATTCTTGAAAAAAGCGGTCATAAAAAGGAAAAAAGACAGCTTGAACAAGAAGTAACTATTCACACAATTCGTACCGTCTATCACAAAGCAAACAGCTCTTTTGTGGAAGCCAAAGGGAATACTATAACTATCCATTTACATTCAAAGAAAAAGACTGTTCTCTATCATGAATGCACTCATCTTATACATATGCTTGTCAGGAAAAGATTTTCCATAAAGAAAAAATGATTTAAAATCCAGTCCTTCAATGAAGGAGCAGCTAACTTTTTTGCCTATAATCTCTTTGATAATATAGAACAATGAACTTTCACTACTATATCTCTAAAATATCTCAATTTTCCGAAATACAGCTATCTCTACCATGAAATCTTTACCAAAGGAACAAATTCTTCACATAGCAATTATCTTTTGGTAAAAAGGACATGTAAAACTCTATGATATACCAATAAAAAAGAAATAGAGGCAATTTATTATAGATGTTTCAAATTTTTCCCCTTTTCTCAGCATATGTATCTTTATCCCAAAGAACTTCTTTATCAGATATGATATGAACGTATCATACATTCATTTAAAGGGAAGGATCCTCTTTATCGTATTGCTGAGATCATTCTTTATACTTAATATTTTCGTTTTTTATTCATTTCCCCTACATGTATGAATACAACATTATCCACCAATCGCTTGATAATCAGACAAATGAAAGAAGATGATATCTCTTCTATGACCCAACTTTTGAAAGAAAAAAAAATAAGATCATTTATCAATTTACCAAATAATTTACAAAAACTAAAAAGATATATTGTATCCTATCAAAAAAAGAGACGCAAAGGTAAAACTATAAGATGGATAATTATCTTACCTCAAAGCAAAAAAATCATTTGATCTGTCGTATTAAAAAAGATCAGCAAAAAACATAAAAAAGCTGATATATGATATTGGTTGGGAAAATATTATGAATGAAACGGATTTATGACTGAAGCACTCCAAGCAATACTCTATTATGCATTCAATACCATGAAATTCGAAAGAATTCAGGCGTGGATCAGAACAGATAACACAGCATCAATCAAATTAGCAGAAAAAATATGATTTATCCGTGAATGAACAGCTAGACATCTACATTTTTCAAAAAAAGATCAAATTTATCATGATTTTTTTCTCTATGGAATATTATCAGAAGATTTTTGACAAAATACCAAAAAAAGCATATAATAATATGCTTTACTCTTTATATCCGCCATCATGGGAAATCATTTAGAATATGCTGAGCGTGTCCAAGAAACAGAGAAAAGCCTCACTGGGATGAACTGACTCAAATTAACCTATATTACCAAAAAATCCGCCTCATTGGATGGCTATATGAATTATATCTCCAGCAAATTTTTCCCAGAGAAAGAACAGATATCTCTCTATGATATAGAAGAAAGAAGTGCAATCATCGAAACAACGATTCAATCATATAAGAGCATCCAGCAAGAAATAAAATCAGATCATGTATTAGATTCAGATTTAAAATTATTTCTCATCAAGAAGATACAAGAAAGTACAAATAAAGCAGAAATAGCAAAGATATCACTTTTGTTTGAAGCGGAAAAATATGGATATGATATAAATTTTGCAGGAACCTCCTTTTCTATCAAAAAAAATCAAACAGCAATAGAACAGATAGGATTATGATCTGATTATGAAAAGGAAAAAAACAAATATCTGGAACATATCGAAGATTTGCAAACCGCTACTTACGGGCCAAAAATCAGTGATAATCCTGATGAAAAAAATATCATTCTTTCCTTATGCAATGATAAATATCAAAAAAATAAAAAAAGACTGACACAACAAGAGGATATCTTGTTTTCTTCTTTTCTTGATACCTTCAAAGACAGCATCACTAACACGATACCTCAAGATAGAAAGAAACTTTCTTCAAGAGGAAAACTTTCTATGTCAACTATCATGGAAGGAACAGAGCATGTTAAAACACATTTTTATCCAGAAATAACTCAGCGGCCTCAACAACAAGAAAAATGAAAAACATGATATGCCGCGCCATTTAGTAGCAAAGTCCGTGAATATCCAGACAAGGAAGAAGATATTTTCAATAAAATTCTGACTACTATAGGACATGAGGATGCATGACACATGATCAGATGAAATAATCAAGAAGGAAACTGATTGATCATAGCATGACCGTGATATGAAGATATTGAAGAAGGAATTACTAAGCTCAACGAATGATTATTGAGATATTCGCTAGATGACTACCCTCTTATCCCAAATGATACATTTATAGCTGTATTTATAGGTGAAAATTATAATTTTGAAGCTACCTATCATCTTCTCAAAGCATGGAAAAAATTGAATATTTCAGAAGAGATAACAAAAGAGAAAGAAACTTCCTTATCCAAGATTGCTTTCAACCTAGCACAAAGAGTGAAATGTTATTATCCTCGGGATGAAAAAGGTTCGAACAGAAAAGATGTCATCTATTTTAGAGGAGAAAAAAAACTAGTCGAATATCTAAAGTCATTGCCAAATGATGAAGAAAGAGCTGCTTTTTATAGAAAAGCCATGTCGGCTAAAGTTTCCTTTGAAGATATATTTACTCTAGATACACTTTTCCAAAAACTATGAGTTCATCCAGAAGACATCAATCAGAATAAGCTTGTTGATAAAGTGTTTCATATAAAGCTTAAGGAATGAGCAGGGGCATTCAGTAAAAAAGCGAATGATGAATGAGTAGCAAATATTGAAAAAAATCTGTGGAAATGAGATTTTAGATTTAATGGAATGAAAGAATATGTCCAAGAAGAAAAGAAAGCATTGGTAGAACTTTTTGACATGGTGCATTACAAAAAGTATAGAGGGAAATATGTCCAAGAAGCAAAATGGACCCAGCTCAAAGCAAGAGACGTATTAAAGAAATGAAATATCATGTCTCTCCCTACTGCCAATGGTATCCAAAAAGCAAAAGTGATCTCTTCAGATCTTAATGAACTCAAAGTAATACTACAACACGACGGAAAATTTACTGGATGAGACATCATGACTATCTCAAAAAAAGATATAAAAAATCTATGAGAAGTAAGGATTCTCAACAAACAGAAAAAATAATTTCACTTGAATCCTATCTTCAAATCAGTTAAATACTGACGATTTATTTGTCTATGTTTTTCTTATGAAAAAACTTATCGCGCTCACCATACTACTCGCGGGAAGCTTATTCCTTTTCACTAGCACATCAGCACAATTCTCTCCTACAACTTGTGAATGACAGGCCCACTGCTCTGCTCCTACCAAAGGCATCAATTACAGAAACACCATCATCTATATCTGAACGGAAGGCGATGAATTCGATCTTGGGTTCCAGACAAATTTCGATAAGCAGAAAACCCTCCTTCAAGAAATATTCATTTCAGATACCAAAAATTTTTCTGAAGAAGATATACTTACAAAAATAAAAAACAATATCGCTGATATCCAGACAAGCAAGACATTGATAATCAATACTTCGAACTTTGATGTACTTCTTCAACTTCTGGCTAAAGTCCACGTTTCTGACAATCTCAATCTCAAAGACAAAACAATCTATCTGGTGACCAATAGCAATAAGTTTTTCCTCAAAAGGATGCTGGCCAAATATATCAAGCCGATTGAGATCACAAAAATATATACGCTTTCCCAGGACAAACTCCTCAATTTCCTTTCGACGCTTTCTTTGGATAAGATAACGAATAAAGAAGAATATATCACGCCATTCTCTCTTTCATTTCAAGAGACACCGAAATATCTCCCTATCTCTTATCTTGTGGATCGCTTGATCTATCATGGATTCCCTGTAGAACTCATCACTATGTTTTTGGTACTGTCTTTGTGAGCATTGCTGATAAGCATCTTGAGACAAATAGTGTGATTTTCAATATTTGGTATCTATAGTCCTCTGCTCTTTGCTGTCTCTATGTCGATCCTTGGCGTACCATTCAGTCTGACATTGCTTGGTATATGATTGATCACCAAACTGCTTATGAGACTTTTTACCAAAAGGATGTATCTCCTTCACAATGCAAAGACATCGCTCTTGGTCATATTATATTTTCTTCTCATGCTGCTTGTTTTCTGACTCAATACTATTATCTGACTCAACCGAATAGATATCACTATTTTTGCTAATGGATATATCATTTTCCCGATGATCTTCATCATCCTCGTAAGCGACAAAGTCTTCAACGAAGGATTCAAACTCTTTAGTGCTGGACGACGAGTAGCATTTTCAGAATTCATCATAGTATCTTTCGCTGTATATGGACTCTTCTATCGGACATGATTGAAGCATCTTCTCTTAGCATTCCCTGAATTATTGATTCTGATTTTTTTCCTCAATATCGCTGTTTGAAGATTTACCGGACTCCAACTTCTCGAATATTTCCGTTTCATGCCATTATTGAAGAACTCCTCAGGGACTGAAGAGGAAGAGGAATAAGAATTATAAATAGTCATCGCGAGGAATGTAATGACGTGGCGATCTTATAAGATTGCTTCGTTCCACTCGCAATGACTTTTTACTTAAAATATTTTTTCTTGGTAGATAATCGTCGATCTGATTGTCTGGTGAGCTCTTGTTGATCTTCAGGATTCAGTAAGAAATGTTTTACTGCTTCTTCAAGATAAATAGTATTCTGGCTTCCTTTGCAGACGACAAGATATTCATCTCCTGGCTCTTTCAGAAGTTTCTGGATATGCTTGCCGGCGATGTTCGCGTCATAAAATTTTTCTACCAGTTTCGGATCGTAGCCGACTTTTTCAAGTTCATCAGCTAAATAATCTGTCATATATTTCCCTACTAAGATCACTTTGTCTGCAACTTGTGAAACGTATCCTGCAATCATCCTATGCTCGCGTTCCGTCAAATCGCCGAGTTCTCTCATATCTCCGAGTACGAGAATGATCTTCCTTTGTGGAAACAATTGCGTTTTGATGTTGAATGCAGTATTGATGATCTTCCTGACGCTCAATGGAGAAGCGTTGTAGGTCGAATCGATGATAACGCTATTTTCGATACCGTGGAAGATAGAAAGTCTTCCTGGCTGCAATTGATATTTCATCTCAAGCGTTTCATGTGAGCCATTCCTGAGGATCGGATCTTCAGGTCTTTTTTCCAGCTTGGCATACTTGTAATCCAGAATTCCAGCAATAGCCAATGCTACTCCTATATAGCCGTAATTCGCCTTACTGAGAATATTGGTAGTGATAGCATATTTTTTTTCTTTGATCCAGGCATGAAATTGGACTCAGATTCCCCCTTTGAAATCAGCGAGATAAAAAAGTTCATCCTTGAAATGGATATCCGCGGTGATATCATTACCTTCCGTCTGATAGGTCAGATAATCTATTTTCAATTGATCTTTGAGCTGGAGCGCATAAGCGTCGTTAGCATTGAGGAACCCTATTTCTAAGGTGTTTTTGAGCATTTTTACCTCCTCTCTTGCGATCTCCGCCGGATTGCCGAATTGTTCGGAATGCACGGAATCTATCGCAGTAAACACGCCAATATGCGGCTTAGCTATGCTTACGAGAAAGTCCATCTCCCCGGGACGATCGATTCCATATTCGAGCAGGAGAATATCATAGGGCTTGGGTCAGAAATATCTTTTTCGGATGAGTCTAAAAAGGGTTGCAACGAAATACAGGATATTGGGTTCCCGTTTCTCTATCTGAAAAATCGAAAGCGACATCCCGAGTTCTCCATTGAAATTTTTGGGTGACGTATAGATATGTCTGTTCGGCAAAAATCTCTGCAAGGTTTGATAGATAATCATGCGGCAGGATGTCTTGCCTACACTTCCGTTGATTCAGATTACTTGCGGATTATGTTTTTCAATATATCAATGAGCTAGCTTTCCTAGCAACTTATAGTACCATCGCAAGAATTTCTTTTTCATATACATACTTATATGCTAAAAGTAATGTGACCTACGGTCGTAATTCATCACTTCGTGATGTAATGTATCCTATCGGATGTAATGTATTGTAATGAATTTTCAGATGAACTCAAGTATGAGTGTATTGTGTTTAAAAAAATTACGTCCGCATAGGCGGACGTATTACACGAAGTACATTACGTGAAGCTCATTACGTCCTTCGGGCAATTTTTATTCTTCAAATGTTTTTTCCATCAGGAGCGTTACTATAACGGCGATAGGGACAGCAAGCAAGATACCTAGGAATCCAAGAATCAGTCCTCAGATGATCATGCTTATGAAAATAACGATAGGATTGACGCCCAAGGTTTTGTTCATCAACAACGGTATAAGCACATTATTTTCAAGCCATTGCAAAAGCATTGCACAGCCGATCACAATCAAAGCTCCATATCGTCAGAAATGTATGAAAGCGACCAACGCTGCAGCAGCTCCTCCAATGAATGGCCCTATATACGGGATCAACTCTGTAATCGCTACGATACCCGCAAGCGCTCATTTTTGGGGAAGATCCAATCCAAACAATGCCAATATCCACAAGATAGCATACATGGCTACACCCATAAACAGGCAAAGCATCAGCTGGGATTTTAATCGTACTCCAAGCTGTTTGTAGATTTTTTCTATCTTCATATAGATAAATTTATATTTTTTCTGACCACCGAGCCTAGCGATAAACTTCATGACCGCGTCTTTCTGGAAAGAAAAGAGTACGGACAAAGTCAACACTATGGATGTCTGAGTAAAAAATGTAGCGATAGATCAGACTGCGCTTACTGCCATAGTACCTATATTTTTTGCGTAGGTCGTTCCCACGCTGACCATCTGAGCAATATTCTGTTCTAATTGATTTTGCACTCCTGCTACTACCGTAGGATCTCCCAAGGAATTCAATAGCCCTGTTTTGAGACTTCAAGGAAGCCGATGGATATCCTGGATAATACCTGTCAATGATTTGGTTGTGAGCACCTCTTGAAAATTTGAGATATTGCCGATAAAGATCGTAATGATATCTGATATCTGTCCGAGAATGAACGGAATAATAAAGACCATCGCTCATAGAAATGCGAGCAACAGCAATATGTATGCTATAATGATAGATATTGTCCTATGTCCTATCTTTTTATGAAAAAAATCGATCACCGCTTCCACAGCGAGAGAGATAATGTACGCCATAAAAATCAAATAGATGATATTCAATGACTGATAGACTAATAAACCAAGAAAAACCACCAACAATCCGAATGCTCGGAACTTGATAAACATCCTGTTGGTAAAGACAAATGGCGTAATAAGCGCTTTTTTTTCATGCTCTTTTTGTTCCTCGAGTTTTTTCTCCAATTTTTCCAATTCCAACAGTTCTCTCTTGTTGTCAGATTTGAGCGATTGAAAAAATGATGAGCTCTTCTTCATAAAACGCTTGAATATGTTCATATACATTCCATAACTAAGTAAAACAATTACGAATTACCAATCCTGAATTATAAACTCTACACTCTTTTCTGACAGAATCTATTATTGACCCATTTCCAGGATTTCTCGAATTCCTCTTGGATATATGTAATTGTATCTTTTTTTGAAAAATTTGCAATTTTTTTCTCTATCTCCGGGATACGATCCTTGGAAATAACGATAAATATTTTGTAGAACGTATCATAGATAGGATATTTTACGAGATTGTGCTGCTGTATACGTTGAATGATTGCCCTCTTGATCATATGTCTAAATACCGATCTTTTGGATAATTTGATCGTAATATGACAAGAAAACTGATTGTAGTTTACGCCAGGATACTGTTTTATATAGAAAAATCCAAACAACCCCTGACTGAGATATTGTCTTTTTCTCGTGATGAAGATCACGTCTTTGCCTGTTAATCTCTGTTTTTGTGGTAACAAAACGATTCTATTACTATATAAATTTAGATGGGATAGATGGATTGGATGGGATAGATGGGATAGATGGGATAGATGGATTGGATGGGATAGATGGATTGGATGGGATAGACAGATCTAACCAGTTTCAAAATCAGTCTAATCCGTCTTATTGTATATTTACGAATCTCATCGTCGTTCCCTCAGCAATTCAATGTTTAGCAGCCATCCCTGCATTGATTTCCAAAACATATTTTGCTGTTTTGCCTGGTTGGTAGATAGGACATGGATCCGCTGTGCACGGTTCTGCGGTATGTATTTTCACGACATTGAAGTTTTCATCTATCCAGAGCATATCCAAAGGAATCAGAGTGTTTTTCATCCGAAAATCATAGATATCTGCTATTTCAAATACAAAAAGCATTCCTGACATCTCAGACATCGATTCACGATACATCAATCACCTTTGATGTTCTTCCTGTGTACGAGCGACCTCTACCACAAAGCATTGATCATCTCAGCATACCTTCGGTTCATCATTATTTTGATTCCATATAGTCATACATATGACTGCAATAATGCAAAATCCAATTATGAATCGTATTCATTGTCTTTTTACAAAATTCCGTTTGTTTTTCATGCTAAATTACCTATATAGTTAAATGATTCTAGATGCTAGATTCAAGATTCAAGAACTATTATGTAGCTACACTGTACTTGAATCATGCATCATACATCATGTATCAATTTTTTATTTGTTTATTTATTTTTCATGAAACGCCTATTGAAATATCTTGTAGTGCTCCTTATCGTGCTTGTCTGTGTATATGGTTTTTGGCTATGGTTGCAATATAAATGAGCTACCGTCATCAAAAAAACCACTGCTTCTATCATGACTGAGCTCAAAACCGTAGAAAAACTGGAAACTGTCTCCAAAAGCTTTACCAATACTATCGAGGGTCAGCAAGAATTAGTAGCCTTACTCCCTGATATCGGAGTAGACCAAATCATCAGCAGTGCACTCTTTAGTACTGCATTGTCCCTTGAGGTAGAATGAATAGTCAGTGCTTGATATACTATCAACAACATCGCTACGGGAGATATCCAAGTCTCCCGTGATGGAACAGTCACTATGATCCTCAGAGAACCTGAGATTTTCTGAGTAACGCTTACCGGAGAATTGCAAACTACTAAGCTCGGTATCGTAACCAAAAGCGAAATAGATATGGAAAATAAACTCAGAGAAAAAGCTGGAGAGCAAATGATTCAAGAAGCGCTCAGCGGAGGTATCCTTGAAGAAGCCAAAAGCAATGCACAAAGCACTCTCCAAGACCTCTTTTTGAAAGCAAACATCCAGATCAAGGAAGTTATCATCAAGGGAACTGGCGATAAAGAGTAAAAAGTCTATTTTCATTTGAAATCACTTCTAGAATTCGTATATATTCATTCGCACAATTTTTTTGTTAATTTTTAATTGTTTTGTATATACCAATGCCAAAGAGAAAAGTAGAAAACAAGGTAGTAGAAGTTATCCTCTTGCAAAGCGACAAACACCTAGGAGAAAAGTTTGAGATCGTCAAGGTTAAACCTATCTTCGCGAGAAATGTCCTATTACCAAAAAATATGGCAGTATTGGCCGATGCTATGAACAAGAATAAGTTCGCTCAAAAGATGAAAGCTGCTGAATCTGACAGACAAAAGAAAGCTGTCAATCTAGAAGACCTTTTCATCAAGCTTCACAACGATGAAGGTATCACACTCATCAGAAAAGCAAACGCAGATGGAACACTCTACGCAAAAGTCGATGAAAACGATATCGCTACCAAAATCAACGAAGTCTATGGAACTGAAATAGAACCTCATTACTTCAAGCTCAAAAAAAAGATTTCTGCACTCGGAAGCTTCACTATCCCATTCCTCTACAAAGAGCTTAAAAAGGAAGTTATCGTCAAAATAGAGCAAGATCCTGAAGAAGCTGAAAAGTTAGCGAAGAACAAGAAATGAACGAAAAAAGAAATAGCTGAAGAAGAAGTAAAAGTCAAAAAAACTAGAGAAGAGATAGCCGCAGAAAGAGAAGCAGCAAGATTAGCTAAGAGAGAAGAGACTATCAAGAGATTGAAAGAGAAATTTAAAGACTAAAGGTAATTTGTCCGCCTATGCGGACGTAATGAACTTCGTGCAATATACCTGTGGCGTAATGCACATCGTCCATTACTAATCATTACAGGCGAAGCCCTTATTATATCCGCCATTACGGATATATTACAGTCATTTTGAAGCATAACCATGCTTATCATATCCCCGCATCGCAGGGGTAAAAAACTCACTTCGGTGAGTTTTTTTTTATTTCGCAATAAAAAAAGGCCAGAAAATACTCCTGACCTTTCTTGAACCAATATGGCAATTTAATTTTTTTCTTTGTTTGTTACTTTTACATTGTTTTTATCCTTCTTAGCTAACAAAAGCTGAAGGATCTCTTTTTGCTGTTCATACGACCATTCCCATCTGGCTGAACAAAAATCATCGACTTTTTCTCCTACAATATCTACAGTGTAAATATATATTTCTCCTTTACTTTCGAAAGGGACATATCCTTTTACAGTAACTGAGATTTTGTAAGACGGTAAATAAAAGTCGTAATAGTCAGCTGACTCTAATTTTTCTATGGAACAGCTGTCTAGCGACTCTTTTTTTATTACCTCTTTGAATCGCCGTAAGCAAATCAAAGAATACGGCTCAGGAGAACACTTATCATCAAGAATCTTGATAAGGTTTTTGATAGTGATGGTTCCATCTGCATTTACCGTATCGCTACCACCAATATTGACGATCACTTTACTGTCTCCCTGGAAGCGTTTCACCGCTACACTTCCATCAGAGAAATACAGTATATTCCCCGATTCATCATACTGGCAACTGTCTACCACAAGATCAGCTACCTTCTGTACAGGACTATTTCTTCTCCCGCTTCGGCTGGTACATGCGGAAAGCAACAAAGCAGCAACAGCTGCGAAAATCAAAACTTTTCTCATTTTTTTTCTTTTTTTTATTGGTTTATATTATTCTTATATATATTTATTATAAAAAGTCAATCTCACTTACCTGTGGACTTCGGAAACAAATTTCCTATATTTCCTTTAACTTTTTGTTAACAAACCCTCCCCGACCCTCCCTTGACAGGGCGGGAGCTAAGGAAAATTTATATATTCTGCTCAAAATATATGAACGAAGAGGAAATCAGATATAAAGCATATAATAGAAGCAATATTGATTCTGCAAGAGAAATGAGAAAGAATCCGACACCAGCTGAAGAGAAAATACGGAATGAGATACTTAAGCATAGACCATGAGGATATAAATTCACCAGACAAAAACCTATATGATCGTTTATAGTTGATTTCTATTGCGCTAAACTTGCTTTGGCTATTGAACTTGATGGGGAAGTTCATAAGAATAATAAGGAATACGACAAAGAAAGAACCTCTTTCTTATCTTCAAAATGAATATCGGTAATAAGATATCGAAACAATGAAGTCATTAAAAATATAGATAAGGTTTATAAAGATATCCTGAATTATATACAAGAGACTGAAAAATAGAATATTCCATGTAGCCCCCTGTCAAGGGGGAATGGGGGTTTGAAAAATTAAATTAAGAAAAATTTTATAATTATCTGTTTGGTATGTTATTTGAGTTACAATCGAACTATAAACCAGGAGGAGATCAGCCGCAGGCCATAGAGCAGATCAAGAAACTCTTCGAAAGCGGAAAGCGCAAGGCTACCCTACTCTGAGCCACGGGTACGGGAAAGACCTTTACTATGGCAAACATCATCCAACATGTCCAGAAACCTACCTTGATAATTTCTCACAACAAGACTTTGGCTGCGCAGCTTGCGACGGAGTTCAAGTATTTTTTTCCGAATAATGCCGTGCATTACTTCGTCTCCTACTTTGACTATTACCAGCCGGAAAGTTATTTACCGGACCAATGATTATATATCGAGAAAGAAGCGACTATCAACCAGGAGATCGAGATGTACAGACTCGCAACTATGGCTTCATTACTAACCAGAAAGGATGTAATAGTAGTAGCTTCAGCATCATCACTCTACGGTTTGGGACAAAAAAGATTCTTCGAAGAAAACTGTCTGCAGCTGGAAGTGGGTAAAGAATATGATTTCAAGGAACTGAAAAAACAGCTATTACGTATGCAGTATAAACCTATAGTCTCTAAGATAGAGCACGGTATGTTCGAATTCAAAGGAGATATCTTGGATATCTTTTCCAGTACGGAGAAATTCGTGTATAGATTACATTTCAACGAAGAAAAAATAGAGATTATAGAAATGAAAGATTCCGTGACCTTCGAATCACACGGCAATAGAACCAAAGTCAGCATCCGGCCTGCGACACAGTTTTTGCAGGATATCTCCGATCTGGATACCATCCTCGAACAGATGAATGCCGAGAAAGAGCTCAGAGTCAAAGAATTTGAAAAGCAGGGAATGTTGGTAGAGGCAGAGAGGATCAAGAAAAGGGTGGAATACGATATCAGGATGATCAAGGAAACCGGATTCGTGAATGGGATCGAAAATTATTCCTTATATTTTGACAACAGATTGCCGGGAGAGCCTCCGAACACGATTTTCGATTACTTCCCGGACGATTTCCTCCTCATTATCGACGAATCGCATATGACTATTCCGCAGCTGAGAGCAATGCCAAGCGGCGATAGAGCGAGAAAGACTAATCTGATAAAATACTGATTCAGACTACCTTCAGCGATCGACCACAGACCGCTGAGATTCGAGGAGCTCGAAGGAATCTTGGGTCGGGTCGATATGGAAAATATTATGCCGGATCAAGCGTTTGACCTCGACGCGAACGTTTCAAATACCCATATCGAGATCTACAACAAATACAAAAATATGAAAGCTGCACGTGGAGAAAATCAGATGCTTACGTTGGTCAAGAAACATAAAAAAGATGCTAAATCTATCTTCCTATCCGCTACGCCGGCTGAGTATGAATTGAATCTTTCCGATAAAGTCGTCGAGCAGATCATCAGACCGACAGGCTTATTAGATCCGATCACATATGTGTATCCGAAGTCATGAGACTATGACTCATTGATTTTGAGTATAGAAAAACTGATAAAGCAAAAGCCACATCTGAAAGAATTTATGGATGGATATAGCTTGAAAGATGGAGTGGAAGAAGTGTTTAGTAATGAGTAATGTCATTACAACCCCGAAATATCCGAAGAAGCAATCTCCATATAGGAAAAAGAAAAAAATCGCCTTGCGATTTTTTTCTCGGTAGAAATACTATTTTTGACTTTTTGACAATCAATGACCTAAAAGGGACGAATCGCTACGCGGAGCAGTCCTCACAAGCGACAAAAGGCGTTCAGCATTCCATGGCGCTTTTTTCAAATACAGGACCTCCACCCCGCCAAATTTCATACCCATCCGACAACCTCACATAGCCGGTACCAACATTGCGAAATGTTCTTCGTAGTTCAAATACATAACCGGATTTTTTTAAACCAAAAAGATTGATAAAGTTTAGCATTTTTTCTTCTTGGTTTTCTCCTGGGAAATAACTAATAAATTCTTCTACTTCTGCTCTATTATTAAGTAATTTCTTATTTTGTTCTTTACAGACCTTTTCTGCTGCTCTACCTGTTAAGTAAGTCACTCCTGCAATTCACTTGTGTCCATATTCATCTTCATTTTCTCATGTGAAGATATCTTTACCATTATGCTCAGCTTGTAATATCGAGAATTTTTTCTTCATCTTGATTATCTCTATCTTTCCATCAGTACTGATTTTAATGTTCTCTTGCATATACTTCTGTTGTTCTGGTTTATCTTTAAGATTTTTCCAAAGCTTTACATATCCTTCATGTTGAGAAAAAGGACAATCCTTTTCTACGGGCGTCTGCGTAAACTCTTTTTTATCTAGAAGGCCTTGGATAAGCTCATCTTTCTTCTCTTGAGAAAGAGACTTAGATTTCCTGATAGCGACGATATCTTCAGCTATCTCATGCCTTTCAGATGCATGCTCAGTTTTTTTTAGATCTTTCTTTGCCATGGGTGTAAAATTATAGGTAAAACTACATATACGTAAGTATACTCCCCCCCTCGATTTGTCAAATTTTGGAGGACTTTTTTTGGAAATCATTGAAATATATCGTTCCTGATTGCAATCGGGGGCGTTTTTTCTATAGTCTAGGTATGTTATTTCATTTTCTCTCTATTGCTATGATAAACACACCAAAAAAAGGCATACATCGTTTTGCTAAATCAAATTCATTTGATGAAACTAAGGTTTCTGATGAAGTTGCTCGTGTGCTTTTTATCAATGAAGACTATGCTGTCAAACGCATGAAATTCCTATCACTTGCACAAGTATGCTTCGATAAGCTCTGATTGACTAAGTGATCCAAACAGCTGAGAGTAATGAAACATTATTTCAACAATGGTGCCTGTTATATCATGAGATCAGATAATTTTGCTCAAGCAAGTGAAGAAGAGATAGATGAATATTGGAAAAATAACCAATTGTTTATGTCTATCGTCCAACGCATCAATCATCTTGATACAGAGCAAAAAAAATGTTTCCTTGCATCTATGGAACACCATCATGACACTGACCAAACTGTACCCACTCCCAACCCGATCGTAATTATGGACACTATTCTT
This sequence comes from uncultured Candidatus Peribacteria bacterium, assembly GCA_964545415.1. Taxonomy (GTDB): domain Bacteria; phylum Patescibacteriota; class Gracilibacteria; order Absconditabacterales; family Absconditicoccaceae; genus CAJBLF01. Next base: position 27,954 of record CAZJFP010000001.1, read on the forward strand.
ACTTCAGTACTTAGCTCGACATAAATGCAACCACTCAATTTTTCTCTCATCAATCTCTGATGCACCAAGAACCTGGTCGATAGCCAATATTTCCTTGGTAGACTTTTTGATATGAGCATGAAGTCCCATGACTATCAGATAAATTATTTTGCCGATCCCTTCGATAAAGAGACGAAATTTGTATTTGTTAATACATGTGGATTTATTTCGTCTGCAAGAGACGAAGCTGATGAAACAGTGCAACAGCTTTTGGAAGCGGGAAAGACTGTGTATTTGCTTGGATGTGCTGTACAGTATTACAAAAAGCTCATGAAAATAGACGGAATGGACGGAATAGATAGAATAGGACCTATCTCATCCAACCCGTCTAATCCATCTGGTCTCCATTATTTGTCCCGAGGCGATGTGAATAAAGTAAATCTAAAAAATATCTTAGCATGATACGATAGCAAAAGTTACGGCGATTTTGAATTTGCTAGCTCGCCGAGAGTCTATACTAACATAGAACAAAAGTTTGAATATCTCAAAATCGCAGAATGATGCGATAATCATTGCACGTTCTGTATCATCCCAGACATCAGAGGAAAGCAACAATCGCTCCCGATGGAACAGATTTTGAACGAAGCGAAGCAGATGATCGCAAACGGCATCCAGGAAATTATTTTGATAGCGCAAGATACGACGAGATACGGAAGTGATCTTTACGGTGAGCCGAAATTATTGGAATTGTTAAAAAAGTTGGATAAGCTGAAATGAGATTTTCAGTACAGACTCCTCTACTTGTATCCGGATATCGTCACGCTGAAACAAATCAAAGAGCTGAAAATATTGAAAAAGTTTATCCCGTATTTTGATATTCCCTTGCAACATATTAGTTCACCGGTCTTGAAAAAAATGGGAAGATTCTATGACGAAACATATATCAAAAAATTTTTGGATCAGATCAAAGATTCCTTTCCGATCAGATTTGTGAGAACGAATTTGATCATCGGATTCCCCGGCGAAACGAAGGAAGACTTCAAAAAACTGATGAAATTTATCGACGAAACAAAGTTCGATAATATCGCCCTGTTCGAATATCACGATGAGCCGCTAGCGGCTTCAAGTAAATTACCGAACAAAGTTTCTGAGAGTGAAATCAGAGCGAGATTCACGAAAATCAGACAGCTGGTGAATAGGCAATTGCTCGAGAGAGAGAACGACAGAAAATGAACCCAGGAAGTATGATATATTACCGAATTTTATTCTGAATTCTGAACTCTGAATTCTGAATTAATAGTCCGTCCGCGATTGCATTGTCCAGAAATCGATGAAGTGGATGAAATTAGTTTACCACAAGTTATCGGGACGTTCGATGAGAAAAAGGAGTTGGAAATAGGCGATAAAATAGTATATACTTTATAAACACCGTGCCGTACGTCATTCCGGGAACTAATACTACACCACATCATTCCCGGAAACTAATACTACACCACGTCATTCCCGACCTGATCGGGAATCCAATTCGCTATGTAGCAAGATGGATTCCCGCTTTCGCGAGAATGACGCTGAAAAGTACGGGAATGACGTTGCTGGAACATAAAATTTTACCTTCTAAATTCATTTCATGGCTCTTACTCCCGAGCTCCAGACTATTGCGGATACGTTAAGACAAGAAAAGGTCATCGGTTTATTGGCGCCGAGTTTCCCGGTGGATTTTTGATATCCGGAGATCATCATCAATCTCAAGATGATCGGCTGCGAAAAAGTCGTCGAACTCACCTACGCTGCGAAGTTGATAAATATGGAATACGAGAAAATCCTCAAAGAGCATCCTGATAAACAATATATCTGTCCCAACTGCCCTACTATCGTGAAGATGATAGAATTCAAATATCCAGAGCTCAAAGAAGATATCATCAATGTCGCATCGCCCATGGTCGTTATGCATAGATTTGTAAAAAAACAATACGGTCCCGACTGGAAAACGCTTTTTATCGGACCATGCCTAGCGAAGAAACTGGAAGCGAAACAATATGGCATCGATTACGCTATCACATTCAAAGAATTACAGGATATTTTCGATTATTATAAAGAGAACAATATCCCGTCCAAGGAATTTACCTTTTCTGTCACCGAAGACGGCACGCCCGATTTCGATAAATTCTACAATGATTATACTAAAGTCTATCCGCTCGCTGGATGAGTCGCTGATAGCATGCATTACAAAGGTATCCTGACAAAAGATCAGATTCTCGTAATCGACGGACCGAAAGAGATAGATGCAGGCATACAGGAATTCAAAAACAATAAAAACATCAAATTCCTCGATATCTTAGCCTGCGAATGATGATGTATCGGCGGACCATGAATGATGTCCAAGGAGCCGTTGGAAGTAAAAAAACAGAAAGTTCTTGAGTATAAACACTATTGTAAAAAAGATAAAATCTGATCCAAACTCGGCAAGTTCGAATACGGAGAAGGACTCGATATCACCAGATAAATTTAATGAAAAATTAAAAATTAATAATTAATAATGAATAATGTTGGTGTCGCATATTTATTAGCTATTGTAAAATTACAATAGTTCATTTGAGCAATTCTGCCATCATTCATCTTTCATTTTTCATCATTCATTATGTTAAGTCTCTATATCCACATACCGTTCTGTGCCAGTAAATGCGCCTATTGCTCGTTCAATAGTCTGCCTATTTTTCTATTAGATAATTACGAATTACAAATTACGAATTATGTTGAAGCGTTGAAAAAAGAAATCGATCATTACGCAGAAAAACTTTCTGACAAGGAAATAAAAACATTATATATCTGATGATGAACTCCGAGTAGGATCGGTATCGAGAGAATCATCGATATCATCGACTACCTCAGAACCAAATTCGATTTTGAAAATATCGCGGAATTGAGCATAGAGTTGAATCCTAATCCAGCCGAAGAAGTGTTGTTGTTCGTCGATACGATCAGCAAAAAATATAAGGAGTTTCCGAGAGTGAGATTTAGTTTTGGTATCCAAAGCCTCGACGATGAAGTTCTGCAGATGACTTGAAGAGCATACAATTTCACGCAGATAGCGGAGTTTCTTAGAGAGCTAGTGAAACACAAAAAAGAGAATACTGTATTCAATTTTGACTTCATCGCCTTCGGCAAATTCCAGGTCAGCAAGAACGGCCATAAGCAGCTCCGGCACGAATTCAAACGCAATTTTTTGAAAGATTTTTTAAACAGTGGATATGCGGATAGTATCTCTTTGTATACCCTGGAGAATATAAAAGACAAGAAAAATGGATTAGACTGTATAGACGGATTAGGGCGTCCTTCTATCCCATCTATTCCATCTATCCCGTCTATCCCATCTATTCCGTCCAATCCGTCTTATTATTGAACTGATGACGAGATCATGGAAGAGTTTCAAATACTGAAAAAAATCGTCGAAGACGCGGGCTACCAAAGATATGAGATCTCCAATTTTGCACATGCTGGCAAAGCTTCCATCCACAATATGGCTTATTGGAAGATGGAGAATTACATAGGTTTTGGAGTCTCAGCAAGTTCTTTTTTAATGCAGAGTGCAGAATGCAGAATGCAGAAATCTTTCCCTGATTCTCTTGTCCTCGAAGGAGGGAAATCCTGAACTCTGAATTCTGAATTCTGAATTCGTCGAACGAATACATGAGATATCAAACAATATATCGAAGGAAATCGAAGAGATGAAGAGGAAGTTCAAACGTTGAATGAGTCAGATATATTGATAGAAGAATTTTTCCTTGGACTCAGGACCAGGGAAGGACTCGCCGATATTTCAAGATACGCTCCGGTGCTTGTTTCCAATTACGAATCCTTGATCGCTAGCTATCAGGACGAAATGTTGGTCAATTTTGATGGAAAAAAATTACAGCTTACGGATGAAGGAATGAACCTCTCCAATACCATCATCACGGACCTGTTGCAGAAACTATAATCCCCTTGAAAACTCGCCCCGAAAGACTATCCTCAGTATAGGATAATATGATTATCCTATTTTTTATTTACTCCAAAAATAATATGAGATTAGACGGTAAAAGCATCCAAGCTGCCATCATGGCACTCGTAGACGATTATAAATTCGATCCGTACCAAGTCTTAGAAATCGTAAAGGCTGGTATCAAATCAGGATTCAAAAAAGATTTTCCTCAATACAAAAAATCTGAGATCATCGTCAATATCGAAAACGATGGAACCGTTACTATCTATAGAGAACTTGAAGTAGCCAAAGACGTTGAAGACGATGAATTGCAGATCACCCTCGCTGATGCGAAAAAAATCAGAAAAGATGTAACTATGGGAGAAAAACTTCTGATCGATGTCACGCCAGAAAGTTTGGAACTTTCGAGAATTGCTGCTCAATCAGCTGCTCAGACCATCAAGCAAAGTTTGAAAGGAATAGAGAGAGAAAGATTTTATGAAAAATTCCAGAACAAGCAAGGAGAGCTTTTGAAAGCCAGAGTCATCAGAGTTCATGCAGATAGTATCATCCTCGATATCGAAGGAACTGCAGTGGTATTACAGCCAGATGGTCAGATACCAAATAGGATGTACGAACCAGGAGAAGAAATATTCGTATTATTGAAACAGATTTCCAAAGGCCAAGGAGGAATCATCTTGGAAATCACCCAATCTACAACCGAATATATTGAAGCTATCTTGAGAAAGATCGTCCCTGAATTGGAGGAAGGTGTAGTCTGAATAGAAAAAATAGTGAGAATACCTGGAAAGAGAACCAAGATTATCGTCTACTCCAATGAAGAAAAAGTCGATCCGGTCGGTGTTATGGTCGGAAGCAAAGGAGATAGAATCAATACGGTATTATCATTGCTCGACGGAGAAAAAATAGACTTTATTGAAGATACGGAAGATCCTATCCAGCTTATCAAGAACTGTTTGAAGCCAGCTCAGATCAACAGCGTCGACCTCGAAGACAACAAAGCCATCGTTATGATGGATGAAAGCCAGAAAGCACTCGCTATCGGAAAATGAGCATCTAATGTAAAATTAGCAACTCAGCTTACCGGATACCAGATCGAAATCAGATAAATATATCTACTATTCAATATAAAAAAAGCCTGCTCACACAGCAGGTTTTTTTAAAATAATTTTTTTAGAATGGCAGATCTATTTCTGGCACCATCCGATCTCTTTTTGATTCCAAATCAAGCACTCTTGCTTTTCCCTTGGAAATCTCCTTGGAAGGAAATCCAAATTCTCTTGGTCCAAATTGTGTTATTTCGAGATGACTCACGATAACAACCACTTCTTTTGTACAAGAGGTAATAAACTTCTTAACCCAATCATAATCTTCTACAGAGATTATTTTGTTTTCTTCCTGTTTCAATCGTTGAAGCTCTTTTCTAGCATCCGACCCTGACCAAAGTTCATAGTATTTGCGGAAATACACATCGATATCATTATTGAACCATATCGTTTCCATCTCTTTCGCTGTCTGGATTGCACGGTTTGCTACAGAAGTAATGAATTCTGTGTTTTTACCCCTGATCTCAGGGATTAGCTTTCTAGCTAATTTGCGGACTGCATCTTTGCCTACTTCTGAAAGATCAAAAGGTTCGACATTGATATAATCACCATGCCGAATGAAAATTACTTTTTTTGTTTCCATATGTTTGATGTTTTTTTGTAGTATTACGATAATTAGCAAAAAAGTCAATTGTATTTGTTAAATATACTTTATTGCCCGTAGATATTTTTTTTATTTGCAAAATTTCTGTTCTCGGATATACTTACATATCTTTATCCTTCCCTTACGATTATGAACGATAACGACAAAAAAATCACTACTCAGGAAAGCATACAATCATCATATCAAAAACTACCGCACTCCAATGATTTTCTGCTTACCAATATCAAAACCAACCTACATAAGATCCTCGAACGGAAGATGCCTCTGGAAAAAAGCGATAGAGCGATGGATTTCTGAATCGATGAATATTCGAGGATGCTCAAGACCGTAGAAAAATTAAAAGAAACATCGCTTTCTGAACACGATAGGGAGTTCTTACATGCTATGGAGGGATTCTATTATATCGCCGGCCAAAAAAACGATATGGATCCAAACACCTATAAAGAGATGCTCCGCAACGTAAGGGATACTATGGGAACATTCTATCTCAAATGTGCATTACGCAACGATTATGACATCACCAAAAACCCGCTTAAACTTTCGCTCCACGATATCATCACCATCTGCACCTTCATTGAAAAAAGATTCACCACAAATGATCAAGTCGATCGAATAGGATATTTCACTGCATATGAAGAAGGGGGAAATCTCAAACTCGTCGAGCTCATAGAACAAGCAAAAAAAGAATACCCTGATTTCAAAAAAGAGCAGATAAACATACCGCTCCTGCTTAAGATTTTCAATCTCAAAAATGATATCAGCAAGGATGTCTTCAGTTATCTCCTAAAAGATCATCTCTGATATACCAACAAGGAGATTTCTGCTATCAACGACAAATATCATCTTGGATAATTATCTATCGAAGAATTTATCGATATCGCTTTTTGGCGTCTTGATAAAGAATGGCCTGCCATGCTGACAGACGAAGAGACCTGGAATAGCGGAAAGACCTTCTTTTACTAGATTCGTCATCTCCGGCAGCGAGAGTCTATCCCCTGCTTTGATGGAGACTTTGCACGCATGCGTTGCAAACATCTTGTCTAGGATATGATCGAAGGTGATCTTTTCTAAATACAATATATGATTGAACACCTTTTCCATATCTATCTTGTGAACGGAAAATATCTGCGGTACGGAATAGATGGCGATTTTGTTCTCGCCGATCATGGATGCGTCGAATCCGAGCGTGTTGATCTCGTCCAATTTCTGATCCAGATTCGGTATATTGGTGATTTCTATCGTGATAGGCTGTAATAATATTTCTGACTGACGATCTTCTTTTACGCCAGCCTTGATATGTTCGAACAAGATCCTTTCTGCGAGTGCGTGCTGATCTATATAAAATAAGGAATCTATCGATTCGACTAATATGTATGCATTCCATAATTGCCCGATGACTTTGTAATCGCCGATCTCTTTGTCCCGCAATTGTTCCTGTGGTTCCGTAGCAAATGCTGTTGTTTGCGTTACTGTAGGTTGAGCAACCGTAGCAAAATCATTCACTCCAAACATGCTATTTTGCTCGATTACCGGTGTAGATGATGATGACACTTCCATCCTAGAGAACTGCTGGCTGATGGTAGAAATCCTATGTTCACCAAGCGATTTGATGACATTGGAATAAATGAGGTCATAGACTTTCCTGGAATCAGCGAATTTCACTTCCAATTTTCTCGGATGTACATTGACGTCTACGAAGCTCGGTTTTGCATCTATCATCAACAACGCAAGCGGATACTCGTTGGGTGCTATCTGTCTATAATAAGCGTCCATCAACGCTTTCTTGATAACCTTATCCTGGACTGGTCTTTTGTTGACGTAGATCTTGATATTCTCTGCAGATCAGAACAAAAGCTGTGAATTTCCTATGATGCCGTAGAGTGATAATTCTTCAGCTGTATGCTGTATTTCCTTGATATGTTTGCTCCGATCTTTCTTGTAGATATCCTGGATCCTCTCCATCAGCGATTCTCTCGGTTGTAGATCGAAAATAATCTTATCGTTCTTCTTGAAGATAAATCCTTTGTCGGGGTGCATGATCGCGATATCAGTAACATAGTTGTAACAATAGAAAAATTCTGTCTGTGAGGATTTGAGGAATTTCAATCTTGCAGGGACATTGTAAAACAGATCTTCGACCGTTACGATAGTTCCATGCTGGAACCCCACCGGCTGATGCTTGACGATAGGATCCATACCCAATTTCGTTATCTTGGTTCATATCTCACTATATGCAGTTTTTGAAATCACCGTAGTCTTACTTACTTCTGCTATACTTGCCAATGCTTCCCCACGGAAACCGTAGCTTATGAGATTGAAGAGATCCTGTTCTCCATATATTTTTGATGTTGCGTATCTTTCAAACAACAATTCCATATCTGACAATTCGATTCACAATCCATTATCTTCGACACTGATCAATGATTTTCCGCCATCATGAATATCTATCTTGATCTGCGTCGCTCACGCATCCAGACTATTTTCCACCAATTCCTTCAAAATGGAAGCCGGTCTTTCGACGATTTCTCCTGCTTTGAGTCTATTAATCAAATATTCCGGTAATTTGCGGATAGCCATACTAAACTCTAATTTTAAGTTCTAAATGTTAAGTTTTAAATATTTTTCGTTATGCTTAGCATTAAGCATTCAACATTAAGCATTGTTTTAAAGTTTTGTATATTGGTTTTTAGTATTTTCGCTTGAATTTTCAACCACATTACTCATAAATCATTGATGATTTGTAATAGTCCATAAGGAGACAATTTCGACATTGTTAGCTTTTAGTTGTTAGTTGTTAATTACGTTTATGGAATATATACGTACACTTCTCAGAAGATATCCGAACCGCATCAAATACGGAATATTGATTCTGGATATTTTTGCGATGATTGTCGCTATCAGAACCTATGTAAATTATATCTCCATCGAGACTGCCATAGAAGACGCCACCATACAACAACAGGTCAAAACTGATGAGTTAGCCTTCACTCAAAATTTTCTGGTGAATTATGAGAAGTCTGAATATGCAAAATATTTTCTCGAGCATGAAAATAATATGCTCCTTGGCGACGAATATATCGTCAAATTCGAAGAAATGTACCAAAAACAAGAAGTGAATACCGGGACCTCTGTCAGCCCTATAGGATATGAAAATACGGTTATCGATACTCCACAAAAATCCTGGAAAAAATTCATCGGAGACAAAATCAACAAGAGATAATTGGAGTTGAATTAGGCGTGTATATGCTTAAATTGTCTACATCCTACCATATATCCCCTATACCCTTTTATACCTTAAAGCTTTGACCTATGAAAAAATTCCTTACCTTGCTTGGTATAGTATCACTTTCCCTCCTAGTCATAGCATGATGTACCAGCAAAAACAGAGTGCAAGTCGGCGATACCATTACTATCGTCTATTCTGCTACCTATCCTGATGGCACACTTTTTGATCAAAACACAGAAGACCAGCCACTCATGTTTGTTGTAGGTACCAATCAAGTCATCCAAGGATTGGATGAAGGTATTGTTGGGATGAAAATCGGAAAATCCAAGACTATCACCATCACTCCTGATAAATGATACGGAAAACTCTACCAAAAGCAAAATGTCCAAAAAGTCGGTAAACTCATCTTTGATGCGATAGGAGTTATCCCTGAAATCGGGAAAATGCAGAAATTGGATAGTATAGAATGACTTGTCAAAAGTATAGAGACCGATACAGAAGGAAACCAATTCATACTTTTCGATATCAATCCAAGACAGACATATGAAACACTCAAATACAAAGTGACCGTCATCACAAAACAATAATATTCAATGATATGTGATACATGATCTATGATACATGAACCATATAACGTAATGGCTCTTGCGTCTTGAATCTTGTATCCTGAAACAAGTATTTATCATTGTTTTTGGATTACATGCAACTCTTCAAGAGAGTCCTATTGTCCCTATTCCCTGATGAAATCATTGCACAGACCATAAATCCCGCAAGCATGTTTATCTCGTTTATCTCTACCAAAGAGTTTTTTTCCGTAATCAACAGAAAAATCGTAGAAAACTATAAACTGAATCTTTTTGACGTTACGCTTGACCCCTTCGAATTCAAGATAGGATTCGGCGAACAATCCAATATCAAGCCCAAAGATATAGATGCGTATTATAGTTATTGCGCCACTGCTAATCTCAATGGCTACAGGTTTTTTTCACCTGCAAATGTCTCCAATAATCTTGCATTGGTAGTCGCACTCTATGTCAAAGATATTTTCAGACAGTATCCTCCTGAGTATTATCTCAACTTTCTCTATGCTGTCTTTCTTTTGAGTTTTGTCTTTCTCGCAAGACTAAAAATCTTCCCATACAAAGATAGAGAAAAAAATTACAACTGGTTCATAGAGACCATGTTTTCGTTCTATGAGTTCGTTTTTCAACAGACAGGAAAAAAAGCTGATCCAGTCATCATCAAAGCATTAAAAAAGGAATTATTGAATCAGATAGAAGTCTTTTTGACGTTATTCTCCGTATACAAAAATCTCAATACGCTATTCGTACACCCCGATATTGTAGACCAAGATATCTATGCTTGGCTCTTTTATGATGAACTCAAAAGCGATGCTAAATCCATTTATGCAGAATTTATCGCCAACCACAAAAACTATACGTCCAAGAAGAATTTTTCAGCGGTAGAGACCAAAATCATGCAATCCATTCTTCCTGCAGATATCCTTCTCAGATATCTCTTCATCGATTCGGATATGGGACTCATTACCGATATAGTAATTGCAAAGATCTTCGACAAAAAGATCCTCGACACCTTTATCAAAAGTTTCCGTACTGACGAATCACAGCTTGAGCCTTTCTTACTTTACATTACTGATTATAGAAATTTCAAAAAAAACTTCTTTTCAGGAGTACAAAAATATATAATCACCATGTTCAGAGACCAGGATAATAAGACACCCATCAAAGAGGATTTGGATGATCTCATGTCCTCTATCGGAGAAGATGTCGAAAATATCGAGAGTTTCAAAATTCCAGAAAGAATCAAAAAGGAATCCAAAATGATGGAAAAACTCCTCAATTTCTACATTACCCTCATTGGCGGCTCTTGGCTTTCTAGAGGTGATACATTTTTTTTGAGATTATTTAGAAAACCCATAATCCATCAACTCAGCACGTCCGAAGATAATCTCGACGAAAAAAATTATACGCTCCTCTATTATGGAGGACTTCTCTACCAATACGGCAAGAATGTGTTCTTCTATAAACATACAGCAGAAAATGTTAGAGCTGGTAAGCAGAAATTCATCCTGCCACATAAGACGGATATCAAAAATATCTATTCCAATATTGCTTTACTCAAGTTCTTCGATGAAACATTCCTCGCAACACTCTTGCAGGATATCAATCCAAAAGATATCAGACTCTATATCAAAAACAAAAAACTTATAGAGCTTTTCAAAGGGCTCACTGGCCAAGAGATCTCCAATATGGTAAAGCTCTCTGATAATCAATTCATAGAATCTGCATATCAGGATATTGCAAAAAATCTTGAACACAAACATTTTACCAAAATCCTAAAAAAAGAACTGCATGAGCAGGATATCTATCATCTCAAAGAGAACATTTACAATCTTGATTTTCGAGTCAGCAAAGCTTTCTTCAGATCCATAACTCAAAAAAATATTCTTCTAAAAAACGACTATTCTGATCTCGTGATCATGGGAATCTTCGCTACCATTAGGGAAACGCTCTTTGGATTCTTGATCTACCTCACCTATGTGAAAGATGAAGCTAAGGAAAAAAACATTCATACTGACCTCCTTCTCAAACTCTATGTTCAAGACATCTTGAATATCGATGAATATTATCATAGCAAGATCATTGATATCATCACTACTCTTCAGGCAGATTTCAATGAAATCATCAAACATCGGATAGAAATAGATGACAATCACGATTATCTCAAAATCGCTTATGAAAACTGGATTTTTTTCTCCAAGGGAAACAAAAGCCTTGAAGAGATCAAGAAGAACATTATCAGTGAGGACATCATCCGATTCAAATGATTCCTCAAGAATATCACGTATTATAACAAAAGATTCCTTATGCCACAATAAATGCTTCGCAAATTGAAAATTAAAAATTAAGAATGAATAATGTTGGTTTTGCTGAAACGAACTATTGCATTCTACAATAGCAAATAATAAGACAAAACAAAAATCATTCATCTTTCATTGTTCATCATCCATTTATATAGTTATATAAAGTCATGAAGTGCCCGAAATGCCAGAGTATGGAGACCAAAGTTATAGATTCTAGAGTGATTGAAGACGGTCAAAGTATCAGAAGAAGAAGGGAATGCGAATATTGTCAGCACAGATTCACTACGTTTGAAAGAAAATGATTCACGGAATTAGTGGTCGTCAAAAAAGACGGCAGCAAAGAAATGTACGACAGACAGAAGCTCAAGAAAGCCTTGCTTTTGGCGTTCGCAAAAAGAGAGATAGATAGAGAACAGATCGAGAATCTTATCAACAATCTCGAAGCGGAACGATCTACCGACAAAAATGAAATCACCTCCAAAGAGATCGGAGATGATGTCCTGAGAGCATTAAAAAAGATAGATCCCGTCGTCTATGTAAGATTTGCATCTGTGTACAAATCATTCGATAGTCTCAAAGATTTCAAGAAATTCATAGACTAATCCCTTGCGCAAAAAAATTGCACAAGAATTTAAAATTTTAAATGCTAAATTTTAAATGAAGCATTTTTTTATTTAGAATTTAGAATTTAGAACTTAACATTTAACATCCCTGCAAGGGAATTATTCTACAAATGCTTTGAAATCTATAAACGTTATTTCTTCTCTGGTTTGTGCCAGATCAAAAAATGTAAATTCCTGTATTTCAGGGGTATGTGCTACACAACAATCCTTGATGACCGTGATATTAAATTCTCTATCATAGGCATCTTGAATAAAACTCCTGACACAAAGGTTAGTCAAAATTCCACAAACAATAACATTTTTGATACCATTCAATTCTTGATCCAAGGAGGTGTTATAAAACGGATTGATCTTGTTTTTTATAATGACCGTATCTGTCTCTTGAGCACCGAGTTCTGGGATAAATTGTGTCTCTGGACCGAATGCATCCATAGAATCAGGTTCCCTATGTTTCGTCCAGATAATTTTATATTCTCTCGCTCTACAATGATCAATCAGATATTTTACTTTTGCTAGAGTCTCTTGAACATCACCGACATAATATTCGCTTTCTGGATCAAGCCGTTCTTTTTGGAAATCAATAAGCACCAAAGCTGTTTCAGTCATAATAGAGAAAAAAATATATATAAAATACATGCGTAGCAGTACCTATAATGATTTTGCCTTCATTTTCAAATATAATGAGAAGAGTCTCGGACAATCCGGACTCTTCAAATACAACCCTTTACTGTTACTTCATTTCTTTTTCAGGCACGTTTTCAGATGTTTTTTTTCTAATGGGATAGTATACCCTTTTATGAAATTCCAACCTCTGATCCAAGGACTTATTGGTCCATGGCGTAGCTGCATTACAATCTTCGTTGTTCATCAAGTTTCGTAACACAGCAATAATGTTGTTTTTCTTTCCATCAAAGGCACTTCCTCCTTTGAAAATCAGAAGAGGTTTATCGTTCCATAAGAGCATATTGGTATTATCCCCATTCTCCTGGTCCTCGATTTTCAATCCTGTCACTCGCTGGTTTGAGTCAGCGGCATAAATGCTTTGGAATAAGTCTAGTAGACCGTCTCTGTCCAAAATTGCCTGTAGATTCCTTTGGGAAGGTATCTTCCCTCCCCTTTTTTCTTCTTTCTCTTGCATGTTTTTAATTATTTTTTTTGTTTTTGGTTAACGTATATTGGTTTTTTATTACTATTTATTTGGCTTCTAAAGTCAAGTCTTTCTATCTGATATAATATATTTCACAAGTCTTATAATTCATCGGATAACTACAATACCTATGATAAGCGTAGCCATTATCATCAATCATACATAGTTTCGAAACATAACATATCGTGATTTTTCAAAAAATGCTACCTTGAGGGTCGGTATTGCTTTGAATGTTTGTACCATCTCTTTGAAAGGAAAACTTTCTATTTTTCCTATAGTGAGAGAATATTTTCCTTGGTTACCAGGATTGGATACAGTAATAGTATACACTCCGCCATCGACGTATTTTTCGAAACTTGGTCATTTAAGATATGTGTCCCCTGCAAATGGTTCAAAAAAATCTGTCCGCACTGATGAAGCACCTTCCAGGCTCGTTGCTATATCTTTGGGTTCGTGAATATGTACAACAAAATCAGTCCTCTGCCCCGAGAATGCAGGCACTACAATATTCACATACAGGAGGAATCCTGTATCCGATACTATCTGATACACATCTTCATATCCTGAAAGTATGCCATAAAATGCTTGTGAAATCTCTGGATGTTCTACATTCACAATCTGTCCTACAGGTTGTTTGAACACTAACCTCGGCTGATGAGCAAACGTGAAGCCCAACAAAAAAAGTCCCATAACAAATAAGAATATTTTTTTCATAGTATGGAAGCAATGGATAAAATTATCCTAATTCTTTTGCATATTGTTGAAAAAAAATTCACTTCTCCTCGAAATTTTTCCAGAGCGTATAGCTCGGAGATGCTGTGGAAAGCAAGCAGATCTTTCCATTTTTAGTGTATTTATAGGCAAACTTCACTGCTTCCTTCATATCATTGGTCTGAAATATCCTAATCCAAACAACTTCTTTTCCAATGGGTATTTCCTGACTTTTTATTGCATCTGCTATTCTCTTGCCCGAATCAGGGAATGCTACTACATTCCTGATGCGGTATTTACGAAGTGTTTTTATCAAATCATCGAAGACATATCCCCTATCCGTCCCTCACAAGAAGATGGTATCTATATCTTTGCCAAATGTCTTGATCGCTTGGATAGTGCTTTCCGGAGTCGTTGAGATTGCGTCGTCGATCCGGATGATCCCCCCATATTTTCCTATATATTCCATTCTATGAGGCAATCCGTTGAATGCCTTCAGCGTATCTTTGAGTATATTTGGATGTATCTTCATAATAGCACAAACCCCCAAAACTGCAGAGATATTCATCATATTATGTTCTCCTTGGAGCAAGATACCTTCATCACTAAATGTTTTGTCTTTCTTGACTAGGAATTCTCCGTCTTTGTATGCATACGTTCCCTTATGTCAGAATGTATGGATATTGAATTCCTTGATCTGTTCCTTCGTAAAATCATGTTTTTCCAGTATTTCATCCCTCAATAGATTATACATACTACCATTGAGCAGATTCATCTTCGCATTTTTATAGTTTTCGAATCCATTATGCCAATCTATATGATCCGCATAGATATTGAGTAGGACACTGATATAATTTTTTTTGGTGAGTCATTCCAACATATAACTGGATATTTCACACACAGCATATTCATCCTTTTGGGATTCGGGATGCTCGATATCCAAATAATTCAAGACAGGATTCCCTATATTTCCTATAAGTTTCACGTTTTTTCCAGAACGTTTTATAGTTTCATAAATCAACGTGGATGTCGTCGATTTTCCTTTGGTCCCTGAAACGGCAATAATTTTTCCCTGATAATGATCAAAGAATATCTGTACCTGTGAAGTTATCTTTTTTCTAAAGGGATATATCTTTTCGTGATAGAGTGATATTCACGGTGTTTTGATGATGAGATCGAAAGTCTTGAGATTATCCAGATATTTATCTCAGAATATCAGATTAAATTCAGGATCTATACCGAATGTCTGGCTGAGATATTCAAAATTTGCTGCCAATCATTCTATCTTTTTAGCAGCATCAAGTATAGTGATATTCCTTGTCGGAACTCCGATCATCAAGAGAAATTGGAGTGAGGATTTTCACTCCCTCCCATATCAGAGAATAGCTATTTTTTTATTGTGAAATTCCTCAAAACCGTTCATATATCTACGTGAAGATATAAGGATTTTATTACTTCGAATATAGTCATCCCCTCGTGAAATGCAATTGCATTATCCTTGATTTCACCGTTCCAATAGATATCTATGGAAATGAATTTATTTTTCCTGTTTGAGGAAATGAAAGCTTTTCAGACCTTCTTTTTTGATGGATATGCCTTTGATCCTACCACCCTCAAAGCGTCTTTTTTCTATTCCTTCGACAAGGAAGTCAATTTTATGGAAACCATCGATTTCGCTTGCCCCGAATTTACACCAATCAAAGATATCGACCCTGAAATCATGAATACCCTTCTCTTCCATCTTTCTCTGGCGCTTGGTATCAGCTATTATAAGCTTTATCCTACCAAAGATTTGATTGTAGAGAACGGCAAACTCACGGATTACCAAAAAGCCTTCCGGAAGACCTTTTATATTCAGGGATTAGGAGAGTTTTTCTTTACCAATGCGCTTTCCCCGAAAGGACTCGTGAATTTCATAGATGGAGCCAAAGATTCACCCAAAAAACCTTTCGCTCCTCATTCAGCTATGACTATGATAGCTATTGGTGGCGGAAAAGACAGCCTCGTTAGCGTTGAATTGGTCAAAAAACTCCAAATACCTTTTTATACCTCAACCTTCGGCAAGGATTACTATCTCCACCAAGTTGTCGGCAAAAAGATAGGAGTTCCAAGATTATTCATGCAAAGGACCATGGATCCGAAATTGTTTGAGATGAACAAACAAGGATATTATAACGGCCACGTACCTATCAGCGGCATCATCGCTTTTGTGTTGGTAACTGCTGCTTACCTGTACGATTATCGCTATATCATCATGTCCAACGAAAAAAGCGCCAACGAAGGGAATACTGTCATGGATGGCATCGAAATCAATCATCAACGATCCAAAAGTTATCAATTCGAATCAGATTTTTCCGACTATTGCAAGAAATATCTTTCCCCTGATGTAAGCTATTTCAGTCTCCTCAGAGGTATGTACGAGATCACTATAGCGAAGCGCTTTAGTCAGTACAAGCACTATTTTGATCTCTTTAGCAGCTGCAACAACAATTTCAAGATCATAGAAGACAACAAGACCACTACCGATCGCCGATGCGGTCGTTGCCCGAAATGCGCTTTCGTCTATACGACCCTGAGGCCATTCATCAGTGATGAGGACACCCAAAGGATTTTCGGCCAAGAATTGTATGATAATAAGGAATTACTCGGTCTCTACAAAGAACTCCTCGGTATAGAAAGTATCAAACCGTTCGAATGTGTCGGAACGAATGAAGAAGTCACGTATGCGATGTATCTCCAGTATCAAAAAATAAAAGATTCCTCTCAGATCCCTCCGATCCTGGAAATGTTCAAAAACGATGTTTTGCCTAGATTATCAACAGAAGATCTCATCCTCCTCGAAAAAAAGCTTTTCACCATCTATTCTGAAGAGACCAATATTCCTCCATATTTTCAAAAAGCACTCATTGAATAATATCAGAAAATAGATCGATTACTTCAATTTATAAACATATTAAATATATTTTTATTACACTGTCAATCTAATGTGGATACAATGACAGTGTTTTTTTGATTATTCGCCCATCGAGAATATAATAGTAACGTACATTATTTCTTTACTGTTTGAACGATGGCAATGATCAAAAACCTCACTCAACATTCACCGATGCTTACTCTGCTCAAGAGATTCCTCTTTGGGCTCATTCTGCTTTTGTGTGGATTTGTAGCAACCTTCAGATTTCTCCATGCGGATAGCCTCCCTTTTGAGGATGATCTGACAACCATCTTCCCTTGGATAGATACGGGGAATTACACCAACACCTACTTCAAATTTGGAGGAAACGATTTTGTGGGTATCATTTTCCGAGAAGGAACTGAAACACTTTCTACACCAGAAACCGTCAGTATCAACAGCTGAGCTCAAGCCATTTCTTGTACTCAAAAGCTTAGATGAATCTACTACAACAATCAAAGAGGTTGGGTAATATGGCCTTTGGACACAGGAAACCTTACCACACTACAAACACACCCTTTGGCTGTAGGATATGGCGACATGAGTATGCAACACGGATTTTATACCAACTGTAGCGCATTGAGTTGAGGATATATTCCAGCAATCAATGAAGTCTACGGACAGATAGACCATACGCTCAGCGGAGTGGGGCAATTTCACTTGTTTGCTGGAGTTGAATATGATTTCACCGGCAATGCTATCGTGGTTTGATCATTATTTGACCATACATTATCTATCATATCTTGAATACACAACGGACATATTTTCGATGATAATTGAGGTATTGCTGAACTTAGCATGAATCTTCCACGATGTGCAAATTTTTCTATGGGACCCACAAACTTCCCACAATGATCTACCGCAACATTCATTTGTGAAGGAAATAGTATAGCAGGATACGGTCTCAGCATACGATCTGGAGGCATTCAACCCATGTACAATAATTCTACATCCAATACGGGTTCAACACAACGATGGCTTACAGGAAATACTCTTCCTGTTGGAAACTATACTGCACAATGCCTTATATTACTGAGCTGAGGCGGAGGAATGCCATGTGGATGATCACTTCCTTTCCAAGTGACTGGTACAGGAACTATTCCTACTACAGGAACTGCCTGTGATGCAAACTTCCAAGGAGAGATAAGTTTCTTACCATTATCTGCAGGGCAATTTATCACTAACCCTTCATTGGGAACATATTATACCAACAAAACAGGTATCATACTTCAACGGGCAGCTACACAGCCTAATCAAATATCTATTTCATGAGATTTGACACCACAGATTTCTTCCAATTATACGGGAGATGATATGTTTACCGATATAGCATCTTATCCTGTTTCTCTTACCAAGATTGATGATTGGAATTATTTCTATAGCACCTACACAACTACTGGTTCTACAGGAACATGTACCTATACTGATGCCACCAAGAGAATGTTTATGGATACTGTTCCTCCTACTAGTCCTACAATAACTACACCGGCAAATGGATCTTATCTATGTCCTTCTACTCCTATGACCGTAACATGGACACCTTCAACTGACACAGGTTCACTCCTCTCTCATTATGCATATGAAATTTACAGCAATACAGGTATGACAACCATCGTCCTTAGTGGAACCGTTCCTAACACAATCACCACAACACAGATAGCTACACAATCTCTTCCTTTGGGAACATATTATCTCAGAATAGCCGCAGTGGATAATGTTGGATTGAGATGATATTCAACAGGGGTTACCTTCACAACATCATCAAGCTATTGCTCTGCAGGAACAGGTATCATGATTGTTAGTCCAGTAATATCCATCACGAATGCAAATCTCGACACCGTTTATAGATCAGATCCTATCTATATCTTTGGACTCACAGGACCTACCCTACTCACTATTTCCAAATGAATGCTTTTCATCAACAACGGTACTGGAGTAGGAACTACAGGTATAGTAACCTCTAACGATACTATCCATATTGAGCTTATTTCAAGCAATGAACACGATACTACTATTTCCTCACAACTTACTATCCTCAACAAGACAGGAACCTTTTCTGTTACCACCAAGGATAGCGATTGTGTGTTAAGCGCTTCTGAGAGATTAGTTATCCAAAATATCTATGCTGAACTAAAGGACGAATATAACAATGATATCTCAAAATATTCAGAATTTTTGACCACCTTCCAAAGCATGGTTGAAGATGAATCCAACCTCAGCAATAGCTGTACGCTCGAATACCTCCTTCAACTTATTGAAGATGATTTTGGATCTGAATGAATTAATACAAAGGATCACATTACCCCAAATTGCAAAGAATACACTATAGGATATGATGTAACAGAATGAGCATATTACTCGCCTGATATGATGAACAGATATTATTTCATCAACCGCGAATCGCTCATCAGACATCTCGATTATTACAACCCAGGCGATTGTCATATCAATACCTACGGAACCAATTATCGATCATCAAGCGAGAATCCTATGCTTCATGTAGCTCCTAACGGTAAGATCTATCATCTCATAGGGCAGTATGGCGGATATTCTGCAGAGGAATTTATCAGCCCTAAATATTTCGATTCATTGCAAGGTATCAAGACATACATCGATCTAAAAAATCCAGCAAAAGATATTTGGAAGCACACTTTGGATACTGCATTCATTCCCATCGTCTATGCAGCACCCAATGGCAAGGAATATAAGATCTACAAGACAGACAGAGGATTTATGTCTTACAAGCTCATGAAAGTGAGATACTTCTCAAGCCTTTGAGAGCTCAAAAGCTATATCGACAAGAATAATCCAAGCAAACGATAATACTCAATTACAAATTTATCATTTATCATCTATCATTTAGGTATGAAGTTACCATTTCATTACATCAGACATGCACAAAAGACCTTCGATCATTTCCATAGGAATATGCATCATGCTTTTGTGATTATCGTGTGAGCTATTATAGGAATGCTCCGATGAGCATCACATCTTTTCCTACCGACACATGCCACACGGCAACGATGAGGATTTATCACGAGCGATTTCCGATATCAGAGCCCAAGCCAATGAAACATCAAATATGCGCTTTTTGGAGATGGGACACCTTGATCAACTGCGTACACCAATATATGGAATAGTAGTTGTATACCTACGAATCCTATACAATATATTTCCTCTTTATCATGAACTACCCTGTCAGACAATACTATATATGTCGTAAATTCCGGAACCTATACACTTACCAGTCCACTCATCATAGGCAACTGCTCGGCAATCATCTGAATCGGTGAGGTTGTCATCAACGCTAACGGGTATCCTATCGAAATACAGAACGGACAGAATATCATCATCGACAATATTGCATTCGACGGACAGAATACCGTATCACAAGGGATCATTGTAAACACCTGAACAAACATAACCTTCAACGGAATAGACGTATACCACAATACATGATATGGAATATATACCACCAACACTAACAACATATTATTCGATAATTCGAACATCTATGACAACAGCAGTATCGGAATAGCTGTTTCCAACAACACAACCATAAACAATTCAAAAATCTATAATAACAGTGAGGGCTTGGTCATAAATCAATACAGCAACAATACTATAAACAATTCACAGATTTACAACAATACCAAGTGAGTAAGAATTGGGTATTATACATCTACGCCGATGTGTCCTGTAAATACGGCATGTGTTCGATGCTCCACTATCGATTTGAAAAACACGATAAACAATACCATCATATACAACAACGATAATGGTATCTATATAGATAAATGTTTATCTATGGGTAATCAATCGTATGATTTCAATCGTATATACTATCTTAATGATACAAAGATATACAATAATGGGACATGAATAGCAGAAATTGCTAATTTTGGATCCGGATTTACGATGTCATATTATTGAACACTAAGAGTATTTGGAAATGATGTATTCACGTGAGGTGTAATTTCTCATCTCACTCCAGGATTACTTCCCTCACCCGTAACTACACGATCTGCATGATCACTTGACGCTACACCTACATCAATGACCTATGATCGAGTAACCAACCCTCAGAACGGTAGCTGACAATGGATGCTCAATGGAATATTGACTGAACTCAGAGGAATTCAGACGTTCGATGTCACACGTCCGATCAGATATATCTTTTGATTGAATATATCCAAGCAGATCGTTCCTGTCCGGTTCAATTCTTCCAGTCTGGAGGCATATGGATCCGACGGAGCGGAGTATTTCACAACAAAATATATTACTGAGCCCTCATCCATACTTTCCTTCAACCAGCAGAATCTCGTTCAGCAATATTTTTGATCCTGATCAGCTTTCACCGAAAATCGGGAAACCAATTGATGTTCACTTTCTGCCTTCCAAGTAAAGGAACTCACTGGCGGAACTTTTTCCTCTACCTATGCTTTTGAAGATCATACTATATATATCCTTACTGGTGGTGAATATAGATCGGCGCTTTCATTAGGTTATCCTTTTGTTTTTAATGGAAACTGTATTGCACTCGTAGGGACAGATACTACGAGATTCACCAAAAATGGATGATCCGGTATCCTTGGTATGTTGTATGCTGACAACAAGCACAACATCATCATTGACAACATCAAGGTCGATGCGGAATATTATGGTACGAACTCTGTCTCTTGACCAGCAGCAGTCGGAATCAAGCTTGATGGCGCAAGCAACAACAACACATTAAACAATATCCAAGTATACAATACATCAGAATACGGAATCTATCTCGGTCTCGGATCGCATCACAACACTATCATCAATGCACAGATATTCAACCATGCTCTAGCGGGTATTTATCTGTATTATGCATCCAATTATAATGTCATCAACAATACGCAGGTGTACAACAATACTGCTTATGGAATCTGGTTCGCTAACGGATCCAGCAAAAACACTATGAACAACTTCCAAGCATACAATAACCAAATCGGTATATTCTGAGATCTTACCACCAAGGAGAATGTTCTCAATAGAGCTGCTATCTACAACAACAGCGAAGCGGGTATCTATTTCAAAAACGCTTCAGGAAATGCACTCAATGACGTTATGATCTACAACAATACCAAAGGTATCAAGGCATTATATAGCTCTAACAACAACAAATATTATGGCGAATTGAAATTTTTCGCCAACACTTCAGATCTCGATGGTACCGATGCAAATGATGGATATCTTGCTCCAGGAACGGCAGGACTTTTTCCTTACGAAGGAACGTTGATCACAGGAACGACCGCTATGTCGTGTTTATACGCTACCAATCCTACCCGTTCGGGCGATTCTATTACCCTGCTCAATAGCAGCTGTAACAATAGCTGATATAATAGTTCATTCATCTCACAATACAATACCTATACCAATTATATGTTCGGTCTCGGTATATACAAACAAAGCATACCTATCAGATACGAAAGTGGAAATACACAACCCGTACAAATCCCTTCACAATATGACGCAAACAAATACATCGCTGAGCTCTTCGCTATTCGAGATACTTATCCTGAATATGTAGGATTTGCTTCTACAGGATCTGCACCACTGAATAGCTGGTATACAACAGAAGTATATACGGCAGGAACGGTGAATATCCCTGTCCTTGCTACGCTCTCCTTTGAGCCGAGTACAACTTCGTGATATCTCATCATCAGCTGAACAACATTAACAACACTGACCGGCATGGTAAATAACGGTGATCCTATCCAAGTAAAATTACTCACTCAACCATGATATAACCAAACGATTACTGGTACCATTACGATAGGAACAGCTCCTACCGCAACGTTTACTATCACTACCAGAGACTATAGCCAAACACCTGCCACAGGATCATTTGCATTTGCAAACTTTACGAGTATACCCCTAGATACATTCACCGGTAGCACCGTTACGATCGCAGGCATTGAAACTGGCGTATTAGCATCTATTGCCTTTGTTCCTACAACGACTTCGTGACGGCTGGAGATCTACTCGTGAGGAATACTCGTGAATTCATGAACGACCGGTCTACTCGTCCACAATGGCAATCAGATCAAAGCTATTGCACAAAGCAGTTCAGGATATTCACAAACAGTAACTGGGTATGTCACTATAGGACTCTGAACCGGTATGTTTACCATCAAGACCAAATGATCTGACGTCACTCCTCCTACCGCCCCTACACTGACGTATCCATTGACTGGAGAAGAACTCTTCTTTGTAACTTGGGAATGGACTGGAGCTACCGATACGGGATCAGGTATCGAAGGATATGTCTATCAAATTGCTGAAGATAGTTCATTTACTGATATCGTAGATACTGGATTTATAGCTACTACAGGAACATTTGGACGGCCAAGCACTGCATTTGATGCAACTAGCGATACGTTCTATCGAAGACTCCAGGCAAGAGATAGGGATGGCAATCTTTCCTCACGAAGCAATGCTGGACGTTTTGAAGCGATAGATTCTGATGAACGAAATTTTGATGAAATAGAAAACGCAAATCTCAGGACCTATTATGATTCCAATGAAATCACCCTGGAAGGTATCAAGGACGGCCTTTCTCTCCAGGCTACTATCGATAACAACGGAACGCTCTATGAAAACGAAAATGAAAAAGGTACAGGAACTTTGATCCAAAATGATGATACCTTATTCATCAATCTCAGATCAAGCAATAGATATGACAAAACCGTTTCTTCAATCCTTACGATAGCAAATAGGGAACTCGAATTTACTGTTACTACCAAAGAGCAATCTGATGACGGATGTACGCTTAACGAAGATGATGAAACCACGATCCAAGATATCTTCGATGGTCTTGTAGAAAATTATTCATGAGATGAAAATATGTATGAAGAATTCCTCTACACGATGCAAAGCATGTTAGAAGATGAAATCGATTTTACCAATGATTGTAATCTTCAGTATCTCCAAGATCTCATCAACGATGAAATCTGAATCACCCCTGAAAGTCCGACCGCTACTACAGGCGCACATATAGCACCTAACTGTAAACAATATACTGTAGCTTTCGATACTACAAGATCTGCATATAGTTCACCGAACTTCAAGGTGGTTACCTATTTTGCAAACCGTGATGCACTGACGAGATATATCGATAGCAAGAATCCTGGAGATTGCCATATCACTACCTATGGTGTCTCATCATGGATATTCACCAATACCGATCCTACAAAGCACATTGCAGCCAATGGAAAAATCTATACCGTACAAACGTCCCCTCAAGGATGATATACATCAAGCGATTTTTCTTCTGCAAAATATTTTTCTACCCTCAATGCCCTTCGCGCTTATATCGACACCAATAATCCTCCTCCAGAGGTATGGAATCATCAGGTAGATACCAGTTTCTCTCCGCAAGTATACACTGCACCAAATGGAAAAGAATATACTATTTATCACACCAACAGAGGATATATGTCCTACAAACTCATGAAAGTAAGATACTTCTCTACTCTAGCAGAATTACAGGCATATATACAGAAAAACAATACTAGATAATAAATAGAGAGTAAAGAAACCTGACTATGACGTCAGGTTTTTTTTCTTATATAACAAAAAGGCGAATGATATTCGCCCCTACATTTTTTTTTGAATTCTGAATTATGAATTCTGAATTAATTTACTATCTTGTGCATTATTCAGTTAATGAGCTTCGGTGCTCATTCATCAGAATAACGCTTTGCAAGCTCGATCATTTCATTGAGCACCACTTCTTTCGGGGTATCCAACTCTTTTCGTTCGGTATACCCAAGCAAAAATATTGCCTGATCCAAAGGATCCATCTGATGATATCCGAATGTTTGGATATGTTCATCTACTTTTTGTTCAATCTCTTCTCTATATTTCGTGAAATGGATACCGACCTTGGATATGTAATCGAAATCGATATCTTCAGCTGGCCGTTCATCAAAGAAACAGTCAGCAAATTCTTTGAAATCTTCCAAAGTATATATCTTCACATACTTTTCTATTTCTTCCTTGAGCTTTTCTTTTTCCTTGTCATACATCCCCGCATCGGTTTTGAAGACATAATCAATGAATAATGAGTCAGTAAGCACTTTATCCTGTTGCATCAGATTAACAAAAAAACAATGCTGATACAAATAGGATAACACTATTTTTCTCGCATTGATTCTTTGTTTGATATTCATGAGCTGGGAATAATGAACTAAAGAACTACTTCGCAATTTCTAATTTTCAATTTTAAATTTCTAAATTCTGAACTCTACATTCTGAATTCTGAATTAATTTATGCGTCTACTACTTTTTCCTTGCTCTTGCTCTTGATCGTCAATACTTGTTTCCCTTTGTAATATCAGCAAACTGGACAAACTCTGTGAGAGAGCTTCTTAGCTCCACAGTTTTTGCATACGGAAATCTTGTAGGTATCTACCATTCTTTGGATATTTAATCCTTCCCATGTCGAATGCCTCTGGCGTCCTTTTGCTTGGGAAATTTTCTTTTTTGGTCCGATTGTCATTGTATACTAAAAAAAACGATAAAATGCAGTGATTACTTAACCTCTACGACAGTCTTGAGGTATTTTCTTCCGTCGAATCTTCCTACTTTTTTCTGTTTGAAAGCGACAGTTCCATCAACTTTTGCATGAACAGAGAAATCACTACCGAGATAGGTGTTTTTTCCACATTCATATTTGGATCCCTTTTGTCTGATGATGATATTTCCTGCAGTCGCTTTTTGACCACCGAACACCTTCACTCAACGATACTTTGGTTTTGAATCCCTAAGGTTTTTTGCCGATCCACCGGCCTTTTTGTGTGCCATTTGTAAACTATAACTAACGAGTAAAATACGTAATGTAATTCAGTGGGGTTGTATATATGGATTTCCCTAGTATTTTCAAGCTTTATATATCAAATTGATATATAATCCTCTCATCTGAACGAATTTCAAAACAAATCCCTTCAGCGTTCGAATTATTCTTGAATATCTATTCCGTGATCTTTTCTGTAAATTTCACCTACTGGCAAGAGTCTTCCAATAATAACGTTTGACTTCAAATCGGAAAGCATATCTATAGATCCTTTCAGTGATGAAGCAACCATAACTCTGATTGTCTCCTGGAAAGATGCTGCAGAAAGCCATGAATCCGTCTCTTTTGCAATATTAGTCAATCCGAGTGCCAATCTTTTTCCTTTGGCAGCTTTCTTGCCTTCTGCTTCCAATTCCTGATTTACTTTGATAAATTCTTCATATTTGATGTATGTTCCTGGAATGAAACTACTATTTCCTGAATCTTCTATAAAGACTTTTGAGAACAATTGTTTGACGACCACTTCGATATGTTTATCATTAAGATCCTGTCCTTGAGCTCCATAAACCTTTTTAGTCTCCTTGATGATGTATTTTTGTGCTTCAAGGTCTCCAACAATATCTTTGTACTCTTTGATGGATAATGCTCCTGTTGTCAGAATTTCTCCTTTGAAGACATCTTCTCCATCCTTTTTGATAGCATTGAGTCCTGTAACCGCTTTTACATATTCTTCTTGAATACCGAGAACGATATGATCAGCTTTTACTTCCAACACTTTTCCGCCTTCCTTTACCTTGAGTTTGCTCTTTCCTTTGGATGCGAATATTCATCCTTTTTTCACTTCTTCCCCCTTTTTTACATCTATTTTGTACCCTGGTTTGAGTAAGTAGTTTTTTTTCTGATATTCAGAGATCACTTTCACATATCTAACTTTATTGGCTTCATAGAAGGAAACTTTTCCGTCAAATGGGGTGATAATAGCAGGCATTTTTGGATCTCTTACTTCAAACAATTGTTTTACCCTATCGATACCTGTTGTTTGTTCTCATCATTTTGCGACTCCTCATTCATGGAACGTATCGAGTGTCAACTGCGTTGATGGTTCTCCAATAGATTGCGCAGCAATGATTCCGACAGGTACTCAGATCTCAACTATTCTTCTTGTAGAAAGATCTGTTCCGTAGCATTTTTGACA
Organism: uncultured Candidatus Peribacteria bacterium; assembly: GCA_964545415.1. Classification (GTDB taxonomy): domain Bacteria; phylum Patescibacteriota; class Gracilibacteria; order Absconditabacterales; family Absconditicoccaceae; genus CAJBLF01. The sequence continues at coordinate 55,188 of CAZJFP010000001.1, forward strand.
GATACCGCTGATACTGTGACATACTAATGGCGTTCTTACCTTCACCTCCTCTATTTCCATATCCTGGAGCAATTTGACATTCTCCTTATCCAAGAGATCGTCCTTACTCAAGATAACATTTTTTTTCTTATCCAATACATCTTCTGCAAGTACTCTTCCAGCGATAATAGTGTAGAAATTCTCCCCTTTCATCTCAGATTCCTGTTTGGAGAAAATGACATATTTTTCTGTTCCGCAATCATGTTCCCTGATGATAACTTCTTGTGACGCATCACAGAGTTTTCTCGTCAAATATCCTGATTCCGCTGTTCTCAATGCTGTATCCGCTTTTCCCTTTCTTCATGCATGCGCGGAGATGAAATATTCAATAGGTCTCAATCATTCAACGAAAGAGTTTTTGATCGGCAACTCGATAATCTCTCCTTGAGGATTAACAACTAGACCCTTCATACCTGCAATCTGCGTCATATGCGTCTGTGATCATCTCGCTCATGAATCAACCATCGTATAGAGATCCTGTCCTGGTCCAGTAATGGACTTCAAGCTCTCCTCTATCTTCTTTTTGACATCGGTCCAGATCTTAATGATGAACCTATGTTTCTCCTCTTCAGAAAAGAATCCTTTGAAATAATATTTATAGATTTCATTTGTCTTGAGATCACCTATTTTCAGTTCATCTTCTTTTTCTTTAGGCACCTTCATATCCAAGATATTTACTGATGTGGATCAGAGCGTAGCGTATTTGAATCCAAGATCCTTGATATCATCTGCGACATAGACAGTTGTCTGCATATCATATTCATCAAATATCCTACTCAAGAGTTTTTTTAGGTCTTTATTTTTTAGCTTTGTATTGATAAATCTGATTCTTTCAGGAAGGATAGAATTGAAAATAACTCTTCCTACTGTGGTTTCTATAGGTTCTTTGTTATAATTGAGCAGTATTTTGTCTTTTACGAAGATCTCTCCGTTACCATAACTGTCCAATACATTTTCTATGCTTGGAAAAATTCCTATAATAGGTTTTTTCTTTCGTTCCTCTTCTGTAGTATATTGCGGTGTTCTCTGATCATAAAAATCCGTAAGATAATACGCTCCAAGCACCATATCCTGGGAATGAGCGATAGTAGGATCTCCTGAACCTGGCTTCAAAATATTTTTGTCAGCTGCAATCAGCTCTCTTGCCTCTTTCTGCGCTTCGTCAGAAATAGGCAGATGGACTGCCATCTGATCTCCATCAAAATCGGCATTGAATGAAGGACATACTAATGGATGGATACGGATGGTCTTTCCTGGCATCAATCTAATCTTAAATGCTTCGATGGACAACCTATGTAATGTCGGTGCACGATTGAGCAGAACATATTTGTCTTTGATCACTTCTTCGAGGAATTTCAATGCTAATGGCGATTCTTCTTTGATGAGTTTCTCTGCCTGTTTAGGGGTATATACTATTTTCTTTTCGATAAGTTTTCCGATGATGAACGGCGTAAACATCTTGACCGCGATATAGATCGGCAATCCGCATTCATCCAATTTGAGCTCAGGACCAACGGTAATGATAGACCTTCCTGAATAATCCACTCTCTTTCCGAGCAAATTCTTTCTGAAGATACCTTCTTTTCCTGAAAGCATATCTGACAATGATTTGAACACTTTGATACCAGCTCCGCTGCTTCCTGCTGCACCTGCTTTTTCTCCAACCAACAAATTATTTACTGATTCCTGGAGCAATCTGATTTCGTTTTTCTTGACGACATCAGGCATTCCGACCTGGATCATTTTTTTCAATCTGATATTTCTCATCAGTACGCGCCTATAGAACAGGTTAACGTCAGATGATGCAAATTTTCCTCCTTCCAATTGAACTACTGGTCTCAAATCAGGGGGTATGACTGGCAATTTTCTGATTACCATATTTTCTGGCTTAACACCGGAAACATGAAGATTGATCAATAATTTTATCAATGCAATCAATTTTTTTCTCTGCTCCTCTGATTTGGTGTCTTTGAATATTTGGATCGTTTTTTTGATCTCTTTCTCTACATCGATATTTTGGAGCATCCTCAAAATTGATTCAGGTCCTGATTGGAATATGATAAGGTTGGAAAATCTGGAGAAGATATTTCTGAAATCGTTTTCGAAGATAGTCGATCCTACATCTAAATCAGAGATAATAGATTTTATCCTATTGAATTCTTTTTCAAGTGTATCCTTATTGTCGTTGAAAAGTTTTTCGAGTTCTTTGAGTTTCTTTGGATTCTCTTTTTCTTTGGCAGCTTCTTCTTTGTAGAGGGTCTCAAGTTCTTTGATTTTGTTATCAAAATCCTCTTTGATCTTTTCCTTGATCTTCTTATCAAAATCTTTGTCCAGTTTCTGGACCATAATATATTTTACAAAGCTCAAAATCTTGTCTATCTCATTGGAAGAAAGACCGAGCAATTGATTGACTCCTCCTGATGGACTTGCCTTATACCATGCATGCAAAACAGGGACAGCTAATTCGATATGCCCCATCCTAGATCTCCTCACTCTCGAACTCGTGACTTCTACTCAACATCTTTCACATACGATTCCCTTATATCTTACTCCTTTGTACTTACCACAGCTACATTCGTAATTTTTCACTGGTCAAAAAATGGATTCACAAAACAATCAACCTTGTTTAGGTTTCCCTGTCCTATAGTTGACTGTATCAGGATTATCCACTACACCATGAGACCATTTCTCGATGTCTTCCATCGCAGCAAGCCTAACAATCAATCCCTCGAATTTTGTTTTGTTCATACTACGCTCCTTAGTAAGAAAATAAACGACTTATTTCTTAAGTGCTAAGTGTTGAATGCTAAGTGTTAAGTTGTGGTATTTTTTTATTTAGAACTTAGCACTTAGAACTTAGCATAATAGTTTTATTCAAGTTCACCAAAGTCTTCCATCTCTTGGATCACGTTATCGATAATCTCTTCTTTTTCCTGTCCGGTTGTATCTCCTTCCTCTTCAATAACTGTAGCTTCTCCTTCACCCGTGATGGTACTCTTCATAACACCAGAAAGCCCTAGATTAACGATTTTCTTGATCCTATCTTCCTGGACAACTTCCAACTCTTCTACCGTCAATGGCTCTATATTCTGACAAAGTCATTTGAATAGGTACGTCAACAAATTGAATGATTCAGGTAATCCACCAATCTTTGGTTTCTGTCCCTTGATGATAGATTCATATAATTTATTTCTTCCGATAACATCATCTGATTTGACGGTCAACATCTCTTGCAAGGTATAGACTGCAGAATATGCTTCCAATGCCCAAACTTCCATCTCTCCAAATCTCTGACCTCCTTGTCTGGACTTTCCTCCGAGCGGTTGCTGGGTAATCAATGAATATGGTCCTACAGCTCTTGCATGGATTTTATCCTCGACCATATGTACCAATTTGAGGATATGCATATATCCTACGGTCACTTTTTGATCATATTTCATACCGTTTGCACCATTGTAGATATCAAATTTCAAATCATCGAATCCACACATCTTGGTAAGTTCCGTCAAATCTTCAGAAGAAAATTTGGAAAATGTAGGAACCGCAAAACTTACACCAAAATGCTTAGCGATAAATCCTAACTGAGATTCAAATAGCTGTCCCATGTTCATACGAGAGATTACTCCGAGAGGATTGAGACATACATCTACTGGTTTACCGTCTTCGGTAAACGGCATATCCTCTTCTGGAACAACAATAGAGATAATACCCTTGTTTCCATGTTTTCCCGCTAATTTATCTCAGACTTCGATCTTTCTCGTACTTGCGACATAGACTTTGATCTTCTTTCTCACTCCTGCCATAAGATTATCTCCTTTTTTTGCATCGAGGATGACCACATCGATCACTTTTCCTTCATTGCTTCCTGATGGTACATATAATGAAGTATCTTTTACATTTTTTGATTTATCTCCGAAGATTGCTTGGATCAACTTTTCTTCTGGCGTCAGTTCTCCTTCAGATTTTGGCGTGATCTTTCCGATCAAAATATCTCCTCATTTGACGATAGATCCGATTCTGATTACTCCATCATCGTCCAAATTTTTGAGCTTGATCATAGAAACTCCTGGGATATCGTTTGTTGTTTCTTCAGGCCCAAGTTTGGTATCTGCTACCTCTATTTCGTATTCATCGATATTTATGGATGACAATTCATCATCTTTTACCAATCTCTGTGAGATAACAATCGCATCCTCATAATTGTATCCTTTCCATGGCATAAACGCTATCCTCAGATTCTTTCCGAGTGCCATTTCTCCTTGTACGGAACATGGACCTTCAGCGATAAGATCTCCTTTTTTTACTTTTTGTCCTAATGACACTCTAGGGACCTGATGCATACATGATTTACTATTTGATCTTGCGAATACTATCAGTTGGTATTCCTTTATTCCCGTCTTATATTTTATCTTGATTCTCTTTCCATCAACATAAACCACTTCTCCTTCAGCTTCTGCTTTGAGTACTGCATGAGTCATCTGTACGATATCTCTTTCCAATCCTGTTCCTACCAAAGGTGCGTCATTTTTCAATAACGGCAATGCTTGTCTCTGTTGATTGGTAGCGATAGATGCACGCACCGCATCGTTATGATCAACGAATGGAATCAATGAGGTGTTCGGTGAGAATATCTGTGATGGATTGACGTCGATATGTGTAACATCTCCTACATGGAACATACCCATTTCATTGAATTGTCTTGCAGCAACACGGACATCCGTCATATTATTATATGCATCGATAGGTGTAGTTGCATCAGCTATACAGCATTTTTCATCCATTTCTGGCGAAATATACTCCAACTCGTTGGTGAAAAACGGTTTGACAGCAATGGTTGTTCCTAGTTTTCCATATATTTTTTCTATCTCTTTTGCTGATTTTTCATCGATATAATGATCTTCTTTGACTATTACTCTCTTGAGTTGTTTCCCTTTGGCATCCAATTCATGGATATCACGGTGAGCTATCCTATTGATCAATAATTCTTTTTTGGGAGCTACTTCACGAGCAATCTTGAGTGCTGGCGTTTCCAAAAATCATTCATCGTTGACACGAGAATACAATGATTGGTAAATTACCAGTCCGATATTTTGTCCTTCAGGTGTTTCGATAGGACATATTCTTCCATAATGCGAAGGGTGAACATCACGCACTTCGAATTTGGCAGTTTCTCTTTTGAGTCCTCCAGGTCCAAGGGCAGTGATTCTTCTTTTATGTTCGATTTCTGATAGCGGATTGATCTGATCCAAAAACTGAGATAATTGTGAAGTTGCAAAGAAACTCTTGATAGCATTATCTATAATCTTGAAGTTTACCAAATCAGTAATTTTGAGCGGACTTTCCAAATTCAAGATAGAAAGCTTTCCCTTGATGCTCTTTACGAATTTTCTCATGACCGGCTGCAGATGTGCATAGAGGATCTCTCCCATGGATCTGATACGTTTATTGGAAAGATGATCAGAGTCGTCTGTATAATATCATTTTTTAAAATTTGAGATATTGAATAAGTATTTCAATGCTCCTACAAGATCTTCACCATCGAAGATATTGGCAACATCACCATCGAGTGGCTTCTTGATTCCTAATTTTGCATTCACTTTTCTTCTGGCAATTCTTCCCATAAAGATTCTCTCTGGAGAAAGGAATTGATTCTTGATATAATTGAGCGCACTTTCCTGATCGATCAATTCGCCTGGTCTGACTTTGTTGTAGACAAATTCCGCTGCAGATAAAGCGTCGGTAGTACTATCTTTTTTGAGTGTTGTTTCGAGATAATTGAAATCTTCCTCATCAAACGTATCCTTGAAGAGTTCTCTAATACTTTCATCTGTCTCTAATCCAAAAATCCTGAGCAATGTCGTGATAGGAAATTTTCTGGATTTATTGATTCTTGCTACTACGACTCCAGATTTTTCTGTCTGGACTTCCAACCATGGTCCATTTTCAGGAATAACCTTGAATGAATATCTAAATTCCTTTTTAGCAAAAAATATACCATATGATCTTATGATCTGGGAGATAATAACTCTCTCAACTCCATTGATAATATAGGATGCAGACGGCGTCATTAGCGGTAAAATACCGATATTTGCACGTTTGCTGAAGAGCGTTTTTTCCGTTTTCTTCTTACCATCATCACGGACTTCATTGAGTTTTACTTTACCAGTAATGATACCTCCATAGGTCAATTCTTTTTTCTTACAGGTTTTTACATCATCGATAGGCTCAGAAATTTTGATATCATCTATCTCTACATACATCTTTTCACCTGCTATATCCCATACTGGATTAATACTATCAAAAAGCTTATTCGTATATTTTTTGATAAAGTCATCATATCCTCTTTTCTGTAAATCAAGCAAATCAGGGAATCCGGCGAATTTTCTCGGATTACGCAAAAATATCCTCTCTCCCTCCCTATAGAAGTCTTTGAAGATTTCTGGTATCCTGATAGGTTTACTAGGTTTGCTTATCGCCTTGGTCGGTTTAGTGAGAGACACCTTGACTGCAGCTTTTGGAGCGGCTTTTGGAGCGGCTTTTTTAGCTGGTTTATTCGTCGCTTTCGGTGCTGATTTCACTGATTTGACTACTGGTTTCTTTGTCTTTTTTATTTCTTTTTTCCCTTGAGAAGATTTTTTTTGTGTCATATGGGTATCTGTGATAAGAAAATAAACAATGAATATGGTCTACGCAGGTGTATTCAAGAATTTTCTCTCTCTGAAAACAAAAAAATTCAAAAACCGATGGTTTACGGTCTTTGAACAGTCAGTTGTTTTCTGCCTTTTCTTCTCCTTCTGCTAAGCAAGGCCCTTCAAGATGCTGTTTGCATTCTTTCCCTGAAGCCGTGCTTCGTTATTCTCTTGTTTCGGGAATATTTTCTCACCCTTCTTAGTTTGCTGGCCATTGTACTATATTGTTAAGTGGTAAATTCTACTTTTGGTACTAGGTAGAAGGTATAAGGTATAAGGCCTTGTCCTTTATCCCTATTCCCTTGTCTCTAATTATTATTTTTTGTATTCCACGAAGCCTAATTCTCTTGCTCTCAATACCGCAGTCTTGAGCTTTTTTTGCACTGATACAGGATTGTTCGTATATGCTCTAGGCTTGATATCACCGAATCTCGTGATATATTTTCTGAGCATTACTACAGACTTCCGATTGAGATATTTTTCATTTTTCTTGTCCGCAAAAAAGGAAACTTTTTGTCAAAGCTTCTTCGGATCCCATGTTTCTATGACTGCTCCAAGTTCTTCATTTACTTTTGCAAATTTCAAAAACTCTTCATTCTTATCCATCTTGAAGATATAGTATCTCTTGATTGCCTTGTTGTACAAGAGATTCTTTTTGATTACATCTAAATCTTCAGCTTCTGCCTGAATATAATATGAATACACATATGCCTTGTCATTTCAAGCTTTATTGCTTAAATTGTACCTCAATTGCTGGAGACCTATATCGTCATGTTCGACAATAGTCTTTTTGATGAGACTTTCGAATTCAGAAACGATTTCTTTGCGGTTTGTCTCTGACAACGATGCATCAACCAACAACACTACATCATACTTTTGCATTAGTTTATTATGTAAGGTGGTAAAAATTACGATCCGATCGCCATTCTAACGAACGCAAGGACTTTCATGTCGGCAGGAAGTATTTCCTTGACCTTCTTGGCTCCGTCCCTGATATATTCCTGCTCAAGCAGAACGTTTTCCGCCAACGCCTTCTTGATCTTGCCGTCGACGATCTGAGCTATCATAGCTTCCGGCTTGCCGGCTGCCTTGAGTTCAGCTCCGAATTCTTCTGTCATTTTAGCTATTTCGTCCTTATCGACTTCATCGAATGATACATAGGTAGGATTCATAGCAGTCACCTGCAAAGCAACTTCCTTGGCAGCTTCATCATTTCCTCCTTCAAAGAAAACCAAAGTCGCAACCTTATTTCCTGGATGATTGTAGATGAACGCTTTTTTGGAAGTCACCAAAACGCCTCCTATTTTCATATTTTCTCCTGTCTTGCCCATAAACTCTTTGACTTCATTTTCTACTGTCTCAGCTAATGTAGGATCAAGATGTTCCAATGCAGAGATTTCTTTATCTCCTGCAGCAATCTTTTCGAGAATAGAATCGAACAATGCTTGAAAATTTTCGTTTTTTGCAACGAAATCTGTCTCACAAAGCAATTTGAGACCTACGGTCTTTCCGTTTTTCTCGACAATCTTGACGATGCCTTCCTTGGTTTCTCTTTCAGCCCTATTTCCTGCTTTTGCGATACCTTTCTTTTTGAGGATTTCTTGTGCTGCTTCCAGATTGTCACCTGCTTCAGCCAATGCTTCCTTGCAGTCCTTGAGAGGAGCAAAAGTGATCTCCCTCAATTGTTTCAATAGTTCTATATTGGACATAATATCAATTAATAATTTAAAATTAATAATGAATAATGTATGATTTGTTTAGTTATTGACTATAGCCTACAATCGCAATTGTCCCATCATTTTTCATTGTTCATTATTCATTTTTCATTTCTTTTTTTGGTTCTTCCATTTTAACTTCGAAGAGGGTCATAATTCGCCCGCCTAGTGCATGGAATATCGCCATCTTACTTTGTTCCTCGATAGTATATTTACCATCTCGGGCACGTTTGATGAATATACCCATAAAAACCACCATTACAATAACCAAAAATATCGGGAGATACTTGATGATAGGGAGTAGCATAAATACAGAAGTCGCTACCACTAGAAGCAGAAATATTGCCCACCATCCCAATGCTTGCTTGAGATGAAAAGATTCAAAATCACTCTTCTTTTGGTTATTGAGCGCTACGACGATGATTCCTATCAGGAGATACATCATCACTGCTCTCTTTTTCTCCGTACTGCTAGGCGTATACACCTCTTTGGAAGGTGATGCGGCAGCAATCGTTTCTAACGTTTGCCCAACAGCGTCGGACTTGATTGGTTCTTCCATATGCATCAAAGAAAAGATAAATTGCTCTGTGCATTGTTATAGTAAGGAAATTATCTGAACATGCTATTCAGAACAAAATCCACGCTCTTATGGCTTCACATATTGGCGATAATAATGCTATCTTCTGCCCACCGTCTGGAAAAATTAGTTCCAGCGATAACAATATTCTGAATATTAGGAGTCTTTGTTATCTCATTGATGAAATTATCCATCATCTGACCATCCAATACGATGATCAATTCTGGTTTTCTCGTAAGATTTTTTACTCCCTTATAGATTTTCAGGACTCTTGCGAGTTTTCTCTTGTATACCAACTGCTCTTTTTTGGTCAACGACAGATAATTTTCGCTGTCCACGAAACGAGCCATAGTATTCATAGATTCTATCCTTTTCTTGAGCGTCTCGAAATTTGTAAGGAATCCAGAAGGAAGTTTGTAATTGAGATAATTCACTCCGTACTTCTCACCGAGCTTCTCCAATTCGTCAGCGTACATCTTCTTTTCGGAAACGATCAAAATCTCTTTCCCGTCAGCCTTGGCTTGTTGGATTTTCTTTTTTGCGTTCTCGATCTGCTCTATGATGATTTCGGGATTGATCACTGCTATATTGTTGACTACCCCAGCCCGATATTTGTTGGTCTTTGGGTGAGCTTCGCTTTTGAGCGTACCAATATGAGCTTGCGCCTCAATCACATCGTTTACAGATATACTCATAATGTTTACGATTTGATAAAATAAAGTGAATTTGGAATTTATAATTTGAAATTTGCAATTTGAAAACGCATATACATCGTTTTACAATTTACCATTTCGCCTTTCAAATTCAAAATTCTTACTTAAGCGTGATAGTTGCACCTTCAGCCTCCAATTTTGCCTTGATACCTTCAGCTTCTTCGTACTTAACTTTCTCCTTGATAACGGTAGGTGCCTTTTCTACGAGATCTTTAGCTTCCTTGAGTCCAAGTCCAAGTACTTCCTTGACTACCTTGATAACTCCGATTTTTTGCTGTCCGATATCAGTCAATTCGATATTGACGGAATCAGCATTTCCACCAGCAGCTCCTGCATCTGCAGCTCCGCCAGCAGCTCCTGCAACTACCATAGCAGCTGCGCTTACGCCAAATTCTTCTTCCAATCCTTTAACTAATTGGTTTAATTCTACCGCACCCATGTCTTTGACCAGATCCATGATCTGTTGTGCGTTCTTTGATAATTCTGCCATTCTGTATGGAATAAAGTAATAAAATACTTGATATGTTGAAGCGATCAAATAATGAAACGCTTAAACGACTAACTATAAGATTGAAATATTGAAAGATGCAAACATTGAAAGATTAATTTTTCCATTCTCCATTTTCCAATTTTTCCATTTCTATTCAGTTGGAGTTTCTTCAGTCTTTGGTTCTTCAGCTGGAGCTTCTGCTGTTTTTGGTTCTTCAGCCTTAGGTTCTTCTTTTGCTTCTGCTTTTGGCTCTTCCTTGACTTCAGCTACAGCACTACCATCCTTCTTCGCGATTTCACTGAGTGCTACAGCGAATGATTGTAATGGGTAGTTGAATAAGTAGCAAAGCTTGGAGATCAATTCTTCCTTTGAAGGTACGTTAGCAAGTTCGCTGACATACTCACCTCCTTGCCGTTTCTTTTCGAACCATCCTCCCAAGAAAGAGAATTCTGATTTTTTGTTCTCCTTTTTGAATTCCTTGAGATATTTGTTGATAACTTTCAATGGAGCGTATTCATCCTCTTTGGCATACAATGCGAATACTGGTCCCTCAAGAACATCAACATTCACTTCTTCGAGTCCTGCGTCCTTGAGCGCTCTGAGGAAAATCCTTTTTTTGATGATATTCATCTTTCCGTCAGCATTTTTGAGATCTATCCTGATCTTGTTTGCAAGCGTAACAGGTATGCCGTTCTGTTTTATGATAACAGCATTTTTTGCTCCTGCAAGATCTTCAGCATACTTTGCCAAAATCTGTTTTTTCTTGTCTTTGGTAATCGCCATTACTCTATAACTAAATAACTAAATATAATGAATAGTGAATAATTAATAATGAATGATGTTGGTTTTTATTTTTTTATAGACTATCGTAACAATATAATAGTATATAATTTTTACAATTCTTTCATTATTCATTTTTCATCATTAATTCTTAATTTCAAAAAAGACCCTCTTGGCAAGGCTCTTATACAAAAAACATTTATTTGTATCTGAACCTAGGTAGGAATTGGATTTTATGCGGTTAGGCAACCTACTGTCTTTGGTATTTCAGGTAGTGTTATAGGAAAATTTGGAGTGAATGCAAGGGAATTTTTTTATTTTATCCCACTAATATTTTTACCTTTGTTCTTTGGGCTTTTGTATTTTATGTACACTCACATCACCACGACCATCAGTTTCTTGTTCAAGGAACACATGATATGTATTATTATTCTTATCATATTCAAAATCTCTTAGAAGCTTAAATTTTTCTCATTTCGCTAATGTTATTTCAGATTCCCACAGATAATTTGACTCACTCATAAGAATAATTCACTTAGGATTTTTTATATGTAATACTACCCCCACATTACGCTTATCGAAGTTTCACATTCCTCCTACTCTATCATCTACATATGATTTGCTTATTGAAGCTGAAGTAATATTTTCATTTATAATACTTCAGTTTTTTTGTATATTTTCCAAAAACACATTTCTTTCTGTATCTGTTTGGAATCTTATTACTCTATAGATATCTCATGTAGGATTTTCTCATATTGTTGCCTGTATATTTTTCACTCTATCTGATTGATCCAGCATTCCTTGAGAAAAAGCCCTGTTTCCAATATCCATCATCATATAATCCAACATCATACTGTTTGGATTATTCTCTCTACTCCACATCATATGATTACTAACAGATTCATATCTATGAGTTGCATATGTCTTAAGTGCCCATACATATAATGATTTCTGTCAAAAATCGAATGCAGATTGAGATAGAAATCCCATAAATATCATTTTTTGTTCTATTGTCATATTTTGATACTGTTCTGTTTGAAAAAAGTCAAATATTGCATCGTTTACGTCCTCATGCGTCATATGACTTCATTCGACTTTCTTTATATTTTTACAAACATCAGAAAAATTTTTGAAAACAACATCTGCAACATATTCATAATCTTTTTTTCTTCTCACATCACTTTCTCGTAACATATTTATCGCATCATTGGAGAACTTAACATTTCTGTCTTCCATAAATTTCACAACATCTTCACCTGTTCAAAAATTTCTATTTAATATTTTATCTATCAATCTTGTTTTTTTATTTTCTACGGATTTTTTTTTCTTAATAGTATCTAACCATCATCATTTAGACGCATTAGATTGCAGAATACGCTTTCCCATAAATTCGCTGAAAAAATCAATAAGATTACTAGCGGATATATTAGAAATATATATATCATTATATCTATCGACAGTAAATAGTGATTTAAGAAAATCATAAGATCATGCGTCATATCTATAATAATCTAGCTGCAATCTATATATCTCTCATGCAGACAATCATGTTTCCCTGGTTATATTTGACATTTTTTCCATATATTCATCAAACTTTTCTTGAGTCAATGTTCATTGAACTTTTTCACCAATAACATCGTTTGTTAATATAAATTTAGCTATCAGGCTTTCATTACCTACAATTCAGATAGACTCTAGCATATCAGGCATAATTATTTTAGCAATATCATGTTGTGCATCTTTTGACAATCACATGTTTATTCATAATGCTTTAGGAATATCATGTATCAATATCATTTTTCATAATAATTCCTTATATTTTGCGTTTGTTGATTTTTGAAATTCTTGCATCACTAATCATGTATGATTTTTCAACGTCTCATGTCATACATCCGGCACGCCAACAGACAGGTTAAATATCTTTTGAAAAGCACCATAATCTGGATTATTTTCATTGAATATAGCATCTTTTAACTCTTCAAATGATTTTCACTTGTAATCTGCTAATGTAGATTTTAAAAGCATATAATCTTGATTACCATTAAGCTCTGTTAATAAATTTTCTACTTCATAAGTCATCACTACATCATTCACATCCGAGACATCATTCCCCGGCTGTCCACAGATACCATATTCCAACAATACCCTAATCTGCTCACTCGTAAATCCTGCCTTACTCAAAATATCTGCTCTCGCCTTAATCTGAGTAAAATTGAGATTGTAGAGAGTTCCTTCTTGATTGTGAGCAGTGAGGATAGCTTGCTGCTGTTCGGGAGTTAATTTAATTCATAACAATTCCTCTGCTTTTAAGAGTCTTGGTCCGTCTGCGAGGATGGCGTTGGCTTTTACGATTTCTGGGTCGATACTGGGTTGTATTTCTCAACTAAATTTTGGAATGAAGTCCAAAAGGCTATCTTTTGCTCCATCTACTAACATCTCAATATACATAAATATTTCAACCTTTTCTTTTTCTGTGATTTTTTGTAATCATTTTTCATCCAAAATAGATCTTTCTGTATCAACCAAATACTGTAAATATTCATCTAACTGTCCTTGACTATACAGACGAGAAAGTTCTATCACATTTTCTTCTGCAACAAGGTAATCATTAAGTTCTTTATCAAGAATTGGATTTCATTCCGTATCTAGTTCGTTTTCTCATTTATCATCTTGTTTTATATAAGATCTATACGCATCTATTCCTGATTGCGTATTAGTATGATAGACAAATGATTTTCATATTTCAATCTTACTACCTATATATGTTATTATTATTTCGTAAAATTCATAATCATCTTCTCTCTTATTTTTTATTTTTTCATATGAAGCGCCTCTATTTTTTTGTAACGTGTTTTCAAACAAAAAATGATGCATTTCATGTCCAAAAACTGCTAAAGTCAGTTTATCTCACGATAATGTTCCATATCATCATTCTCACCACAAAGAACCATCATTTCGATTTTCACGTGTAGGATTCATTTTAAGTGTTTTGGTCCCCTTATCATATGCTCACCTAGAATCTAAAGATGGGTCTATAACTATCCTTGTTCACGTTCTATTCATAGCCTCTATGATATCTTTATATGTAGGATCTGCAGAAAATTTTTCTATAAGTATTTCTTGATATTTAGTAGGGTTAGTTTGTGCTAATTCGTTTGTGAGTATTTGTTGATTATCTCCCATCATCTCCACATCGCTTTCATCAAACATCCCATCCTTATTTACATCCAAGGTTTTTGCTTCTGCCTGTCCACAGATTCCACTTTCTATAAGCTTTCTAAGAGGAAGCTTTTCCACTAATTTAGTGTATGTATCAACCACCTCGTCTATCGTGAGGTTATTTTCTGGAGATATATTATTCGTTTCTGTTTCTGTTTTTATATTATTATTTGTTTCAGAAACAGTATTCGTAGTTTCAACATCCAGCACTTCTATTTCTGTATCTGAAAGTATTTTAGTATTCGCGGTATTGTATTTGAAGCTTATCGTTTCATCTGTCTTGACAATATCGAAATTTCCGTTATCTTGTTCCACGATAACACAGTTTCCCATGCTTCTCATCTGTTTCTTAAAATCTGCTAGCTTCTTCGATGTCGGATCTACCTGTATATCAAACGCCCCTGTTTCTTCGTTCATCACAAACAGATTTTTGAAATTTGTATTTCATGATAGGAAATTGTTTTTGAAATCTCTCAAGAAAAACGGCTGACTCGACTTTTCGAAGACGAACTTATGTGTATATCCTTCAAATCAATTGTTTGGATCTGCTCAATATGTCTGTATCAGCTCCACATCACCATTTGCTAATACATTAACATTCGTATATCACTTTTCGAAATAATGTTTCTTTATCGCTTCGATATCACCATTATGCTTAAATTTCGTCGTAAAGATTTTATTATCAGCACTTATTTCTGTCTCTCCTCCGGTGATCTTATTGTCCAACAAAAAAGCAACATCAGGTTTTCCAGAAAGACAATTAAAGATAGTCACCATCATACCAAGTGGTCACCGAAGATTCTCTGCAGTATTTTCAGAAATCTCCTCTCATGTCTCTTGAACTAATTCATTACTAAATCTCTTAAAAAAACTATTTGAGATATTTTTTGATATACCCTTGGTGGTTTGACTCGTAATAAATTCCGTAGAAAATTGGCTTGGTTTCACCAAACCCATGAATTTTGCGAGCCCCGAACTTGAATCATTTATTATTGCGGCGCTTATCTGCCTACCTATAAGTTTACCTGCCCCCATGAAAGCTAGCATAGATACCGTACCTTTGCTTCGCTCTCGAAGAATATCTTTAGTATATTGTCCTGGAGTTATCTCTCAGTGACTAAGTTGAGTTAATCTTGATCTATGAGTATTCACCACATATTGCTGACCGTCGATGGTCACATAATTCTCACGTCGTACATCATCAAGTGCTCAAAACGCTTCATTAACAACTATTCATACACCCGTTGATAATGCCGCCACTCAAACTACGGCCCGAAACGATTGTCCTCAGGTAAATACTGCCGTCGCTATCGCTGCAACGAATGCCAAGCATGTCACCCGTCATTTCTCGTTGATAAACCGATTCCATTGTCTCTTGATCCAGGTATCGTTGGAATAGAATTGGTCACTTATCATAAATTCACATATTGCTCTCATAGTACTCTTATTTGTATCGCCTTCTGGAGTTTTTCCGGCTTCGGCATCAAAAAGACCTATCAATCCCTCTATACTCTTCTTTAGGGAATATATTCATTGTTCTTGCTCGTTCCTATAAGACATTTCTGTTCCTTTAAGCAAACCGTTCAGATACTCCAAATATTTCTTCATAGCAGGAACTTGACCCTCCATGTATGTTAATCCATTGCCTATAAAGCTTCTCGCTTTTGCTTTGACAATATCGACATCATCAGACTCTAAATCTTTCTTCTGAAACATTGTCATAGCGTCACTTATATCACCTATCTTTCCTCATCGTTTCTTGAGATCATTTTCAATATCAGAAAGTTCGGGCGTACTGAGTGCCTCATAGTTTTTATTTACCGTCGACATTATTTCATCTTCTGTTCCTTCAGCATATGATCATTTTTCTTTCCATCCAGCTCCATCGTTATGATAGATATGAACAATTCATGATTCATCTTCACACACAAGACAAATATCTGTCCGACTCATCTCTCCATTTGTATCGCTCACATCATAATTGAAGTAATACCTGAAATTTTTCTTATTCGAAAATTTCGGAGAATTTGGATTATAATATAACAAATCATATCTCGTAAACTTCACATATTCATTTGCCGTAAATTGATTATCGTTATTTACATCTATTCCCATCACATACATATTCACTTGTTTGAATTTTGTGATAATAGAATTAGACGAATATCATTGCAATTCCCATTCTTTATATTGCGTAGGATATCTCTTTTTATACATCTCCGCAGGAGCCTGATAAAACTTTATACCCTCAGGCCTTTCCGCTATCTGGCTTATCACATCAGATTCTGTTTGTAATTCCTGGGCAATATAATTTCTAAGAAATAAAGCCCCCTCATGAGTACTATTTATATCCTTATACGTGTTTGGAAAATAAGTTTTTATCTCATCATCCTTAAACACTTTTCTGATCTGCACACTCAGATCCTCATGATAATACATAGGCACATATACATAATTAATATTCCGCTTGTTCTCGAAATATTTTGCGATTGTGGTTTTTTGTTTCGGAGTGAGTATCGTCTTCCTTTCCAACATAATTTGTACCAACAATGCTTCTGTCATCTGATCCTTGTCTGTAATAATGGATCCATATTTTTTTGCAAACTCTTCATATTTAATCGACCAATCTTTATCAGTGATGTTCAACGCAGTCTTCACTTCCGCTAATAGCGCCTTATTGCGTTTCTCAAGTGGCTCAAGCATTTGATTCCTCAACATCTCATTATTTTTCTGTATTAATAACTGCAACTCCTCTTTGAGAGTATTCTGCACAATAGCTATTTTCGCTTTACAATATGTATCCAACGTTACATCTTCTCCGTATTTATCAATATCTTCTTCTGATAACACATAATAATCTTTTGCCAAAGCGTCTGGCTTGTCAGCGTATTTCTTGCGATTTATCATCATCATCAAAATGACGCCTAAAAGACTTTCTCAGGAAGTATTTTTCACTTCTCCGACTTTGCTTTCAAACCCCATTCACGCTACCCTTATCTTCAAAAAGAAATCCAAGAATTCGCCGAATACCTCATTTTGTTTTTCTGCATCTCACAAAGTCCCCAGCAAACTATTCAGATTTGGTATCATCAATATATTTTCAAAAACACCAGGTCTTATATCAGATACATCCTTTCTTGTAATAAATTCATGTCTATAAATATAAAAATTCGTTTCTTTCTCATTCTCGGTATTCACTGTAGAATAAAATAGATTTCCTCTTTTTCCATCCAACGATATATTTTCCCCAAAACATACATTTGCCCGAAGCTGGAACATCTTCACCTGATCCTTCGTATAATAATTCACATTACCCTCTACATTAGCTCATATCTTCTTATTTACCTCTATAGAAATAGCATCTATCATAGTATCCACCTTAGTCTGAACTTCCTTCAGCTTGTTCGGCTGGATATCCCTATTTTTGATTGTCCATTCATTGACCACCTGCATATCTTCAGCAGTAAACGTATTTTTAGCTATGATAGTATTTAACGCAGCGTTTTCCGAAACACGGCTTTCCTTGATTGCCTTAAGTCCATCTCTCTGCTGTTGTATCAGATATAGTACCTTCTCCACATCCGTTTTTCCGTCCCGACCAGAAAGGTCAGGCATACCTGGGATATTCTGGGTATCTATTGTCAGCGTCTCCATAGATGCATCATATGCATCGTTTTTTATATCCATAGTCACTATGCCATTTTCAGACATTGATATTTTTTCCGTATCTGAATCCTCTTTATCAGAATTAGGATTAGCTTCTATGAATGCATCAAACAAAACAACCCTTTGCTCTTTAATGGTTTTTTTCATACTTTCTTCACTATCGATAATTGTGAAAAAATCAGATAATTTTCATGGTGTGTAAGAAACGTTAGGAATAGCTTTATCCATATCCATCTTTATTTTTCATTGTTTTGACTCTTGGAATGGCTGTATATATTCTCCAAATGGTGTTTTGATGACTAAATTTTGTTGCTGATCATCATAATATATTGATTCAGAAGAAAATATACCCGCATTTTTTTGCTTTTCGATAACCCAATCTTTTATCATTTCTTGAGGTAGCTCACCATCCATTTTTCTCTCTTGCTTATCTTCAAGCCTCTTACAGAGTTTATATACCTTGATAGTGTTTGGATTATATTTTATGGTTGAAAAGTTTTCTTTCGTAAATATATCTTTGATAATATTTTTTGCATCAAAAAGTTTTTCAGCATTTTTATCAATATTTTTTTCAAAAGCTTTGATGAGTTTACCTATTTGATTATCATCATTTTCTTTGTCTTTTGTGATTTCATCAAAATGTTTCTCCAATTCTCATAATGAGATTTCATGTTCATTTCACTCAGTTTTGGCAATTTTTTCCAAGATATCTGCCATGACAATTACATAGTTTCTAAAATCTTATCCAAATCTTCATCAGTCATCTTTTTCTCTTGCTGTTCTTCTTTATTTCTTATCTTCTTGATAAGTCTCAATCCTTTCTTGAATGTATCTTTCTCACTGTCGGTTTTTACTACCTCTATGGATTCTTGCAACGCACTGATAAGATTATCCATGATTTTATCCGTCACATATTCACTCTCTAGCAATGCCAAAAATCCTTCAGCCAAATTCCGATAGGGTTTCAGTTTCGTCAATACTTTGATGAGCAGTTTTTTCTTCTGTTCCATGGAGAGATAAAATAGGTAAAAATGTCTTACCTAAGTATATTCCAACCCTCTTCTAAATAGAAAAAAACGCCCATTTTGGGCGTAGAAATAGATGACATTTTGCTTTTTTGTGTTGTGATACTTATTTGCTGTTGATTTCTCTAATCATACCTTCTCATCATTCAACCTGACGAGCATAGTCGATAGCAAACATGAACGTATTGTAGATGCTTTCGTTATTTTTTTCTTTATCAAAAACTATTCTCCGTTTTTTGACGTTCATCTCATCACCCATAATAGTCACTTCTTTTTTTTGATTGTTCAATTCTACCATCAGTTTCCCGTCGTCATTCAGCACATCCGCAAGATTATTTTCTATATTTTCTTTGAGCAAATCCAGTCCACACAGTGTTCTCTGAGGATTTTGTTGGTTCAATAGAGAAAGATAATTTCCTATCTGTTTGGTATCGATGAGGTAGTATGGGTTCATCTTGTATTTTTTTATTTATATAAATTAGTTGTTTGCATATATTTTTCCCAATACATGCTCTTTAGCATATTTTATAACAGGATTTCATTGATATAAACTGCGTATATCCATATATTTATTATCATATTTCATAAAATTAGCATCTACAGGCACTTGCCGAGCATTTTTAGTAGCATAATCTATAGGTTTTGCAGTAAGTGGTCATGCATTTATTTGTTTATCATATACACCAAAACTATTTATTTTAGCACCAGAATACACGATATTTTCTATCCATACTTGATTAGGATTATTGCTTTTTGCATTTGCAAAATGTATATCTATATCTTTACCATTAAATTTTGTACGACAAACTGTCACATTTACTTCTCCAAGATGATCATGTTTATAAGAATATTGTTTTCATCTCACAACTTGCATATTTGTATAATCCAATCATTCAGGGACTAAATTATTATATCAATTTATTACATCAGCCGTTTTCCTTCCTCTATAAAACTGAACAGCACCATCATACTCATCAAACAATCTTTGCTCTATTTTTATTGACTCTATCATTTGATTTTGTAAGAAATCTCTTCAAAATTTTATTTTACTAAATTCGATAATATCTTGATTTGTTTCTTTAACATTAAATCCATCAAACTTATTTCATATTGTAGGATCCACCTTTGTTGTAGTTTCATATGATTGATTATTTAAAAATTCTGCTTTAGAAAACTTTCAATCACTCGTTCTTGCTCATGGACAAGATCTTCGGCATCATTCTGATCATGATCTATAAAATATTCTTGGCTCTAACACACCTTTATTGGACGCATATCACACTACAAATTTATATCAAATGGTTTCAACTAAAACACCATCTTGTCGTTCCAATGGTTTGCTTTGTATAAGATCTGTTGTATAAAGGACAGATCAATCTCACAACCTTATTGTATTTTTTGGTTCACCAAATTCTCTAACAAATTCTTTGGCTTGAGTAGAGCATTTATTTATATCAAATTTTATATTTTTTAAGCTCTCCACCTTACTTCTTAATCCTCATTCGCTAGGGATATATTTTGTCTCTCATTTTCTGATCATCTCCTTTATTTCTTTCGCTGTGTAGGTCTTTTTAGCATCCTTGGAATATATACTTCATACCTTATCTAATTCCTTATACACTTCATCCAATGTCGAAGTTTTCTCAAAAGAGATCTTTTGCTCTGGTACAACCTCAATAATTTCCAAATTTTCTTGTCATTCCTTGAAGACTGATTCTGTTTCATTCACTATGTTTTTTTCTTCATTAGTCTTTGCATTCGTTTTTTGTGTTTTTATCTCTTCGACTATCGCTTTTTCCTCGACTGTCGTCCTTTCTGGTGTACTAAAGAATGCTTTTATTTTCTCAGCCAATGACTGCATCTTGCTTTTTATGCCTCCGATAAGGCTGTTTATCTTCCCTATCACGAGTGTAAGTTTCTTGGAACTATAGATCCTTTCCCGTTTAGCTATTCCTGTCTCTAGATTTACTTTTCCTATAGAGAAAATTGTGCCATCTTTGGTCTCGATCATCACTGATCATTTTTTCGGATATTCACCTGTAGGTGTCTTCTCAATTATAGTACCAGATACTTCAGCTCCTTTCTTGTTTATATATTTTACTTCATTGCCAATATCGAATTTCGTTTTCTCCGCAATCTTCAAATTAGCTATATCACTATACGCTTCTACATTCCCTTCATATCTCAATTTTACTCCATTTTCCGTAATTTCTACCACCTTACCTCTCTCTCCTGATTTTGTGTTTTCCAACATATCTCACAGTTTGAATTTGTTCGCTGCGAGTTCTGTATTCACCTTCTCTGTGATTCTCACATTCTCTACTTTCGTATTCACTTCACCTCCAAACTCATATTTTACCGTAATACCATTTTCATTAATCAACGTTACCGTTCAGGTTTTGCCCTTAGTATTGATTACCTTATCACCAATAGAAAAATCATTGGTAACTAATTCTTGCAGTTCCGTGAACGTCTTGGACTTCACTATCTCTACGTTACTTATATCGTTATATGCTTCTGCTGATCCATTTTTATATTTTAGTTTCACTCATTTTTCCGTGATCTCTACAATTGTTCATTCATTTCCGCTGTTCATGTTCTTTACTACATCTCACAGTTTGAATTTGTTCGCTGCGAGTTCTGTATTCACCTTCTCTATGATTCTCACATTCTCTACTTTCGTATTCACTTCACCTCCAAACTCATATTTTACCGTAATACCATTTTCATTAATCAACGTTACCGTTCAGGTTTTGC
>CAZJFP010000001.1:76957-89456 GCA_964545415.1 uncultured Candidatus Peribacteria bacterium
TATTCACCTTCTCTATGATTCTCACATTCTCTACTTTTGTACTCATTCAATCTCAGTTTACACCGTCATATTTTACCGTAATACCATTTTCATTAATCAGCGTTACCGTTCATTTATTTCCATTACTATTCACCACTTTATCACCAATAGCAAAATCAGACCTCTTCGCTTCTGGTAGATTATCAAATGTCTTTATATTTTTAGCCTGTAGTTCATCTTTTCCTTCAACCATCTTAACATTATCTTTTACCACTATTTTTACCTCACCATTAGCTCTGATAAATTGAAGGTTTCCATCCTTATTTAATTGCATATCCAATATCTCTCATTTCACAAATCCTCCATTATCTGAAATAACCTCAAATTTTCCATCAGCATTCTTTTTGAGTTGATGTGTTTTGTCTCACCATTGGATTTCCAAGACATCTCATTCTGTTAATTTAGAGAAATCTTTTTTGAGAGTGAATTTTTCTGAAGAAACTTTTTTTGGTTTTATTTTTACTACATTCATAGTATATATTCTTCCATCCAGCTGTCTACCTATCTCTTCAAAAAAGACTTTTTTATTCCCTGTAGTTTTTTTTAGAATATCGTTGACTTTTGATTTTTGTGCTTCCAATTGTGTCTTGGTAAGATTTTTTGCCAAAAGATTTTCATCTATCTTATTTGCTTCCTTCAAAAATTCCTTGATCTCTGCCTTGGAGAATTTTGTTTCACCTATTTTTATATTCGTAGTGCCATAGCGAATAGTTTTTCCACGGAACAATATCCCTACTGCAATCATCTGTCCCGCACAAGTCAAAAATTCTTCAGTAGTCATATTTCATCATTGCCATACAAGTTCATTACTAGTTATTCAAACACCATCCGCCATAACATTTATTATTCATTGCAATCTGCTCTGAACGACAGTCTCTCATATTTTAATTCATCCAAACGCTTTTGTGACTAACGTACTATTAAACAATTTCCCGATCCATCAGACAATAGCTCACATAGCTATGTTTTTTGCATATGTTTTCCAATCAGTCAACATATTTCACGCTAGTTCATAATTACCCTTCAACGCTTCCACTCAAGCTGTCAACAAGGTAAAAGTCACTCACCGAACCACTGCCCTAGATATTCTCGCAGCGATAGAAACTCATTTTATTATACCTGAAACTGCCGAAGCCGCTCACATAGTCGCTATACTGATAACGATTTCTACGACAAACTGTATTGCCTCAGAAATATTGTTATATAAAACATCTGAAATATAGTCACCGATACCATTAATATCCATGAACAAGTCTAAATTTCCCTCCTTAGTATGATTTTCATTCACTTTGTCTATAAAATTCTCACTTCATAACAACAATGGCTCTGCAAAAACCCAGTCCATAGTATTGATATATATGAAAGACATTTCTGAATTATATTGTTCTGTCACCATATCCGATAACGATTTTTTTTCTCCTCCTTCTTCCATCGGCATCACTTTTTTTGTAGGATCGCTCAATATCTCTTGCTGCAATTTTATACTCTCCTCCATAGTTGATATAGTATTGCTATACTCAGTTACTTTGTCAGTTTTTCCAGCTTTTTGGGCATATTCTAGCTCCTTCTTATACCGAGTTATATCTCCTTTTGTCTCTGCTATTTTTGCTGTTATGGATTTTTTCTTTTCTGCTAATATCTGTGAACGCCTATTTACCATTTTATCTTTGATTTTTGTTTTATGATTTTCCAACGCATCCAGCAGTTTCCCCATATTTTCCGAATCCAAAACTATCCCGGCGTCTACCATTATTTCCTTCAATTTACTTCTATCTATTGTTGTTTTTTCCAATACTTCTGCTATCTTCACGATGATGGTCTCATCAGTAGTCAATTTCTTCAATGCCGCTATATTGTTGTTGAATGTAGTATATCATTCTATATTTTTTATATTCGATCAAGAAAATCATTTTTTCCGCTTTTCTGTGCTTTCAATGAATGTCTCTCCATTTTTGATCCCTTCCATCACCATATCGCTACGCGAAAGCGTAAACATTTCTGCCATATTATTTCATCAAAGCCCTTTATCGATATCACGTACAATTTCCATCATCATATTACTGATAGTCGAAACATCTCATGCTATAAGCAATTCTGGCATCTTCTTAAAGAGAGTTACCTGATCGTTGTGCGACTTCTGCGCGTTTAATACATCCTGTTTCCCCGCTGTGTAGGTATTTCGGTCATCATAATTACGCGTATCCAAAGTATCGCTATCCATTTGTGTGCTATGGAAAATCTTTTTGATAGCTGATGTGCAGGTTATCTTGTATACTGCATCGTTTGTAATATCATCAGATTCCATCAATTTATTCAGCGAACTAATTCAGTTCTCTATATCGTTTTTATGTATATCATAATATGACTCATTTTCATCTTGATAAAAAGACAATCGCAAATTAACTAGATTTAAGAACTTTTGCAAAGTTTGTTTTCTTTCTATCTTTTCATACACCTCTTTATTGAGATCAGTAAATACATCATCAGTCTTTTTTACCAAATTATTGGACTGTTTGGAATTCCGATATTGTTCGATATCATCTTTTTTTTCTGATATAAGTTCTTTGATAATATTTTGTTCAATACTGCTAGCTTTAGCCATGATATTTTGAGAGAATGTCATGAGATAACTTGTCGCTGCATATTTCTTATCTTCTACCGTTTTATCCCTGATAGCTATCATAGCTTTCACTTTTTCGACATTAGACAATCCAGAATCTTTTTCTACAACTTCGTACTGATCCCATACCTCTTTTGCCCAAGTATACTTATCTTTTTCCGTCAGACTAGATTGTGTAAATTTAGCATCTACACTTACAATATCCACCGCAGGCTTCACTCCTGCAGCAGCACAGAGTTGCTGGATTGTTCTCTGTCAGACGATACAATCTGCTTCTGACCATCATTTTTTTGATCCAGTAGCAGCGTATTTCTGTTGGAAGATATGGAGATTTTTGACAAAATCACTACTCCATAGAGTATTTTTAAGAGTATATTCTCATCGTAAAAAACTGTAAATATGGCTATTTGAACCAACTTTTTCCGTATCGATATATCATGGTATGAGTGGTTTTGCTTTCTTCATCAGTAAATGCATACAAAGCACTCATTTATAGAAATTCGCATAATCAGGTGTAAATACCTTATCTATATGATTCAAAAATCTCTTTATTGATACACTTTCATTCTCAGACAATCAGAGACTCTTAGCAAACGTATCTGGTTTCATATAAAAAGAACTCAATATTTGTCTCACAGTATCATTATTTTTAAAAGACTCCACATTAGTCTCACCAATATCTGTCAATAGATTTCTCTCTGATGTTTCCTTAAAATCCAATAATAGTTTATCTTGCGATTTCAAAAAATTCAGTTCACTAGCGTCAAGTTTTTTGTTTCCTAGTGTTTTGATAGATTCCAGTTGTTTGGACTGTTCTTGTTCGCTTACCATGAGATTATTCAATAGTATCTAAAAGATTTTCTGCCTCTTTTTTGTCTTTTTCCGTTTCTGTATCATTCATGATTATCTGTTTAATATTCATCAATTCATTTTGCGTCATATTCATTTCTTTGGATGTATCTAATGTTGCATGGAGATTGTGATATACACTATCCAAAGTACTTTCTTTGATAGCGTTTGAAGCTTCCAACAAAAAAATCACATCATCAAAAGGGACAATTTTCTGATCATCCAATTGCGTAAATATCGCTATCAATGTTTCCTTTTTTTCTAAGTAACTCAATTGAGCGAATTGATCGAGTGATAACATAGATGACATAAATAGATAAAATTCTCTATTCTAAGTATATTCCAATCCGCTTCTAAATAAAAAAAAACGCCCATTTTGGGCGTATAAATAAATGACATATTATTATTTTGTGATATAATCGTTATTATATTGATTTTGAGACAGAAAACGCTATATGCATAACATAACAAAAAAACATCTACCTATGAAAACACAATATGTTCTTTGGTATCTCACACTCCTGGATAACTTGCCTTCCATCAATGATGGAGTGGATGATAGCGACTGTCCAGTTGACGACTGCCATAAATGCGACCGTATAAAATCTTGTGAGTTACTCCAGCAGATCTTGATTCCTGCACAAGCATTCATCATTGAATGTAATGATTACGATGCCGCAAAACGCGCTATTACTGATCTCATGAACAACAGCCTGGTTATCTCTATCTTTCTGGTAAAGATAGAGACTCATGTCGGATACATCTACAAAGGACATGATAAAAACATATTTTTGAGAGATTTAGTCCCTTTCGTACAAGACACCTACATCTCTGCAACAAACGGCACCCCTCTTGTCATCAATACCATTGAAGATATACGAGATTGCGGATGGAACACGTATTCTAATGTAATGAATTAGCTTCTTGAGACCGGATTCCCGGTCTTTTTTTATAAAAAAACCTCCCGAAACGGGAGGTTATGATACAGAATACTAAATCGTCTCTTCACGCTCTATGGTGTGATGATTTTTGTCCTTGGTGCGATAGCATATCCTCGCTTGTCCCAAAGGGAAACACGTAATAGAAGTGATCATGAAGAAGGCATTTTTTCTGCGAAGACAAAGACCATTCTGTTGAAAGTACAAATGCATCTCCTTAGTATCAGGACGATAAAGAAAACATGAAATCTCGTCTGATGCTATCCTTTTTGTAGCGTCATGCAGGACGTTAAAATCACTTTCTGTGATTACTGTCCGGTGGTTTCGCGCAAATTTCTTCACATGCGCATCGATTCTTTCGTTCAATTTTGAGAGATTCTCTTTCTGGATCTTCTCTTGATAACGATCACCTGCAGAAGGAGTCTTGGTAGCAGAATTCTTGGTGTTGTCTTTTTTTTTCAAGAAAGGAAAAAAATTGATTTTCATAGGTTTTTTGTTTTTGAAATAGCACGTATACTCTTTTTTTTACTATTGTCAATCTTTTTTATTTCTGTCTCATTTCGTTCATCTTGGATCTGGTCGCGGGTCCGAGATATCCTCTGAGGGTCAACGGATCGCTGTCGGAAATCAGGGAATATTTTTTCTGGAATTCGTAGACGGCATTCGTGGTCGCCTTACTATATATACCGTCGAGGACTCAGCTATAGAATCATTGCGATTGTAAGAATGTCTGCAGTATCTTTATTTCAGAGCTTTGTTGTCCCTTCGTATAGGCTTTGTAAAAAAGGAATATTTTAGTCGTTTTAGTGACGGCAAGCCCTCCTTTGCTTCCTCCCTTATCCAACTGAGCTGGATTCCCTTTGGTTTCAGGGATGCTTTTGGCCGGTTTTCCGTTGTACCACTGCGCCAAGTCGAGCAAGGTAGTGAAATTACCTTTGGCGTAGAGATCTGTCGGGAAAAGCTTCTTTTTTTGTACCTCCGCCTTCATCGTCGCTCTTGTCGTCTTGCCGAAAGTACCGCAATCAGGATGTTTGGATCCGACTATTTTTCTCGCGACTTGATAGGAACACAAAGCTTTTTTTGTGTAATTATTATATTCTCCATGTCGATGTTTCTTATTGAGATATCAGAGTTTCACCAAATACTTTTGCATGGTTCGGACTCGAATATCTTTTCTTCCAGGCTTGAGTTCCTGGATCCGTATCGCTGAATCAAAAAAATATTTTAATATCGGGACACTATCAAAAGTCATCATATTTTTCCCGGATTTTTTGACTATCGACGTATTACAATAGTATCACGTCATATTCTTTTTGCCGAAGGTAAGCGCTCTGATCAATCCTTCTTCTCCTCTTCCCATCCGGATATCGATACGATCATATTTCTGATTTTTTTCTCCGGAAAGCACGATAGCGCCTCCCCTATCTGCAATTTCTCCTACACCCATCTCGGGGAAATAGATCAATGATCCGAACGGATAGGTCTTGGGTCATGCAAGCATTCAGGTGAACACTTTTTTGCCTGATGCCCCGATATGCCCTTCTCCATTGAGTATCACTTCGTCTTGGAATGATGGTTTATAATAAAATATCTGACCTGTTTCCGGCGAATAATACGCGGTCACGGTAAACATCTTCTCCTCACAACCGGAAAAACTAAATGCACTCGTAAAACTCGCTATTCACGAAACAATCACTACCAACGCTAATATGTTTTTCATATATCGAACAATAATTAAAAGACATTAAGATTATGAAGATGAAAAGATTTGGTCTTGTAGTTGCTCAGTTGCTCTTATACCGAATCTTTTAATTTTTCTTCTTTTAATTTTTTAATCTTTCTATTTGATAATTACAAGCGTTTTTTTATATATACTGCATGTTAAAAACATTCAATAGACGAGAGAAAGACTTCAACTGCCGATTGCTTGACCGAATCATCGGATGATCATATCTTGGCGATTATCGACCTAAGTTTTTTGTGAAAATAAAAAAAATCGGACAAGAAGCATATGCGCACATCCTCGTCCAATTGGAACATTTCAAACAACGATATAGAAATTAAATATTATTTTTCTGTATATGCATCTATGATATCCAAAATTTCTTCATCATGAGCATATTCATTGATTCCATGATCTGTATGTTCTGTATAGACATCATTTTCTTCTTTGTGTACATATTTTCTGACTGCTTTTCAAAAATCTATGATATAGATTTTTCCATCAGGACATAGCATAATATTTCTGAGACTTCCTCACAAATCCCTATGATACACGCCATGTGCATGCATACTATCCAAAAAATCTTGGATATGCTTTTTGATATGCTCTGCTTGTTCTTTGGTAAATAGATACATACCGCGGATATCTTTGTATATATATGGAGTAGATTCTATTTTTGCTAACATATGTTTAGCAGAATCCACACCGAATAACCTTACAATAGCAGTATCAGCTTCTCTATCATTCATTGCCTCCGGCAGATTTGGCTTATTTTTCTTTATCACCTTATTGAGCAGCAATGTATATAACGTCTGTCCAGGCACAAACTCCATAACGATAAATTCCTCTCCATTAGGCATTTCTTGATAACCAAACAGTTCAGGGGTTTTTACGTATTCATGATGAACGGCCTTGTAGACATAATGTTGTATGCGAAATTCTTGTCTAAGATCATATTTTTCATCTGTTGTGTCATTTTTTTTCTTTGCTACAAGGAAATATCTTTCTTTTCACTCGTATGGCAATGCAACCTTGTAAATCTCGCCTTGTTTTCAAAACGTCAGCATAGGAACTTTATGATCCATCACTTGTTTGATCACATAATGAGTCATTTTCTGCCTATCCAAACTTTCAAGTACACCAAAAATATTTTTTTTGTCAGAAATAGTATTCTGCTCCTGCATATCATTATGAATATTTGGTTGTCCTATCTTTTTTTTCATACATTACTCCTGCAAATAAAACCGCTCTATCTTATATATATTTCTTTGCTTCGCTGATCACTTTATTCATTATTTTGATACACTCGAGAGGATATTTTCCTACTGCAGTCTCTCATGACAACATAATAAATTCAGCGCCTTCGCGTACAGCATAAAAGATATCACTCACTTCCGCCCTCGTAGGCACTGGATTAGAAATCATGGATTCTAGCATCTGCGTCGCCACTATCACGGGAGTGTTTTTGATTTTACATCTTTTGATGATCTCCATCTGATGGAATGGTATCGTCTCAACCGGCAATTCAGCACCTAAATCTCCTCTTGCTACCATAATCATATCACTTACATCGATGATCGATTCGATATTATCTATGCCTTCTTGATTCTCTATTTTAGCTATGATTTTGATCTGTGTTCCCTTATTTTTTTCAAGGAATGTTCTCAATTGTTGGATATCTTTTTTATGTCTAGTGAAACTCACTGCTATATACGCAAATTTGTTATTCACTGCGAATATTATATCTTCAAAATCTTTTTTGGTAAGCGTAGGTAATTTGTAATGGACACCTGGTGTATTGATATGTCTTCTTGATCATACCGTATATGAAGTCAACGCTTCCACCACCAACGATTCTGATCATTTTTGTATCACTTTGACTTCTAATAATCCTGAATCTATTTTGATGATAGTACCGATTTTTGCATCCTTGATCAACGCCGGATAATCACAAAGCAGATCACGATCGCCTCTTTTTTCTTCTTTGGCTACGATTCTGAATTTTTCTCCTACGGTGTATTCAATCGGAGTTTTGAGTACTCCTGTCCTCACTTGGGGTCACTCCGTATCCAGCAGCAATTGAAATTTTCCTTTGACGACTTTTTCTACGGCACGAATAGTTTTGATATCACGGGCAAGCGTGGTTGTCGTATAGTGAGGAAAATTGAATCTCAAAATCCTGACGCCTTGCTTATAGCATCTGATCAATTGTTCCTTGCTATTTGTCGCTGGTCCGACAGTCATCACGATACCGGTCATCGGCTTGATTACTAAATAAAACAATATTTAATGCTAAGTTTTAAGTGCTAAGTTCTAAGTGAATGATTCGTCTTATTATGATCTATAGTATATAAAGGAATATTCTTTTCATTTAACATTTAACATTTAGCATTCAACATTTAACATTTGAGCGTTTAAGCGATTAGGTACATCTTCTTATCATCCAACAGCTCTTTTGCTAATCTTATCTTACTTTCGTCATTGGCATACATCGTATAGAGTACTTCACCCTTTTTGACGCTATCGCCAAGTTTTTTGTGAAGATACAGTCCTGCCTGCAAATCCAATGGAGAACCGAGTGTTCTTGCTGCTACATTCACTACCTTCATATCGATATATTTGATTTTCCCGCTCTTCTCTGCATGGATATCATGCTGTATCTTTGCCAATTCTAATTTTTCTGAGGTGATATTTGGATTCCCGTTCTGTGCTTTGATGATTTTTTGCATCATTTCTCGAGCTTTTCCGGTAATCAGCTGTCCATATGCTAACTTTTCTGCTTCTTTGCCTTTGGCCATACCGACCATTTCGATGATCTTTGCACAGAGATGTATCGCTTTCTGTTCTAGGTCCATAGGTCTAGCAGAATGTTGTTGTAAGACCCTCAAGACTTCTCTCACTTGCATCACTGCTCCGATACCTGCACCAATAGGCTGCAACGCATCAGTAAGTTCTACATGCATTTTCATCCCAAGTTTTTTCCCTACATATTCGTATTTTCTCTTCAATCGCTTTGCTGTCTTCATATCAGGCACTTTAGCTGTCGGTCCGACAGGGATGTCGATCAATGAATGATTGATACCCATAGCATATTTTTTGGCCATGATACTGACGATAGTCCTGGAATATGATTGCATAGACAAAGGATATGCTACTTTGATAAGTTTTTCATCGGCTGGAGCCAGATCCAATCCGCCTCCTCGAACAAGGCAGCAATTGTTTTTCTTTACCAGATCCTCTATCTCTTTTTTGTTGAATGAAATATCCATAAGTACGCTTACACATTCTCCTGTAGCTGCTGGTGTCGTGATCGCTTTGGAAAATGTCTTTGGCATCTTGATACCCAACGAGGTAAGCAACGGGATCATGATCATCGTTGTTTCGTTTCCCGGAACACCTCCCATACAATGCTTATCTGCGACAACTCAAGGGAAATGAAGCGTTTCTCCTGTCTCTGCCATCGCCTTGGCCATCTGATAGAGATCCTCGTCTGTGGAAGGATAGAAAAATCCTATCGCAGAAAAATACGTCGTCAGGATATCCGTGAATCTATTATTGGAAATATCTTTCATGATTGCATGTATCTCTTTGGGACTCAATCTTTTTCCCGTCAATCCTTTTTTGAGCGCTTCCAATGATTCAGAGCTATTTTTAGTATATGCGACGGTTACGAGCTGTCCTGACTTGATCTCATATTTTTCTTGAACATCTCTGAAAATACCGATTTCTCAACGTTGCACAATTTTGGCAGTGAGATTTGCATCAAAGACGAATTCCTTATCATCATAGATCAACGCTACCTTATCCATACTGGTGATGCCATGTTCCCAAGCATCTTGTTCATTGATAAGGACAACCAAATCCTCACCTTCATGGATATCGATAATCCTTGTCCTTGCAGTGAACAAATCTTTTTTTGTCTGTTTTGTTTTTTTTGCCATGTTGTGGTCTTCTTAATAACGATAAAAGATTATTTCCTTTTTTTAGTAACTTTTTTAGTTATTTTTTTAGTCGCTTTTTTCTTTTTGGGAATATATGGAAAGTTATCCCTCGCATGTTGAAAACAGAAGATTATTACAATTGTCCGCATAATATCTCTTGTTGTCCACAAAAAATCATTAATATTCAGCTTGTATTTTGCTTGATTCAATCGATCTATTTCTAGTCCAAAAGAGAACAAGAAAACAACTAGAATTATAAACACCTGCCATTTTCTGGTTTCGATATAGGTAACGATCGCGAAGTAGATCCCAACCAAGATAAAGAATATATATGTAAGATTAATAATCATCAGTGCACTTGTAATAATTAAAGATATATTAGTTACTTTCTGCTCTTTCTGCCCCGCTAAAGACGGGGTACACATGTCTTTCGTTTATTAGTTTGATTCAGCTCTTTCAGAATGCCTTATTTCCTTATTTTCTTTTTTTTCAAAGAATGCTATCGCCTGAGCCAATTCTTCGTGATCTTTGGCATATTCATGGATATCTATTTTTTTCTGATATGCCTCGCATGCCTGAACCAAAGCCATCGCTCACTTTTGTGTACCACCTGGATGCGCATTACACCCTGCTCCCATAGTAGTAATGAAGTTTACATTACCCATTATATCGATGAATGGCTTCAATAATGTAGGATTCAATCCTCCGGAAATGATAGGCGCGCATTTCTTGATCCCTCTCCGGCTATCATCCTGCAATACCGCTTGGTGAGTGATATCTTGTTGAATACCTTTCACAAAATCAGCATCAGTTTCAGGAATAGTTCCCCATGACTGATGGAAGATATGTCCATCAGCGACCAGATTCAAGATATTGTGTGCAGCAGTCACATCCTCCGTAGGCGTTCCTGCCATCTTTCCTACACCAGCAGTACCGGTATGGATACCTGATGCACCTGCGAGTCTCGCAAATTTGGAAAGCACCAATACGGTGTATCCGATAGGATTTTCCGGTCTGGTGAACGCACCATGCCCTGCTCTATGGAAATGAATAAAAACGTTTGGATATTTTCTTCTCAGTGTCTGCACTGCCATCCATCCAGCGGTCGTTCCATCGATAAGGAACGCATAAGATCCTGGTTCCATTCATGAATTAACGATCATCTCACATCTCTGGATCATCGTATCATAATCAGCGGCTGAGACATTGAATGAATGTACTTTTTTGTGTCCCGTTTCTTTGACTGCTTTGGCCATAGCTTCCGCTACATGTTTTACCATCTTGTCATACGGGCAGAAATCTTGGTCAGCCTGCGGTTCATCGTTCTTCACAAAATCACCGCCTCCTACTCGGAAATCGTAGGCTACTTCAGCATATTCCGCTGAGGTAAGTCCCATCTTCGGCTTCACGATAGTTCCCAAAATCGGTCTATCGTAGACGTTAAGATATTTTCTCATATCGTCCAACGTATAGCTTGGACCGTCATATTGTTCGAGCATTGCTGGCGGAAATCGTACGTCAAGCAATTTCAGTGCTTTGACTTCCTTCATTCAGAAAACATTTCCTGCGATATAGGTCAGGATATTCTGGACATTACCGCCACGATCAAAAAGTCTTCGTGGATACGCGATCCGCACTAAGTTTTTTTCCATATCTACTTTGTAAACGAGAGAATTCATCTCACGAGCGAATGGCGTTTCCGTCTTAACGGCGAAATTCGTCCCTGTAGAAGATTCTGCTGATACTTCACAGGCAGCCTGAAGGATATTGAGTGTACCTCCTGGCACTAAGTGAAATGCACAAAGCATATATTCGCCATTGTACGGATCCTTGAGATCCAGATTTACATACGCTAACTGATGGTCATTGAGCGTAGATAAAAGGTCTTTTGTTTCCATGTTTTTTGTATCATAATAATATAAAATACTTGTATGCTATGCCATCTCTTGCTGAGAGATATTCTGCGTTGATTTTTGCTTTCTATACTCCTTGAATTTTTTGTGGGTACAATAATATAAGAACATCTCTTCAAGCATTTTTTTTGATTCTGCATCAAGCATATTGGTAGTCACGGACAATCTATTAGGTTCTATAACAATATTTTCTCCTACATATTTCACCTGCAATGGATATCCAGCATCTCATGCTCTCTGATGATACAAAAACATCACATCGTAATTATTATATCCTGCCCTAAAGGATAATCAGCCATATACAGCTTCTTTGTCTCAAAAGGTGATTTTTTTATCCTGATAGATACTATCAAATACCTCTTCAAATTCCTTGCGTGCTGCTTTGTACTCCTTTTCATGTTGTTCCCCTATCGGATTTTTTTTTAAGGGTCTAGAGT
Organism: uncultured Candidatus Peribacteria bacterium; assembly: GCA_964545415.1. Taxonomy (GTDB): domain Bacteria; phylum Patescibacteriota; class Gracilibacteria; order Absconditabacterales; family Absconditicoccaceae; genus CAJBLF01. The sequence goes on from CAZJFP010000001.1 coordinate 89,418, forward strand.
ACTTTAGCAAAAATTTTTACATACTCTTTTAGAATTTCA
>CAZJFP010000002.1:0-79506 GCA_964545415.1 uncultured Candidatus Peribacteria bacterium
AATGGAATTCAGAATTTATTCGTTTCCCTGGAGACGGAAAAATCTTCCAGACCACTTTTTACAAAGGATTTCATTTCATTGAATCTATATTCGGGGATGATGAACTCCGTCTGTTTTTGATAGAAATCTTCTATCTTCTTTTGATAATTCTTGAGTCTGAAAAACCGATTTTTCTCGGTGATGAGATCTGGCTTCTTCAAATGATCAGGACAGACCATTTCCCCATCTTTTTCGATCAGATCCTTTTCTGTCTTGAATCCTTCGCATCCTACACAATAATATCCTTTGTATTCGCCTTCATAGATATCTCATTTGTCATATGATTTCTGGAGCATCTCTTGGACTAGTTTTTTGTGGTTTTCTTGGGTTGTTCTGATAAAGTCGGTATAGGAAATCTGAAGATGTTGTCGGACTTCTTCCCGTTTTTTTCCCATAGCATCGAGATATTCCATGACTTCTCTGCCTTCAGCTTCCGCTTGTTGGACGATCTTTTGGCTATTTTCATCATTTCCGGTAGAAAATTTTACCTCATAGCCGAGCAATCTTTTGTATCTTGCATAGAAATCCGCAATGAACGAGCTGTACGCGTGACCGATATGTGGATATCCGTTAGGATAATAGATCGGGGTAGTGATCAGGAATTTTTTCATAGCAAAAAGTAGAAGGTAAAAAGTATAAGGTAGAAGGATATTTTTCTACTTTCTACATTCTCCCTTCTACGAAAAGAAGAAGTTTTTTCAAGCCTTATACTTTTTTGCAGACAATGATGTGTCCTATGATGTTCCCTTGTTCATGGATCGGAACGAGATGAATATCGAAGAAACAGTCGTATGCAAATTTTTCCAGATCTTGGATCCTATGATTGAAAAAATCTATTTTAAACTGATCCTTATTTTTTTTCCAGATGAATTCACGTCTCTGGATGAAATGTCCGATGATCCATACTCATCACGTTTTCAATATCCTATAGACTTCATGAAAGAGTCATTTTATATCTTCAATATGCTCAAGTACAAAGAAACTGGTTGCGAGATCAAACGATTCATCGTCGAAGGGGAGTATTTGCTCCAGATCGCAGACGACTTTTTCTACTTTGCCTGCGTTGTTGGGATGTCTGCTCAAGAGTTTTTCTGCAATATCACAGGCAATATATCTCTCAGGTTTCAGGGGAGAAAGATATTTGAATAGTCTCCCGTCGCCAGCTCATAAATCTATCAATGAAATATTCTCTTGTCTGGGAAGATATTTAACAAAAACACCTTTGTCGAAACTATCAAGGTGTTTGTGGTACTGCCCGTATTGATCAGCTATGGTGTTGTAGCCCGTCTTCGGATCGTGGATAAGAATATGTTTCTGGTTGTAAGACATGAAATGAATTTAGAATTTAGAATGCAGAATTCAGAATTATTTGGTTTCTTTTGTTACTCGTTGTTCGTAAGCAGGGTTTGCTTCTATATCAAATTTTATGATGCAGGGTATTTCATATGAATGATGGTTAAGAATCTCTTTTTGAACGGAGTTTCGGTGTTTTTTCTGGGTCTTATACAAAACAACGATTTCTTTTGCTACTTCTTTTTCGCCTTTCCAATGATACATACTTTCTATAGGAAAGAAGTTTGCACAAGCGACAAGATGTTTGTCTAAAAGAATATTAGAAATATTTTTTGCTTCTTCAATAGTAGGATATGTACAATATATAGTGATGTACGCCATAATAGGAAATGCTAGATAAAATATTTGTTCGTTTAAAAAAATCTTTTTTCTTCATCACTTTTTTCTCTAGCTGCTTTTTCTAAGAAAGGTTGCATTTTTTCTTCAATATTCGGATTCGGTGTATGCAGATATTTGCTGAGTTCATTGGTTTTTTCCGCTGCTTTCTTGATATGGACGTAGTATTTGCTGAGTTCTGCTACGACATCAGAGAGATCGTCGTTCTTTTCCAATAATTCCGTAGTTTTCTGCTTCAATAACGCATTCTGCTGGACATATTCATCAAGTTCATTGCTGAGATATTCGACTTCTTTGCCGGCTTCCTTGAGATTGGATCTTAGTTGATTGACGGTATCCTTATGCTGATATCTGAGGTAGAAAACGAAATACCCCAACAATCCTCCTGCCAATGCTGCTAAAACTATATATCACGTCATTTCCTATAATTAACAATTAAAAATTAATAATTGAGAATGATTGGTGTGAGTATATTATCAATTTTCCATTCTCCGTTCTTCATTCATATATAGTAGTTTATCTTTGGAAATCAAATGAAAAAACCCGCCGAAGCGGGTTTTTCACAGCGCTGTGATATGGTAGGAAAATTACTTAACAGCAGCCTTGAATTCAGATCCAGCCTTGAAAGTAACTACCTTCATTGCAGGGATGTTGATAATTTGAGAAGGATTTTGTGGGTTAACACCTTTTCTAGCTTTTCTTTTTGAAGCCTTGAAAGTTCCGAATCCTTGAACTCTAACTTCTCCTGATTTCTTAACACCACCGATAACAGTTTCGATGAAAGCGTTAACTAATTCAGAAGCTAACTTCTTAGAAACACCTAATTGTTCTGCTAGGCTAGCAATAAGAGCTGTCTTTGTCATGTGTACAAATAATTACTAAATAAAAAGTACTGTGTACAGCAATGATATTAGTATAGAGGAACTGTATTTCAAGAGATTTTGGTAGCAAAACCGGATATGTTGATATAAATAGAAAATACAGGTGAAAACTAGTGTTTCTTGTGATTTTATGGTGGTAATTGGTGATTTAGGGTTGACATTTTTGTAAATATATACATTTAAAAATATGTATATATTACGAAAAGCCACACGGGATGCGGGGCTATAAACTAGTGTCGAGAAAATTTACTACTATATATTAAGAAATGCTTTCCAATAATTTTTTCAGTTGTTTGATGGCTCTTGATAATCTTTGTCTGATAACCTCATTGGAAAGTCAGGTAATAACTACTATTTCTTCGTTTGTCTTTTCTTCTATGAATCTGAAATAGATCATATCTTTGCTGATATCGTCCAATCTCTTCATAGCATTCTGTATATGTTCAAATTTGAAATTATGCTCGAGAAGCAGATTTAAGTCGGTATCGTCTGCAAGGGTATCTTCGAATTTTTCTCCTTCATCGTCCGTCTGTAGTTCTGTGAATGGTGTATCAGAATTCTTTTTGAAGAAATCCTTGATCGTATTTTTGAAGATTGTCCGGAAATATGCGGTGAAGGATTGATCCTCTTTGTATGATTTGATCGCTTCCCAAAACTTCACATAAAAATCTGAAATGATATCCTCAGTATCTGCTTTGGAAATGAGGTAATTGGTATTGATATAACGGAAAAACATATCAACCGTCTGCACATAAAATTGATTGAATGCATTCTGGTCTTGCTGTTTGAGCTTTTTGATGTTTTCTGGATCAAATGCTATGGTCATAGCGTGGTATAGGGTAAATAGTAGTGATAATTCGTAATTAATAATTCGTAATTAATTATATATGTTTCTCTAATATGATTTCATGATGTGCAGTATCTTTGATAGCATTAGTTTGTATGCCGCCTACACAGGCAAACACTTCTTTGAAACTTCCATCTTCATTTCTTTCGAGTGGCTTCATGGGGGTAGATATCTTATCGATTTGGATGTATTCTTGTCCTGCAACGATCTTACATTTACAGATGCCGCACATACCGATTCCACAAGACGTAGGAAATGCTATGTTATGGTTTTTTGCCATCTGAGCTATGCTGATCTTGTCTTCACCAGGGAACTCTGCAATCAGTGTTCAGTCAGGTTGTTGGAGTCTTATGGTAACACTCATGAGAGACGGAATAAAGAATAAATTATTTCATCATATTAATAAGCACTTCTTTCGCTTTTTCGAGCTGATTGTCGGTGGCATTCTCGAGATAAGCATCAGCATCAAACTCTATGACTACATCAGGTGAAATACCTGTGGTGTCGATATTTGATCCATTAGGAGCATATCGTTTACCGACGGTAAATTTAAGCGAAGCTCCATCGTCAAATTCTTCCATAGTTTGGATAGATCCTTTTCCAAAGCTTTGCGTACCTACGAGTTGAGCTCAGATTTCTTGCTGTAATGCTAGTGCTATGATTTCTCCTGCTGATGCAGTCAATCAGTCAATGAGTACGACAACAGGTATACCGGAAAAGTCGTTATATCCCAATGAGACCATCTTTTCATCTTCGAAAGTGGTGTATTTTGCACCTACGACCAATTTCCCTTTGGGGATAAAATGGGATGCAACTTCTACTGCCACAGGCAAGAGTCCTCATCCGTTACCTCTGAGATCGAGTATGATACCTTTGAATCACTGTTCTTTTAGATCGCTGATTGATTTTTTTAGGAGGTTTTCTGTCTCTTCGCCTATGATAGAAATATTGATATATCCTATATTTTGACCTTTGGCTCAGGTGATAATATTGCTGCTTACCGAAGGGATGATGAGTTTGTCTCTGACAATCTCTTTTTCTATGATTTCTTTTTCGCCGTCTTTGTGGACTCTTTCGATAGTTATCTTTACGGTGCTTCACTTGGGTCATCTGATCTGTGCTACTGCTTGATTTACATCCAAGCTCTTTGTGGATCCTGTATTGATCATAACGATCCTATCTAGGATCATGAGTCCTGCTTTGAATGCGGGAGATCCTTTGATGATTTCATCTATTTGGATATAGTAATCTTTTTTGCTGATGACAGCGCCGATACCTTCAAATGCTGATTCTCCTTTGAGTTCTTCTTGGAATCATGAGTTTTGTTCACTATCCATATAGACGGTATAAGGATCTTCGATAGCATCCACATATGCTTTGACAGCATTATCGAGCATTTTGCCGGTATTGATTTTATCTACATCATAATATGCAGTCTGAAGAATATCATAGATAGTATCGAAACGTTCATAGGTTTTGTTCCCCAATCATAGATCTTCAGAATTTACGACATGCTTTATAGAAGCAATCAGTCCATTGAGATTGATTTTCCCTTCCTGGATGAGAGGTTGGCGGAGTGAGTTTCGTTCATGTCCGATCTGCCATATAAAACCTCAGAGCAGGATTCAGAGTATAAATAGTATAAGTACCTTGGTCTTTTTCATATTTTTTTGTGTATAAATAAATTTTACGTAGCAGTTACGTTCTCGTAGGCTTCTACTATAGAATTATGCTTAACAAATACAATATCAAGTACATATGGCTTATCGCTAGGATGTTTGAGGAGATATCGTTCTATGGTTTTTTTGACCGTTCAGAGTTTCTTTGGGGTAACGTAGTCGAAGTAATCATCCATATAATCTACGACTTTCACTTCCACGAAGGTCAGAAGTTCATTATTCTCAAAAATCAGATCCAATTCTCCTCCATGGATGGTGTATTTGTGGTGTAAGAGCGTATGTCATTTGTTCTGATAGTATTCAGCTACGAGAAGTTCTCCTTCGTCGCCTTTGTCTTTTTTGGCTCTTGTATTCATTGTTCATCGTAATAAGGTAAGATTCGTGTTCGCATGGAAGTAATAGAGCATAGGTTTCTCCTAAGCAGTTCTGGGAGTTGAAATGACTATTTGCTATATAATGCTAATACGTTGTCTCGATTGATACATTTCCGGATATTTTGGACATATTCAGGTCTGCGGTTTTGATAGGTGAGATAGTACGCGTGCTCCCATACATCTATAGTAAATAATGGTTGCTTGTCTGTGGTGAGCGGGCATCATGCATTGCTGGTATTCATGATTTCTAAGCTTCCATCAGTATTTTTTACGAGCCGAGTCCATCATGAACCGAAGTTTCCTACTGCGCTAGCAGTCATAGCATCTTGAAAGTCCAAAAATGTTCATCGTTTAGCTACGATAGCATCATACAATACTCATCTTGGTTGACGATTTTCTTGTGGTGTAGTCAATCCGTTTCGGTAAAACGTATGATTCCATATCTGGGCCGCATTATTGAATATCGGACCTTCTGAGTTTGTAATGATTTCTTCTAATGACTTGTTTTCGAATGGCGTACCAGCGATCAGCTCGTTCAATTTATTTACATATCCTTGGTGGTGCTTACCATAATGTATTTCCACCGTTTGTGTATCGATGACTGGTTCCAGTGCATTCGCTTCGTAGAGAAGTTTAGGTAAGGTGAACATGGTGAGAGTGATAAATGATAAATGACGTATGATGCATGATGTATGATGTATGATGCATGAACAATGTAGCTATATAACTAAATAGTTCTTGTATCTTGAATCTAGCGTCATGTGTCTAAAAGGAATTGTAGTAGTTACGACATCATTTTCAAGTAAAAAAAATGACGCCATGAAACCATGCGTCACATTCGTGCATTTACTGTACTTGTAGGAATTTCCGTTCTTCTTCGCTGACGTATCCATCGATACCGAGGGATTTGAGTACGTTAAATGCGGGTTGGAAGTTCATAGGGACCTGTTCGCCCTTTTCATTGGTAATCACCAATTTTTCTTGTCTGATGATTGTTTCGCCTTCTGTGTGTTCTTCATAAAACTCCATATCTCATATATTTTTTTGGTGAGATAGGCTTATAGGAAAAACAAAAATTTTTTCAATAGAAAAACGGAAATGATTCTATATAGTAGTTTCTGTTATGAAATCCATCATCCTCACATTAGTAAAAACCAAACCCAAGGATCGTAGTCTTGAATTCATCAGAGAACTCAAGAGAGATTTTGCCAGAAGCAAAAAATTAAAAGATATCCCATCCAATATCCAGTTACTTCAGGCATATTACGAGCTAATCAAGGAAAAAAAGATTATCAAAGATACTCAGATAGAACAACTTTTGAAAAAAAGAGCGATAAGGTCAGAATCAGGAATCGTTTCCGTGCAAGTTTTGACCAAGCCGTTTCCGTGTCCGGGGAAATGTATTTTTTGCCCAAATGATGCGAAAATGCCCAAGAGCTATATCAAATCTGAGCCAGGAGCGATGAGAGCATTTCTCAATCATTTCGATCCGATCAAACAGGTCTACAATAGGTTGCTTTCGCTTACGTTGACTGGCCATGAGACCGACAAGATAGAAATGATCGTACTCGGCTGAACCTTCGACGTTTATACCCAAGCTTACAAGGAGAAATTCATCAAGGAACTCTATGATGCGTGCAATACGTTTGAGGAATACTTCAAAAACATCAAAGTCTCTACGGAGAAAAAATATTCTCACGCTATCGTCGACAAGAGCAGGAAGATTGTATATTCCAAAAATCTTGGTGAAGCGCTCAAAAAAAACGAAAGCGCAAAACAGAGAATCATCTGACTGACCATCGAAACGAGACCGGAATATGTGACCGACAAGAACTGCCAATTTCGGCGCGAACTCGGTGTCACGAGAATAGAAATGGGAGTCCAATCTTTGGATGAAGAGGTATTGAAACTCAACAAAAGAGGGCATACCGTGCAGCAAGCGCGCGAAGCGTGTCATAAGATGAGACAATACGGATTCAAGATTTCTCTGCATATCATGCCGGGACTCTATGGATCAAGCTACGCAAAAGATCTACAGACCTTCAAGGACTTGTATACTGATCCGTTCTTCAAACCCGACGAGATCAAATTCTATCCGACTTCCGTTATTCCATATACCGAGCTCTTTAAACTCTACAAACAAGGAAAATATACACCGCTCCAAACCGATGATATCAAAAAATTGATTCAACAGACCTTCTTGGACGTTATTCCTCCTTATACCAGAATCAAGCGTCTCATCCGCGATATCCCTGCTACCGAGATTGCCGCAGGAAGTAATGTGACGAATTTGTCGCAACTTATGCACGAGGAAATAAAATGAAAAATGCAGAATTCAGAATTCAGAAGAAAAAAGTTTTATCAGAGATTATACGGGAAATATACGCTTTTCAAGACAACAACAGACTTTATAAAAACGTTCTCCCTTGATAAAGGGAGTGAGAGGGATGTATGAAAAGATAATCAATCTTCAAAAAATATTGAAACCTTCGTTATCGGGACAAAACCTGATTTTAATCAGTTTAGAAACTTTGTTTCGTTGGATACAAGGAGCCGTGAAATCAGGAATAAGCTGAATGCTGAAAGCTCAAAGTTCAAAGCTGTAGCGAATATAATCATCAGAAAATATCAGAGTAGCGGAGGAACGGAATATTTTATTTCGTTCGAAGATCAGCTTGGATATTTATATGGATTTACGAGACTTTTATTACCTATAGATCCAGTTGCAGTGAAATGATTAGGCACAGAAGCAGCTATCATCAGAGAACTGCATGTCTACGGACAAGTTGAAACGATAAAACGTTGAAACGATAAAACGAAAAAATCTGTTCAACATACTGGTTTTGGAAGACAGCTTATGGAAATAGCTGAGCAGATAGCTAAATCGCACAATTACAAAAAGCTTTCCGTCATTTCCGGTATCTGAGTGAGACCGTATTACAGAAAGCTATGATATAAGCTAGAAGGGACGTATATGGTAAAAAGAATTTAGCGTTCAGAATTAGAAATTTATAAATATAGGGGCGAATACCATTCGCCTTTTTTTTGAAATAAAAAAAACTCATGTCTCCATTAATGAATAATGAAAAATGAAAAATGAATAATGAAAAATGAATAATGTGTGAATCGCAATGATTACGAACTATTGTATAGTACAATATAGTTCATAAAGAAGCAAATCCAACATTATTCATCCTCAATTATTCTAATGTGTTCTATTGTACGCATTGCTGGTAGATAGTAGTGATCTTACCATCTGCGATATCGAAGGAGTACGTGATTTTTGTGGTAGCGCCAGAAAGCGATTGTTGTATAGTAGCAACAGTGTCTTTGATGGATACAGAAACTGTAGGTACGCTATTAGTGTCACAAGTAAATGCTTTTGCATTTCCTGCAAGAGCGATATCCCTAATCTTAGGATTCTGGTTAATAAAAAAGTCTGTTGCTCCTAATTGGAAACCAGAGTTTATAGTTAGCATATCCAAGGTGAGATAAGTCACTCAATTTTTTTCTGTAATCTGTTTGATCTCTGCAGGAGCTGCTGATCGTTTTTCGTCCGCAGGTTCTTCTTCTGGTGCAGTGATCTCTAAGGTCAATTCTCATTGCTGTACATTTCCATTGGTTGTCGTTGTCTCTTGAATAGGTGGTGTTTGTGTCTTGCATGTTTTGGCTACAATGACTCATACTACGATAGCAATGACAATGATTGCGGTGATAATGATCCGTTTTTTCTTGTAATTTTTTGTTTGTTTCATGGATAAAAAATAAGGAATAAAAAGATTATATATCTAATTCTTTGACGGTCTTGGCATGGGTCAGAATGAAGTGTTTTCTGGACTGGACATCTTCTCCCATGAGGATTCTGAATAATCTATCTGTCTCTTCCGCATCTTCTATGGTAATTTGATTTAATTGCCTGTTTTCAGGTTTCATTGTAGTTTCCCGAAGCTGTTCAGGATTCATTTCTCCGAGACCTTTATATCTTTGTACTTCAGTTTTGCTCGGATCGAATCCGTACATATCAGGAGTGTGATTTTCATCATAGATATATTCTTCTTTTTTACCTTGAGCAAACTTATAGATAGGAGGGCAGGCTGCATACACATGACCATGTTCAATGAGTGGTCTCATAAATCTGAAGAAGAAGGTCAATAATAATGTTCTGATATGTGCACCATCCACATCGGCATCCGTCATGATGATGACCTTATCATATCTGAGTCCTTCAAAATCGAAGTTATCTTTCACTCCAGTTCCGATAGCGGTAATCAAAGCCTTAACTTCATTATTCGCCATGATCTTCTGGATGACAGCTTGTTCGGTGTTCAAAATTTTACCTCTCAACGGCAGGATGGCCTGGAAATTACTATCTCTTCCTTGCTTTGCACTTCCTCACGCTGAATCTCCCTCGACAATATACAATTCAGTGCCTTCTTTGTTCTTTCTTGCACAATCAGCTAATTTTCCTGGAAGGACTCCGCCGGCCAAGATGTTTTTTCTCAATACGGTCTCTTTCGCAAATTTTGCAGCCAATCTTGCTCTTGCTGCTAATTCGATTTTCTCGAAGATCTTATTGAATTCGTCTTCATTCTTGGTTAGGTAATCTTTGAGATAATTATAAACCATAGTCTCAACTTCACCTCTGACATAACTATTCCCTAATTTACCTTTGGTCTGTCCTTCGAATTGCGGTTCAGGAATCTTAACCGTGACGATAGCGTACAATCCGTCCGTTACGTCAGAATATTGGAATTCTCCTATTTTTTTGTTGATTTTGTCTTTTTCTTTTCCGAGTTCGTTGATGACATTCAATAATGCGGATTTGAATCCCAATACGTGGGTTCCACCATCGACAGTAGGGATATTGTTGACGAATGAAAGGATATGATCATTGGTCGTATTTACGAATTGGAATGAAATCTCTCATAGACAGTCTTTACCTTCCGCTTTGAAATAATGAGCAGAGGAAAGCGCTTGTTGGGTTCCTACAAGATTTTTTAACCATGTCTTGATACCGTCTTCATAGTAGAATCTTTGCTTGAATCCTGTTTTCTTGTTGACGAAATTGAATGTGACACCAGGAGTCAGATAAGCAGATTGTTTCATTCTCGCGATTTCGATGGATTGAGAGAATTCTATCGTCTCGAATATTTTGGCGTCAGGCATGAATTTGACGGTGGTACCTATTTTATCACTTTCACCTATTTCTTGGATCTCTCCGTCAGCGATTCCTCTCTGATATCTTTGGAAATATTTTTTCCCATTTTTGTAGACCGTGACTTCGAGCCGTTCGCTCAATGCATTGACGACAGAAGCGCCAACTCCATGCAGACCTCAAGAGATTTTATACGAGCTTTTATCGAATTTACCTCCTGCGTGGAGGACAGTGAAGACTGTTTCGAGAGCGGATTTTCCTGTTTTTTCGTGTTTATCTACAGGGATTCCTCTTCCATTGTCATGAATAGTGACGGATCCGTCTTCGTTCAATGCGGTCGTGATAGTGGTACAAAATCCTGCCAACGCTTCATCGACGGCATTATCTACGATTTCCTGGACGAGATGATGTAATCCTTTGGCGTCCGTGGATCAGATATACATTCATGGTCTCTGTCTGACCGGTTCCAATCACTCCAATACTTTGATATGCGATGCATCATAGTCCTTTGAGCTCAAATTTGTCATAACTCTCTATAATAATATAACTAAAAATCAATGTTGAATATTGAATTTTGAATGTTGAATGTAGGAATTGCCGGGATGGACTATCGTAATTTTATGATAGTCAATAAATACAAGTCATTCACTCAACATTTAGCATTTAGAATCCAAAATTAATTTTGTTGGTTTAGTCTTCAAGGTAGTCATCATCATCGAATCTACTCATGTAATCATCTTCTTCGTTTTCATAATCATCCATTTCATCTTTTGATTTTCTTCATTTCTTTCTCTTTTTTCCGTCTCAGGCTTCAAGTTTAGCGATATCATCTTCGATTCCAAGTATTTTTTGTAATCCTGCATGCTCTTTGAGCTTTTGGATCACTTTCTGCTCAATTTGTCTGACTCTTTCTCTGGTTACATTAAATTCTTCTCAGACTTGTTCAAGCGTATATCTCGGACCATCGATTCCATATCTCATTTTTACAATCTTCGCTTCACGGTCGTCAAGCATCCCCAGGATCATATCGAGGTTTTTTCTCAACGCATTCTTTTCGGCGAATTGGTCAGGCCTCAAGGTATTTCCATCTTCAATCAAATCCGCTAAGGTATCTCTTCCTTCATCTCCGACTTCTCTATCCAATGATACGTTTCCGAAGATGACTTCTTCCAATTTTTTGATCTTTTTGATAGGGAATCCGAGCTTCTGTCCTATTTCCTTTGAGGTAGGTTCTCTTCATAATTTCTGGAAGAGGAGCTGGTAGGTCTTGTTGTATGAATTGATTTCATCGATCAAATGTACAGGTATCCTTACGTGTTTCGTCATATCTGCAATAGCTTTGGTGATGCTTTGCTTGATCCATCGCGTAGCGTAAGTGGAGAATTTAAATTCTTTGTCTGGATCAAATTTTTCTATTGCTTTGATGAGTCCGATATTTCCTTCCTGGATTAGGTCGGAAAAACTCAATCTAGACCCAAAAAATCTCTTTGCAATACTGATGACTAATCTCAGGTTGGACTCGATAAGTCTTTTTTTTGCTTCTTCATCTCATTTTTTGATCCTCCTTGCAATATCCCTTTCTTCTTCGGAATTTAATAACGGTATTTTTGAGATTTCGTTGAAATAGAGCTTGATGAAGTCCTTGTGTTGAGACTCTGAGACGTTTTTTTGCGTGTCATAGAGTTCTACTTTTCCCAGTTTGCTCTCTTTTTTGGCCTCTTCAGCCTCCTTTTCCAAGACTTCTTCGATAGTGATGATCTTGATGCCAAGTTTGTCAGCGAGTTCATAGAACTTCTCAATCATCTTAATACTAAGATCCATATCATCTACATCAGCAATCACATCTTCTTCGTTGATAATTAAGGTTTCGAAGCCATTTTGTAAAAGATCTTGCAACGGTTTGCTGAGCTCGCCTATATCATCCTGAAAACTATCTCGTAATTGTTTCTGGAGTTTTTGCATATGAGGTAGAAAGTAAAGGGTAAAAGGTAGATTTTTTAAATGTCTAAAGTCTGATTTCTAAGCTCTCAATAGTAGGTACTTACTAGCCCATAGAAGTCTATCTCTAATATTTGACATTTATATAAAAATATATATAATATAGTTGTGTAGTGAAGCCATACGCTTACGATAGCGTAACAAAGAGCACTGTCTTACCCAAGACGGTGTTCTTTTATGGGTAAACGATATTTACTTACAAAAGACAAAAAAATAGTCACCGTTTGGTCCAATGACAGGAAGAGAATAACAATTTATGGGACAATATCAACCCAAAAACTCCTCAAAAGCTCATTGACAATACGGGCTAAATAATTATATTCTTTTCTGTGAAAAAAGCATAAAGCATAAAGCAAAAAGCTGTTTATTAGCCATATAGCAGCTTCAAGCTTTAAACTTTAAACTAATGTTTATTATCTATCATTTTGGGAATGTTTCATTATTTTGTAGGTAAAATACGTCATTTTGGAGGAGAAACGCTATTAAATAACGATCTGTTGGGGATCCAAGTCCATTATCTCGGGAAGAAGGATCAGGGTGAATTTTTTTTGTATCCGTATATTGATGACAACAAAAAGACCATATTCTATTATTGTTTTGATGCAATAGACCAAAAGGCCATGTTTGAGAACTTACTCAAAATCAACGGTGTTTGACCGAAGACTGCATTCCAGATATCGCAATTGCCAAAGTCCAACCTCCAGCAAGCGCTCAAAAATGTAGATGTTAAATTTTTTCAAAATATTCCATGAATCTGACCAAAATCCGCGAAAAAGATTGTGCTTCAATTGAGAGGGACATTCGACGTAGAAGATATCAATAGGATGGATATCGATCAGAAATTATACAAAAATATCGTTTCCTCACTCAAAGGATTCGGCTATAGCGCCGATCAAGTCAAGGCGACCTTGCAGAAATATGAAGGTACCGTGACTAAGGAGAATATTCCAGAAGTGATTAAACGAATTATCTCGCAGATCTAAATACGACGGATATAAAAACAAAATATTTTTTTTTTATTTTGTTATTCCAGCTGCATGAATTCAAAGAATCTAAAGAAAACGTATGTTCAGACTTACGAGAAATTTTTTCTTGAAAATCAAGTAGTCGTTTCGACTCCGTTCATTCTCAATCGATCAGGGGATGTACTGAATAATTATAGTGGAGTAAGCATCAAACAGAAGATCCCATTGCGTATGTATATGGGATATACGAGGACAGCGACCAAATGAATTTCTATACAAAAAATTCTGCATCTGGATATAAGCGAGTATCAGTTTATTGAAAGCAACGCAATAGAATATGCGCCGTATTTTGGAGATATCAACAAAGAATTGGAAAAAAGATACGCGAAGCTCTTGCCAGATAATGAATGATTCCAGATTACTATTCTTTCAGAACTACCTAGAGGTGTGGGATTGGGATTCGGATCTATATTGGCGCTTCTTCTATGAGTAGTGGTTCAGAAAATATTGGGAAATATACATGTGGATGGGCAAATAGATGACATAAAGAAACAAGATATCAACCAAGTTATTGATGATACACACAATATCTTCCATACTATTATGGGTGATGCACTTAAGTTTGATAGATCTATCTATGGTATGATTTCTACAGGAACCAAGATAGCTACGTTTTTTGATGGATATTATCCGGTAGTGTCATTTTCGGAAGATGGAGAAAAATGGCTGCTTTCAGAAGAGGATATCGTCAAGAGGTGTTATGGATTTAGACTCAATCATCTTTTTAAGTGACTGAGAGAAAACCCATATCTTCCTATCGATTATGGTATTGTCTATTCAGGGAAGCCGGTCTTGCTAGAGCAGATAGCAGGGAACAAATACAAAGCAAACGCTACTATAAACAAGACGATAAAATCAGATTTCAAAAAAATGTTCGGTGATCTGTTTAGTAATGTGCATATCAACAGAATGCCTGGGTTCTATAAATATCTTGTAGCTCCAGAAGCAGATGAGTTTGCTATGACGTACGGCAAGATTATGGGAGTAATGAGTATGAGAATATTGTATTATATGGCGAAAATTCATTCAGAAGCTTATGAAGAAGATCATATGGTGGAGTTTCTCGATGCTCTGAGAAAGTTCAGACAGGCAGATTCAGTTACGAGAAGGAGTTCTAAGAACTTTTTGAAATTTATCAAAAGCATACTGGAAAACTTCCATGGACCGCAAGGATATATTGGGTTATCTCCCAATGACAGTACGATCATGGGCGGATGTCTGACTTTTGCTATGCCATTGGAGGGATTCAGAAAAATGATTGTAGATGCGGTGGATAAGACAGGTATGGAATTTATGGGGTCGAAGATGATCTATGCCAATCGGATTGATGGAATAGAGAACGAGGGGTTGAAAATCGAGCAAGATCTTGAACAGGGAAGATATTCTGAATTTCTCGATTCGAGTAGCTGTGTCTTGAAGATGAATGATGGAAAAATCAGGTTGGGAAACTGTGAACTGATGATAACAGAACATAAACAAGGGATCCTTCTAGATATGATCAACAATAAGATGTATATTCATGGACGTAGATTGACTTCGGAAGACATTCATTCTCAGACGGCAACCGTTGATATCCTGAGGATATTGATAGAAAACATAGGAAAGGATATCTCGAACAAGGATCTGCCGGTTTCAAGTTATTCCAAGAATAAGAATGATATGCAAGGGAAGATTATTATTCCACTTCTTGAACTGATCCAAAAAGAATGCGGCAAAAAACTGCCTTTGGTATGTAAAGGAAGTCTGTATGATTTTTATATTAAACTCAATACTTCCGATATAGAGATGGCAGTCATAGAAAAACTTCAGAAATAACAATAGTGTCTGTAGAGATATCAGGTAAAAACTGGCAAAAAAAATTTCATACCTTTGTCAGTTTTTTTCTTTTTTGGTAAATATAGAAACGAGGTATGATTTTTTTTATCGTCGTATTACTCATGGAACTTCTCCAGGTGTTTAATAAACATATTCCTCAAAAAAAGAAGGTTTTCGCACGTTTCCAAAAAAGATGACCGCAGGACCTTTCAAAATTTCTCTTGCAGATGATAAAAAACGCAAAAAAATGAGGTGATGATACGATGCTATTGAATGCGTTTTTTATAGAACTCTACGATATGATTTATCAATATGTGATCTTTGATAATGTGAAGATAGCAAAGAAGATTATGAGGATATTGGAAGAATTGGCTTTGCCGATCAAGTATGTCGGCGAGGAAAGATGGAAAGAATCACTCAGAAGAGTCAGAAAAGTTAGATTGTAATTTTTTATCATTTCCTCGTAGATATGAAATCTATTCAGGATATTTTGGAAGAGAAAAAGAAGAAGTTAGTGATTATAAAAAAGAGAAACCCGTTTTTGGAGAGAATACTATCCTTGAGAAGATCGGTAATGGATTGGTTGTATATGCTCTAGTTTGATTGATATTTCAAAGCATATCCGTATAAGGAGGAAGATATGTTTTTTTATATCTTCATCGTTCCAAAATATGGAAGAAAGGATACAGATGAATACCGAGTCGCTGCAGAAAAGGTTCAAATCAGTATATGAGAATTTTTTTGCAAAGAATGATCTGGTGGTGAGCGGAAATTTGTCATTTTCTCGATGAACTATGGGTATCGGACATAGATCTCAATATCTTCGTATAAAATCAAAGCTTCCTATCAAGATGTATATATGAATTCAAAAAAACACGACTTTAAAGGTTGATATAGATAATGTGCTAGTGTATGATGTAGTAAACGAGAAATTTAATGAGGAAAAATTTTCTGATATACATAAATAACAAAAGGAGATTGTTGATGTGATAAGGGATTTTCTAAAAGAAAAGGGTATTGATCGAGGAGTGAAAATATCTATCTTAACAGAATGACCTAGATGAATATGATTATAATTTTCATGAGTGTTTTGAGCTACGCTTTCTGCTTGATTACATATCATGTCATGAGAACTGAAAGAAGATTTTCTGCAGGATTACGAGAAATTCGAAAAATCAGAGATATTCAAGGAAGTGCTTCTGCTTTGACAAAAGATAGATTTCATCTCTAGACATAAAAATTTATGAGTAAATAGTCTATATCCATTGTTAAAATCAGATTTTCCATATGTTTTTTATAGTGAAAAATTTGATAATGAGATAGATATAAATGAAATAAGGAAGATAAGATATAATTTTTTCCCTCTTGATAAGATGTTTGAAGGGAATAATTATCTCAAAGAGATACCTATCGATATGGCGATAGTGTTTACCGGCCAGAAACAAAGCACAGATATCATAGAGCATGCAATCATGAATGATAAGACAAAATGTGATGAATTATGATCGTTTATAGAAAAAGATCTGCTTAAATGATGTGGTTTTAAGGACAATACGAGCTTCTATACATTCGCCGAAAAGAATCATATCTATGAACAGATATCAAATACGGCGACTATAATGTGAATAAAGTCCGTTTATTTGTTGAAGAAAATATATGAGCAATGATTTGATATAAATACACTACATGATTTCATCGATCAGATAAATGTACTAAGAAATATGTTGTCTTTGGTTGAAAAACAAGAGGATTTTGCTGACGATTTTATCTATAGTATCGAGATGAAAATATAACGTAGATCAGAAAGAGGTATATGACTATCTCTTGAAGTTGATGGATGAAAAAAATATGTTTTTGCATATTCTATATTTGAGAAAATGAGATATGAGGCAGATAGTGGAGATATCGATGCTTTCTGTGAAAAAGTAGATGTGTCTATCGGATCGATGAGTAATGATGATGCTAGCTATATGGGGAATATTGTATGTAAGCTTATAAGGAATTGATATCAATCAGGCATAAAAAATGCGGACAAATGGGCTAAAAAGATGATCAGCTTGTGAGAATTCTTTTCTGCACAACGTATATATGAGGAATTATCAATGGTCATCGAAGAAAATCAGATTGATACTGTCTGATTATATACCAAGGAACTTGTGAAAAATATGATGTGAAATAAGGAACATAAGGAATTCTGAGATACCCTAGAAAAGGTGGTATCGACAGTGTCGGAGATATTAAAAAAGAAAGGTGATGATCACTTTGTTCATGAAATAATATCCATCCTTTATCAGAACGAAGTATATGATTGGATAGGATATTTATATATGGAACTTCTTAAAAACGGTGAAAAGCTTGAAAAGGAGCTTGTAGAACTATGTGTTATCTGTATTAGAAAGACATCTTTACAAAAGGACGGTATTATACCAGCAATAGATATGTGCAGGGATCTCGCTAATATGTGATATAAAAAAGCTATAAGAGAAATTACTACATATGTTAATAGACTAGTGACAATGGGAATATATCATGATGATATTGTAGCAGGTATTCTAAAAGAGATAAGAAAATAATCCTTTTTTCTTCGTTTTTTCCGTTTTTTTCACGTTTCCAAAGGATAGTATCCAGGCGATTTTTTAGATACTAGGAAAATCGCACATGGAAATTCAAGAAACGCTTAAGAAATTAGATCTGCTCTTACAAAAACAGCATTACAACAAGGTGGCTGATATACTCCAGGAGATGATTGATGTCGAGATAGAGAAACAGCAAAGGGTAGAGGAGTTGGTCGCTTCGTGCAGCTTGCTGTATGATAAACTGTATTATTATATCATTTTCGGCAAGATACCGTCTGACAAGAAGACGATTAGACAGCTAGAAATGCTTGCTATGCCGTTCCAGAGTAGGACAGAAGCTGAACGGAAGGCGGTTTTGGATAAGATGCGCAAGGAAAATAAATAATAGCGGTAAAAGTGATGAAATATCGGCCATGGAGGTCGATTTTTTTGTTTTTTCAGGGAAATTATTAGGTAATAAGCCAAAAGTTTTTTTTCTTTGTTTTGTCAGTTTTTTTCTTTTTTTGGAATGGTAATAAAACGAGCGTACAAAAAAGTTTTTATTACTGATGCTTCATAAATGAAAAATATTAATAAATGAGATGTAAACAGAATATTTAAAAACATCATTAGGTTACCTATTAATTCTTCTATGCAAGATAAATTATTTTTTATAAAAAATAATTACTCAAATATAATAAAAGAATTATTAGATATTAAAAGTTTTGATGAGTTAAAAGATGATCAAAAAAATGAATACGAATTGCTACCTATAGTCGATATTAGAGATAAGGAAAAAGAGAGTGAATGAAATATTACTGTAGAATTTAGTAAATTTTGTCACGGCGATTGTGACACTATAAATTCTTCGAATAAAGATTTTTATAATATACATAGGTCTGTTGATTTTTTGATTACTAATCAGAAGTGAGAAATTCTAATAAACAATAATGCTGATGTATGAATACATAGTAGGCATGTTAGAGCGTGATATGATTATATAGAAACTATTATAGAACTACTAAATATAACGGAAAATAATATGAAAGAATTTAATATCCAAAATATAATAAAATATTTGATGCATAATGATTGGGAAAACCAATTTACAAAGGTGGTAGATGTGAAAATTAAAAATTCTATGAATGAATTTGGAGAAATTAAATGAGAATTTATTCCTATGTCTGATATTGAAAAGATGATAATAAATTGATCTGAGAGAGGTAGAAATAATAGATTGAACGATTTGTTATTTATTAAATATATGGATTTCAAATCAAATAGATTGAATAAATGAATTAGAAATATGGAAAATATTGTAAGAAAGAAAAATGATATGAGTGTTCGGTTTATAGACGACAAAACAGTGTTTTAATTATTTATTATTATATAAAATGTTAGATACTAGGATAAATGAATTAAAATTTAATAATAATGTATGTCAAAAATTGAAATATAAAAATGAGACTCAAAGAGAAATTAGGATGGTTCTTACACAAGAATGTAATTATGATTGTGGTTTTTGTCATAAGGAAGGATTGCATGGGACAGAAAAACCTCTTTTAAATTCTGACGATTATAGATTTATATATAATGTATGAAAAAAATACTTTGGTTTAAATTCTACAACATTAAGCTGATGAGAACCATTGAAACGTGATGATATAGTAGAAATAACAAAGAAAATAAAAGAAGAATGATGATATATAACGTTAGTATCAAATGGTTGATTACTTCTTGAAAAAAGTGATATAGGCAAATATGTAGATAGAATAAATGTTTCTATTCATTCCTTAGATGAAATAAAATATAAAGAATTGATACGTAAAGATTATTCTATTCAAACGGTAATTGATGGGATAAAAAAAGTAAAAGATCTATATCCTGAAGTTGAGATAAGATTAAATTCCGCTTTTGTTAAGTGATTAAATGCAGAAGAGTCAGATATAATGGAATATATAAAATTTGCAAAAAATATTTGAGCATCGGTAAAATATATGGAATTGTATCCTAAACAATCAGAATGATTCATAGATATAAAGAATTTGGAGGATTTTTTAGAAAAAAATGAATTTTCAAAAATAGGTAAATGAAGACAAAGAGAATTCGATGACGGGCAAATAAAAATATTTTCAACGAAAATATTTTGTTCTGAAGCTTCTGAAAAGATAAATTCATGAAAATTTTGTAATAAAAATAATGACTTATTCCTGACGCCTGATGGGAATATTAAAATATGTAGAAATAGTGATAATTATATTAATGCATTTGAAATTATTAAAACAAATGATGAAGAATGATTTGCTGATAAATTATATAATGCTTTTTCTATGCTTGGTAGTAATTGTAAATGCAAATAATTTTTTTATTTTTTTAAAATTATATGAAAAATGATAAAAAGCTGATTAGCAATGCTATGATGAGAAAAGACCATAATTTCGAAAGAAGAACAATTTAAACGACCTAAAATAACTGATAAAGTTCGCGATGCTGTTTTAGAACAGTTAGATAAAGATATATCTATATATGATGGATGATGAATTATTAAAGAATTTGAATCAAAGTTTTGAGAATATCATGAAAAAAAATATGCATTGACATTTAATTCAGGTACAAGTGCATTATTGGCTATGTATGAATGATTAGATCTTGAAAAGTGAGATGAAATAATATGTCCTACATATACATTTTTTGCTACAGTTAGTCCATTGTCATATATGTGAATAAAACCAGTATTTTGTGATTGTTTAGACGATGGAAATATAGATCCCTCGAAAATAGAAAATAAGATAACCAATAAAACAAAGGCGATTGTCGTTACACATATGCGATGAATGCCTTGTAATATGGATGAAATTAAAAAAATATCGCAAAAATATTGATTATATCTTCTGGAAGATTGTTCTCATTCACATTGATCTAGTTACAAAGGCATTAAAACAGGTGCATTTTGAGATGTGGCTGCATGGAGTTTGCAAGGGCAAAAGATAATTACATGATGAGAATGAGGTATTCTTTTGACAGATAATAAAAAAATATATGAAAGAGCATTATTGTTGTGACACTATAATAAAAGATGTAAAAAGGAAATAGATCAAGATGGAATTCTTGGTTGATATGCAACGACATGATTTGGTCTCAAACTTAGGGCTCATCCATTGGCTATAGCTATAGCTAATGAACAATTCTCTCATATTGATGAACGAATTAAATATAAAAATGAATATGCGAAAAGAATCATAGATGTATTGTCTCATACAGACTTTCTAAAATTTCCCGAATATAATAATAAAATACCTAGTCGATACGCATTATTAATGCAATATGATGAAAAAAAAGCAAATAATGTCCCATTAAATGTATTTATAAAAGCTCTTAATGCTGAATGATTAGAAAAGGTGGAAAAACCTGATTCAATAAGACCGATTCATGATTTTAAGCTATTTACTGATCCTGGATTTGCTTTATCTAGGATATATAAAGATATTAAATGAAAAGATGTTAAATGAAAAGATGATAAATATGATGATTATTCCAATGCACAATATGTATTCAAAAATTCTTTTAAAATGCCAATATGAGTATTTGAGGAAGATAGTAAAATGACCGATCTCTATATTGGATGATTTCAAAAAGTAATAAAAAACATTAAGGAATGTCCTGAAATATTTTTTTAAAATTTATAAATTAATGTTTTTTTATATATTTATAGTATTGAAGATGTCAGAAAAATTTATTTTATTCTCAGATGAATTTGAGAATATTATTAAAAAAAAATCGTTATTGAGTGAAAATTTAGCAGATGAATATAAAAGAATGTGAGAATCATGTGATCAATGATGAGATACTTGGCACGATAATTTTGATTTTGAAGATGCAAATAGAAATGTTAGTATGATATCTTCAATGATAGTTTCATTGAATCATATTATTAGTAATAGTAAAATTTTGGTTTTGGAAAATCTAAATGTTATCTCAAATACAATACATATTGGTAGAGTTGTTGAGTTTGAAATAGAATGAATTTTGAATACATTAATGATATGATGATATGGTTCTAATATAAAATGAAGAGTAGCATATAATGCACCATTGTGAAAAGCTCTTTTAGGAAAAAAAGTTGGAGATGTTTTTGAATTCACATTTAATGGAAAATCTAAAACTATAAAAATATTGAATATTAAGTAAGTGTGTTTTTTATTCTTTAAAATATATTGCATGATAGAATTAGAAAAAACGTATTTAATAAAATATCTTCCATCTTGATGGGAAAAATGTGTATATAAAGAAATATTGGATATTTATATTCCTAAGGAGAATGAACATTCTAAGTTAAGAATACGTAAAAATGGAAATAAATATGAAATAACAAAAAAAGAACTGGTTAATGAAAATGATGCTTCTTGTCAAAAGGAGTTTACTATACCATTAAAAGAAGAAGAATTCAATGTATTAAAAACCGTAGATGGAAAAATAGTACGTAAAATAAGATATATGTATACGTATGAAGGAAAAAATGCAGAAATAGATATATTTCAAGATGAGTTAAAATGATTAATCTTGATAGATTTTGAATTTGATTCTATTGAGGAAAAAGATAATTTTCAAATGCCTGACTTTTGTCTTGTAGATGTTACTCAAGAAGATTTTATTGCTGGTTGAATGCTTTGTGGTAAAAAATATAGAGATATAGAAAAAAAATTAGAAAAGTATAAGTATAAAAAAATATAAATTTTTTTGATATATTGTATTAACCTATATTGAAGTTGTTTTATTCTATTAGTAGTACAAATATGCTGGAATTAACTAAACAACTCATTGGTTTCGATACGACTAAGAACGAAAACACTGCTATGGAGTTTATACAAAAATATGTTTATGAAATGTATCGTGACATGCTGATATATGAGCATCAGGATATAAATGATCAAGGAAGATATAATCTTATTATAAAGAATACCAATAATCCTGATATAATACTTGCAGGGCATGTGGATACTGTCCCAGAATTTTCTAAAGAACAATTTTTTCCAAAAGTTGAATGAAATAAATTGTATGGTAGAGGAGCAGTTGACATGAAGGCCGGTGTTGCGATAAATATTTCTTTAATAGAATATATGATACAAAATAATATAAAATTTCGAGTGCTTTGCTATGCGGACGAAGAATATGATTTTTTATGAATGAAAAAATTTACAGAGACATATAAAAAAAAGATACATCCTAAACTGACAATAGTCACAGAACCTACAAACAACAAAATCTATACTTGATTTAGGGGCGTAGCTACTATTTATCTAGAAATAAAAGGAAAATCTGTACATTCAGCATTGAAAAATTTGGGTATTAATGCAATAGAAGAATATGTTCATTTTGTTGAATACCTAGAAAAATATATTCAATCAAAAGATGCTTATTGATATATTTCTCTCACAAATCTTGCTAGTATGTCATGAGGAATATATAAAGATTGAAAAATTATATGTCAGGACAATATTGTCCCTAATGTTGCTAAAGGAATATTTTCTCTAAGATTAGGAAATGGTTTTACATATGAAGATTTGTTACGTTTTATGTATGAATATTTTGAAAAAAAATGAATAGAAATAATAGATATTAAAAAGAAAATGTGGCACAATCCATTGATTCAAACAGAGTTGATAAAAAAATATACTAAGTATGGTGATGCGGAAAATGGATATACGTTTGGGTACTCAGATATACAACTGATTAATGAATATATTGGTTGAGATTGTATTCTTGTTTGACCATGACCATGGGAATTGGCACATCAAGACCAAGAATATGTAGAAATAGATAGTATAGAAGAAACAAAAAGCATTATAGAAAAAATTTTGAAAGATTTTATTGTATAATAACATACTCATGTCACAAACCTTCTGAGTCGCTACAAAAGCGCTTATCGTCAATAATCAGGATGAGATTCTTGTTGTTTACAAAAGTGATAAGGATGATGTGAATCCTAATGATTATGATATCCCTGGGGGAAGATTGGAATTCTGAGAAAAAGTAGAAGATGGTATAAAGAGAGAAGTAAGAGAGGAGTTGTGAATAGATGTTGAAATAGGTAAACCAAGTAGGGTACGAGGATTTGTAAAAAATGATCTGCATTTGGTAGGAATAACTTTCTTGGCAAAATATTTGTGAGGAAAAATTACATTAAGCTTTGAACATACTAATTATATGCGAAAAACTAAGGACGAAATCCTTACATGAGATTTTCCTGGATGGCTAAAAGAAGAAATAAATGCTATATAGTATAGTAACTCTTTCTTGCATTCTTCCGCTAATTCCCTATTATCATCCACTGTTTTATTAGTACGGGAATGATGAATATACGCAACTTTTGTATTATCGCACATATAGATCACGGAAAATCCACACTCGCCGATAGAATGCTCGAAATTACTTGAGCTATCAGAAAGCTTGATCATGCTCAAGTGCTTGATCGCATGGAACTCGAACAAGAAAGGGGAATTACCATTAAGCTTACTCCTGCTAGGATGCAGCGAAAAGGATATGAATTTAATCTTATAGATACTCCGGGACACGTGGATTTCCAATACGAAGTCTCGCGTTCACTTGCAGCCGTAGAGTGAGCAATTTTGCTCGTTGATGCAAGTCAGTGAATCCAAGCACAAACGCTTTCAACGCTCTATCAAGCCATAGATCAACATCTGACTATTATTCCGGTATTGAATAAAATAGATCTTCCGGCAGCCAATCCCGAAAGAGTGGCGCACGAGATCGAGAATGTGATCGGGATAGATAAGTCAGAGGTTATTCAAGTATCAGGGAAAACGGGAGAGGGAGTAGATAAAGTATTGGATGCTATTATCGAAAGGATCCAGGATCCAGAAAATTTTAAGAAGTCACATAGCAAGAAATATCGACCTAAAGAGGTAGAAAGTAATAGGTATAAGGTAGAATGAAATCCTTCTACTTCCTACCTTACACCTTCTACCAATCTTACCAGAGCGCTTATTTTCGATTCTGTCTATGATCCATATAAGTGAGTATTGGCATATGTAAAAGTAGTTGATGGTTCCATAAAAGCCTATGAAAATTTGAATCTTATCTATTCTGAAAACACGATAGAACCTACGGAAGTCGGACATTTTACGCCGGAATATTATGCAGACAAGATGCTGCACGAATGACAGATCGGGTATATCGTAACGGGACAGAAGTCTGTCAGGGATGTACAAATCTGAGATACTATACTCTGATGATTACCGAAAATGAAGAAACAGATGATTACGGATGATAATCAGAAAATTATTGATGACAAAAATGATGAAATAAATAAGCTGACATATGATATCATATGATGCGCTATGGAAGTCCATAAACATCTTTGATGATGAAATAGAGAAAAAAATTATCAATTGGCGTTAATACATGAATTGGAACAAAAATGATTGAAAGTAAAAAAAGAGGTACAATTGGATCTTATGTATAAAGACACGAAATTAGCTAATCAATATGCTGATTTAATTGTGAGTGATAAGGTAATCATTGAGCTTAAATCCAAATGATTCCTTCAGGATATAGATTATAAGCAGATAAGGACATACATTAATAGTTCGGATATGAAAGTTGGGCTGTTGCTCGATTTTGGATGAAGGAAATTATTGTACAAAAGATTAGAAAAGGAATATAAGAGGAATCTTCTGTCATCTTCTGAAAAAAATCTTCAGTTATCCTCTTATATTATACCTGGATTTAAGAAAGTTAAGCCGTTCGTGTATGCGGGAGTCTATCCGTTGGATACGAACGATTACGATAAGCTCAAAGATAGTCTGGAAAAATTATCGCTCAATGATAGTGCGATAGAGTATGAACTGGAAGATTCCAAAGCGTTGGGATTCGGATTCAGATGCGGTTTTCTTGGTATGTTGCATATGGATATCGTCAAAGAGAGATTGTCCAGGGAATATAATATCGATACGATCTTCACGATACCGACCGTTATCTATCTGGTCAAATCCAAGAATCTTTCCATCGAACCGATAAAATCAGAAAACAATATCGCAACATTATTGAAGACGGGACTATACAAATATATTCTCAAGAATTCAGAATTCAGAATGCAGGATGCAGAATGAATGGAAGATCTTTCTCTTGAAACAAAAGAAGAACTGAAACCTTGGCTCGTAGTGAAGTCATGAGCAGATATGGTAGAGCAGGGGATTATAGATGAAATCCGGGAACCGATAGCGGCTGTAGAGGTCGTTGGGCCAGAAGAGTATGCCGGCAACATTATGTCGCTCTGCCAGGAATATAGAGGAAAACTTACGAATATGGAATATATCGACGAGACGAGGGTAGTTTGGCACTATGAATTGCCGATGGGCGAGATTATTATCGATTTTTACGATAGACTAAAATCCGCGACCAAAGGGTATGCGACGATGAATTATGAGTTCAAAAAATATCAGCCCGCAGATCTCGTGAAGTTGGACGTCTATATCAACAATGAAAAAGTAGAGGCATTGAGCCGGGTTATTCATCAGGATAAATCCTACTATCTTGGAAAGGAAGTGGTGGAAAAATTAAAGACCCTGATCCCCAAACATTTGTTCGTTATTCCATTGCAAGCGGGAATCGGCAACAAGATGATCGCTAGGGAAAATATCGCCGCTATGAAAAAAGATGTCCTTGCGAAGTGTTACGGAGGCGATGTTACGAGAAAAAGAAAGTTGTTAGCGAAACAGAAGGAGGGTAAAAAAAAGATGAAAGCTATCTGAAGTGTGAATGTGCCAAGTGATGTGTTTATCAAGATGGTGGCGAGGGGAGACTAGCGATAGAGCCAACAACCTCCTCTTTGTTTCTCCTCCTATCAGAGGAGACTTCAGTAAAATTACACTCCTCTCTGATAGGAGAGAGCATGTCCCGTACAAGCTACGGGATGGGGTGAGTTTGTTTACACGAAAGCCCAAGAGGATGTTGTTAAAAAAAGAAAATATAAAAAAAACCGCATCAGCGGATTTTTTTTACTATACTACATATATAATAAGACATCGTTTCATCGTTTAGTCGCTTCAACGTTTAATCGTCCATATAGAAACTAAATACTATCGTTCCGCTATAGATTCCTGCAGGAGAAGTAGGCGGTATAAGTATTTTGAGCCATGGTTTGTCGCCATATTTGTTCACTATTCATATGTTGTTGGTATCAGTGGTCTTGTAGATGTATGTGACGGGTTCTATAATGCTCGTATAGGTATGTAACATAGGGTTGATAAAGACATTAGTTCCCGTCATCCCCATAAGAAGTTCTGGCTCAGTATCTCCTGCCATAAGCTCTACTCAGGTAAGGATAGTGTTGTTAGGGCCATAGACTCCAGCACATTGAATAGTAGTATAATGACCAGTCATATATCCTTCGATATCTTCCACCCAAAAAGGCTGGGTAAAATGTCCGCTGATATATTGGTCTCCAGGAGAACTAGTAATAGTTCAGAGAGAGAGATTTTCTGGAGTGCCGTGGCGGAGACCGCGTCAAGTGATTTCCAAAGTGAGTGTACCCTCTTCTGCATACGTAGAATAGAGGAATGAAGATACTATAGCAAAAAGTATTCCACTTATCAAAAAAAATCTTTTTTGTTTGGGCATCTCTTCATACAGAAGATAAATATACTGTATATGTACGCAAACTCCAAAAAAAATCAACCATAAAGTGAACGATTATATCTGTAATAACAAGAAAAAATAAGAATTATTCATTCTCAATCATTCATTATTCATTTGTTTGTTGATATATTATATAGTCTAGGACATACAAAACGGGGGTTTTGTGTGCTAGACTAGTAGTGGTTTTTTTTGATGGTATCCTACGGCAGCAAGAAACTAGGTACATCAACAGTAAGAGTACCTGTATAGATTCCAACAGCTTGGTTAGTAGCAGTTGTAACTTTCAAAGAGACGGTATCAGCTTGTACTTTACAAACAGCTCCCTGATCATTTACCTTTCCGAGGATAGGTTGAGTAGAGTCTATAGCAGTATAAGATATTGTTCCTGTATTTCGATCACAATCACCGGCAGTTACATGAGTTGGGGTATTCATCATTTCTACACTTGCAGCTGGGATAGTATATGCAGAGTTAGAGGCATTAGTAAGTACGCTAGATGCCATAGTAAGCTGCCATGTGGCTTGGGTACCTTGATTATCTTCACACCGGAATGCTGCTGGGAAATTTCCAGTAAACGTCAAAGCAGAATATGAAGCTTGTTTTGCTCCAAGGTTTAATGAAGTACCATATTGGCAAGATCCTGTACCAGCAGTAATTTGCAATTGCAATACTCCAGTATTTGGAGCTGCATTAGTTGTATTCAATAAGAATACAGATGCAATAAGAGCTAAAGATAAAGCTCCAATTTTAAATACATTTTTCATTTGTGTTTCTAAATATAATATAAAATCCTTTATATAGCGGTTACTATATCAAGGTAGTCCTAGACTATATAATATAGTTGGGTATCCGAATAATCACGAAATGATATAATGAGTGATTATCGAGATAACAACTATATAATCTTCCTGTTTGAGGGGAGATTATATATCATTTTTACTCTGTTAATGATCCATATACTTCCTTTTGTGTATGATAAGTATACTCAGATTTTTTTTCCTGTCAAATTTTTGAACGTATAATATTCTATACATACATCACCCTTCTAAATATATTGTTAGTTTGTATTAGATTTATATTAATGTCAATGATAGAAATAAAAAATATATACAAAAATATATATTGATTACTAAAAAAACAAAAAAAAATAGATAAAATACTGAAATAGTCCTTGTATAGCATATAGAGATAATTATCTGTGATTTACAGATCTTGTTTTTGTATATTTTAATTTTTTAAAAATAAAAATGATGTATAGGAAATGACTTGTTTGCTTTGCTGTATTGATATGATGCTCTTTTTTGCTGGTCAATTATTCACATGCCGGTGAATTTAAGGAAACGGATATGAATAGTGTTTGATTGAAATTTTGTAATGACGGTACCGGAAACGATCAATTGAAAAGTAGCATAACCCTTTCTTCAGACGCAGGGGAAGGAAAAAATATCTGTTTATATTTTTTTAATGTATGAGATAAGACCATTGATTTCGTTTATGGATTCTCTGAAGGTAAAATAGGAAAATATGGGGAAGAAATGTGTGAAGCAGATATGACGACAGGAAATAAATTTTCCAAATTCATCCCATTCACTCATGAGAGAAAAGTAAGCGTAGAAGGTCATACCTATCAGACAGTAGACGAAGAGATAAAAATCCCATTATGAATGAGCGGTATTGTCTATTGATGTGTTGCATACAAACTTGAAGATCCTGAATACAAAGGTATGGGAGGAATGTTTGACCTAGTTGTTCGTAGGACAGCACATATCAATCTCTTTGTTTGAGGAGAAGGAACTATTAAAAATGCAATAAAAATTATCCCCCTCAGCGGTGGTGTTTTTACGACAAACAGAAGAATCAAAGCAGAATTGGATCAAGACAATAAACTAAAAATGAGTTTTTTGGTGGAAAACGAAGGAAATATATCTCAGGATGTAAATATAACAGGAACAATCTATAATATTCTCTGATTTGAAAAGAGCTTTTCTATAGATCATAAGAGACTCACTCCATGAGAAAAATTTACATTTACATCAGATATTGGAAGACTTCCATTCTATAAATGATTTTTTAGTGTAAAACTTTATGCTCAGAATACTCCGGCATTTGATTTCGATGTATGAGGTATTGATGAAAAATTAAAACAGACATGAGTCATCGAAGAGAGTGCATCGATATTTATGTTTTCTTGGGCTGTAGTTATATTATTAGTAATATTGATTTTCATTATATATAAGGCTTTCTTTCCAAAAAGAAAACAGGTAAGTGTACCAAGTATACAATAAATTCAGTATAATGTTTTTTTATGAGTTAATAGAAAATGATGATAAATAAAAAAGTGCGATCAATGATGTCTGTTGGCGTGTTGTTTTTGCTCTGCATATGAATTACGCATGCACAGACAGCGGATAATCAAGATAATTTTTTTAAGACAGGAGAAGAAAGTAAAATAGTTACTCAAAGCATCAAAGGTAATACAGTGAATGATCTTAATATTATCGGAGCAAAATTTTGTAATGATGGGCTTGAGCAAAATAAGCTTACGAATCATTTAAAGATGCAATTACAACCTGGTCAGAGGAAAGAAATATGTATGCTGTTTTTTAATATTTCCTCTGATAAGGCAGTTGATGTTAAATTCTGATTTTCGTCAACGAATATAAATAAAGATGGATGAATCTCTTGCGATGATGATATGACTACAAAAAATGATTTTTCAAAAATGATAGATCAGACTAATGTTACAGAATTTGTCATAGAGCCACAAACACAGGTAGTGAAGAGAGTAAAAATATATGTCCCAAAGGATTATACAGGGAATAAAATATATGGATGTCTTGGATATAAAATAAATAAAGAAGAAACAATGGACCCAGGTCAAGTATTCCTTTTGGTATTCCGCAAAACTGCGCCTATGCAAATCACAGTGACATGATGAGTATATCAATTCTGATGGCGAGATGATATAAGGGATATCTACGCTACCAATAGAAATGTTCTTCTTAAAATAATTATCGGTATTCTAGTTATCCGATTGGTGTTAACCATCGTAAAGACAGGTAAGAAGAAAAATACACAACAAGAAAAAAAACAGCCTACAAAAAAATAATAAACTATTGCTATATCACAAAAAGCCTAGGAAGTTTTTCCTAGGTTTTTTTTATGATAGAATTGATATATTATATAGTCTAGGACATACAAAACGGTTAGTTTTGTTTTCTAGACTAGTATTGGTATAATAATTAAAGACTAGGTACATTAATAGTTAAGACACCAGTATACATACCTATAGCCTGATTAGCAGGGATATCTACACTAAGTTTAACACCTGTAACTGTTACAGTACAAACCTGTCCTTGGTTACCAGTTTTTCAAAACATGACGGTAGAACCTGAAATGATTGCTCCAGCAACATTGTTTGCTGCATTAGCTGTACAAATTCCATTACTGGGAACACCTAATCAGTTATAAATTTTGACACCTGTTGCATAGATTACTTGTCCATACTGACCAGTAAGATTGGATGATTGAATAGTAAGCTGCCATGCGGAAATTCCAGCAGTATCCATACATTTCCATACATTAGTACCACTCGTAGTACCTGTAGTTGAGAGGAAGTCTCATGATACAGTATGTGCAGTTGTGCTCCAAGCATATGATCCCAAATCAATATTTTTTCCATATTCGCAGTGTCCACTCATACCGGTAATTTTAAGTTTAACTTGACCGGTATCAGTTGCTGCATTGGTAACAGTGTTTAATAAAAAGAGAGAAGCGATAAGAGCCAATGAAAGGGCTCCGATTTTCAATAGATTTTTCATTTGTGTGTCAAACTACGATATAAAAAATTTGATACGGCTTGCCGTATCTAGGTTATCCTAGACTATATAATATAGTCGAATATCCCAATACATATACATTATAAGTATCAAGATAACGACTCCATACGCTTTTGTTATGAAAAAGAGTATAGATCAAATGATAAATTGTTAATGATCATATCTTCCTATTTTATTGTGGTGTCGTATCATATACAGGTATAAGTATACTCAGAAAAAAAAATCTGTCAAATTTTTTAACATAAGAAAAAATAAGTAGAATATAGTGTATAAAATGATATCTTGCTCATAAAATGGAAAATTATTAATTGTTGTATGTAATATTAAAGAGTATGCTTTGTCAATAGAATGTATTTAAAAATAAAAAAAATAAACTAATATAAAATGATAAAAAGCAGAAAACATAGAAGAAATGCTAAGGTAAAACTTGTATTGATAATTGAGATATATACATACAATAATTGCTATTTTTTATATGATAATATAAAATATGTACAAAAGGATCCTTTGATGTTTTTTTATCCTTGGAACATTGTTTTTCGGATTTAGTAAGGCAGATGTGCAAGATATAGGTTTCAGTTTTTGTGATGACACAGATGGTAGTAATTTTATGGCATGAAAAAGGACTTTCCAATTTATCGCAGGGACAGAAGAAGAAATATGTCTAAATTTTTCTACGAGTTCTGAAGAGACAAGAAAAGTAGTCTATGGATTCACGGTATCCTATATATCTGCATGAGTGTCTGTATGTGATGCAGACAAATGAACAGGGAATGCGTTCAGCAAGTTTTTTGTCAACAAAGAAGCAAGAGCTTTTGATATAGATAAAGACCATCCAGTAACAGTTAAAGAAAAAATATTGATTCCTGTAGGTATGAGTTGATCTCAATATGGATGTATTGCATATGCTCTTGCTAAATCAGAAGGAGAATGAATGGCCTGATGAATGTTTGATTTGGTTGTAAATAAAGTGTATCCATTGGTATTTTTTGTTGGATGAGGTGAGTCTGTGAGTAATGCTGTATGATTGGAAAACCTAAGTGGAGGAGTCTATACAACAAACAAAAAGATAAAGGCAATGATTGATGAAGAAAATACTATGAAACTCTATGTTCGTATAAAAAACAAAGGAAATGTAGAACAAGATATGATGGCTACCGGTAAGGCATATAATGTATTGGGTATTGAAAAACCTTTTTCTATGAATGTACAAAAAGTAATGCCATGAGAAACGAGAGATGTGGAGATAGTCGTAGGCATGCTGCCATTTTATAAATGACCTTTTAGCGTAAAACTTACTATACAACATACACCTAGATTTGATTTTGATATATCAGGACTGGATCCAGATATCCAAAAAGGATGAACGATTACAGAAAAAGGTCAGGTATTCTTTTTCTCATGGGTATATGTTGCTGTAATAGTCTTGATACTAGCATTTTTGGCTAAGATAGTCTTGCCAAGAAAACATCATGATACACCAACAAATACACCAACAAATACACCAACAAATACACCAACAAATACACCAACAAATACACCAACAAATACAACAATATAAGAACTAACTTTATTATATCTCAAAATTTGTGGCATGAAAAACATATATGGAGTAATGATTCTATCGGTCTTAGCTTTGTTTTTTGCTTGATCATGAACATATGCAGAAGAAGTATTGACTGATCTAAACCTAAAAGATACTATGATAAACGATATAGAAGGTACAAAACTTCGTTTTTGTAATGATTGACTGATAGAAGAAAAACTAACTTCCAATGCAGTAATATCACTACGCCCGGGACAAACAAAGAAGATGTGTGTTGTGTTGTTCAATAACACACCAAATGATATAAATTTTTATATCTGATTTACACAAGCAAACAAAGATCAAAATGGAGCATATCTATGTGACTCAAATGTAATGGACAACACATTTTCTACATATATACAAAACTATGAGGCTGATAAAAAAATGTTTATCAAAGGGGGAAGTCAAATATATCACAAATTTAATTTAGAAATTCCAAAAACACAGACAGGGGATATCCATGGCTGTCTCTCATACACGATAGATGACTGATATAGCTACAATGCCGGAGATACATTTGCAATAAGAATCCGTAAAGTTTCGCCTATAGAAGTTGTTGTTACAGGTTCCGTTTACCACTTCTGACGACGAGATCATAGTAAAGAACTATTAGCAGACAACAAAGCTACAATCGCCAAGATACTTGTTGCAATATTTAGTGTGTGGCTTATAGTAACTATTCTAAAAACAACAAAACCAAAACCAACCAAGAAAAAATAAATCCACTAAAACAAAAAAACATACAACCCCGTACTTGCTACGGGAGCCAGCCCCGTACTTGCTACGGGGCTTTTTTATGCTTGAAACTTATGACTATAACACTACATTGTATTTTGAATTGAATCCCGCAAAATTCCGGGGTGTATTTTATATTCTGCATTAATAAAAATGACACGAGCACAGCTACTTATCCGATATTTTCTCCTCATCAACCTCTTTACCTTCATCGCTCGAGGAGTGGATAAATACAAGGCAACCGCACAGAAACGAAGGATTTCAGAAAAAAATCTTCTTATTTTTACTGCACTTGGAGGATGGATAGGAGCGATTCTCGGTATGCAAGCGTTCCGCCATAAGACTATCAAAGGAAAATTCCTCACCAGATTCCGATTGATCGCTACGGCACGGATCATACTTACTATAGTAGTACTTTTCTCTCTGTAATTCAAAAATACTGTCCTCCTTTGTAAAGGAGGAGAACCACAGAGTGGGGGAGGATTTATGGACTATAGTACTTTTGTCCATAAACCCTCTAGCTTCGCCTTCTCCCGTTATAAAGGGAGACAACATTTAATGTTTTTTATCGATGTATGAATATCAAAAAGATACAACAGAATATCCTTTCCCGGTATACCAGACACGGTCGCAAACTCCCTCGAAGAATGACTAAAGATCCTTATGCAATCCATATCTCTGAGGTAATGCTCCAGCAGACACAGGTGGATAGGGTAGTGCTGTATTTTCATCAACGAATGAAAGATTTTCCTGACTATACAACACTTGCAAATGCTTCGAAAACGGATTTACTTCGTCATCGATCAGGCTTATGATTCAACTCGAGAGCTCTCAGACTTCAAGAGTGCGCAAAAAAGATAATTGAAAATTGAAAATTGAAAATTGAGAATGGACTGGTGTTTAGAAATTCAAAATTAGAAATTAGAAATTCGGTCAATGTTACTGCTTTAAGAGCTCAACTACAAAAGTTACCGTGAATCGGTCCTTACACTTCTGCGGCTATCATGTCCTTTGCATGGAATCTGCCCGTTCCGGTTATTGATACGAATATCAGGAGAGTTTTGATTTTCTTGTTCAAACTTCCGGAAACTATTTCCGCCAAAGAGCTCGAAGAATTCGCAATCAAAATAATTCCATCATGAAAGTCTCGTGATCGACATAACGCACTCATGGACCAATGAGCATTGCTACTTACTGCAAGGAAAACCAAGATTAAACCATTAAGTAAACAGTCAAAGTTTGAAGGATCTGACAGACAAGTCCGCGGACGAATACTTAAACAACTTGTAAAAACGGTGTCCCTTGATAAAGGGAAGGGGACCCTTAGGGGTAGGGATTTGTTGACTATTCAAGACGTTCAAGAAGAATTTCCACACAAAGAAGTAAAAAAAATCCTCGTCGATATGAAAAAAGAGTGATTGATAAACATCAGTAAATGAGTAATTACGATAGCAGAATAGTTTAACGACAAACAACCTCACCTTTGTTTCCTCTCCTGACAGAGAGGCCCTCAGTAGTTTTGCACTCCTCTCTGATAGGAGAGGTGGGGTGAGGTTGTTCGCGAAATAGCCGAAGGTGAGGTTGTTAAAAAAAGAAAAAATAAATTTTATGTTTACTTTATAGTTATGCTCTACCTCATTCCCACACCAATCGGTAACAAAGAAGACATTACCCTTCGCGCGTTGAGGCTTTTCAAGGAGCTGAAATACATCATCTCCGAAGATACGAGAACGACAAAAAAACTCCTTGGTATGTATGCTATCGACTACAAGGACAAGGATTTTCTTTCGTTGACCAGTTTTACCGATAAAGGGAAATTAACTCATTATCTCAATATCATCAAAGCGAATGATGTTGGTGTTGTCTCAGAAGCAGGAACGCCAGGATTGTCCGACCCGGGAAAATCTCTGATCCAACTTTGCAATGAATATCAGATTCCTTTTACGGTTTTGCCTGGTGCGAACGCACTTGTTCCTGCAATCGTAGGCGCAGGCTTCGATACGTCGGAATTCACTTATTTAGGATTTTTGCCGACGAAGAAAGGAAGACAAACCAAGATCAAAGAAATTATGAAATCAGAAATACCAGTCTTTATCTATGAATCTGTTCATAGGATGGAAAAATTATTGGAAGAATTGAAACTGAATGGATTCAGCGGAAAGATTGCTATCGCGAGAGAACTCAGCAAGATGTTCGAACAATATTTCACGGGGACTTTGGATGAAGCGATCGAAATGATCACAACAAAAAAACTCCCCATCAAGGGAGAATTCGTTGTCGGGATAAAGAATTAGCTTATTTCACTATTTTTTCTTTGATATAGATAGATTGTCATGTTTTGATAGGAAAATTGAGGGGATCGATCAAGGGAAGTCCATCTCCGTCCGTGATCTGGATGGTTTTTCATAAGAATATTTTGGAAATATGGATGAGTTGCATCAGGTCTTTTGGTGCAAAAAAATCATTGCTCGTGGGGAGCGTGTATTTGTATACCTTTCGTTTTCCGTCCTTGCTTTTATTGAGATATTCGAGAGAAATCTTAGCGTTTTTTGCCAAACGTTCAAAAGAGGAAATCGGATCGGATTTTTTTTCTTTGGCAAACAACGTATTTTTTTGTTGTGTGTTTGTTTTCTTTCGTTTTTGAACATCATCGATAGCGATATTGGTCATGATGTCATCGTAGCTGTATCATGCTTTCAATAAATCAGTGAGTCTTTTGGAATAGAGATTGTATTGAGCTATCCTTTTTTTGAGATTAGTGATATGCGATCACTCAAAATTTTTTGAGAAACTCTGGGGTCACTTGTTATAGCCATTGAAAGCGAGCATTCGTTCAAAATCATATTTTGGATCGTTTTTGTATTTGTTCCGGGATTTGTCGGTAAGCGATTTGGTGCTGACTTTACTTTTGCAGAAGAGCAGGTATTTCGCAGAAAATTCCAATGCAATCGTGGGATTGAATCTGTCATCTAGCTTCATGAGTTTGTTGAGATCGTATCAGTATGATTTTCTTATTTCTACTAATTTGTCAGCGATAATCTTGTTCGCTTGTTTTCTTGTTTTTCATTTTTTGATCAGCGTATCGTAGTTGTATGCAGTGTATTTGGGGTTATCATAGAAGACTTTATAGTTTTTTTTGAGATGCTGAGAAGAGAACCATTTGAAGGTGTCTGGCTGGATCTGAGAGATTCCTGTTCATCCATCTGCTACATTGATATTGGTCGGATCTCCTTCTCCTTCGATCATCTTGAGTCAAAAAAAGTAGCTGAGCGGAACATTGTTTTTGGTTGCTATGGATTTGATATCTTCGTAGTATCTAAACGTCCTGAGAAATTTCCCCAATCAGCTTTCTCTAGGGAACGTGTTTCTGTCGATACCATGCTTTTGGAGATAATCGCCGAATCATGCTCTTTTCTCTTCTATGTCAGAAGAAACGATTTCCTTACGATTAAGCAATATGTCTTTTTTGAGTCGGGATAAAGACTCCTTGGTGGATTTCATCAAGGATCCTATTTCTACGGATTTATTGTCAGGGATGAAATGCTCTATTCGTGACATGCTTACGCTAGTTCATCTTCTAAAACAAGGAACACCAAAAGTCTAGTGAGATAACGATTACGACTGTCGTCGATACTATGGATCTTGGCGAGCTGGTTGTGGTATTGTTGTGGTTTCACGTCTTCAGGAAAAGGGATCTTCATTGTTGTTCATATTGTTTCTTTTTTCTTGGGGCTATGAGCAGGGGCTCATAAAGATAATACCTCAAGGATATCTCAGTTTCTTTCTCTGTGATTTTCGTAGAGATGGATTTGCTGGAAAATATTGTGGGTGATAAGCTCTTTTCGTATTTGGACATCGTTGGAGATCTGCTGTTTCAATGTTCATTTCTTGATATGCAAAGCTTTTCTGATGCCAGGGACAAGTTTCATAAGGTCTTTTTTTATGCCTACGATATCGTTGTTATATATTTTTTGTGCATCATCTAAGCAATAAATCATGCTAGATAGAGGATCTGAAGTATTGATAGTGTGTTCAGCGGATGCTATATTTTTTCGGATCTCTCATAGCTGATGCTGTTGGATATATGCATCTATGGTCGTGTATATAGAAGTATCGTACGCTATCCTATTGGGAAGATGTAAATAATCTTTGGGTGTGCTGTTTGGCTGCTTCATACCAACTATTGAAAAACTAAAACGATTTGTTATAATATATTATATATAATTTTTTTTATTTGTCAAAAAATTGATGAAAAGACATCTTTGGCGGATAATAATGCTTGTTATTCTCAGTATGGGTTTCCTATTCGGCGATGTGAAGATCGAATGGGGAACCTCTTCACCGCAAGCAAGTCACAAGACCATTACCAAGCAATTGAGCAATCTGCAAAATATCCAAGGCGAATTTTTCCGCTCACCGGGAGATAGTCTCGATAAGGAATTGACGGCATTCTCTGCTGCTAAAATAGGATTAGATCTTCGAACGTATGAATTCACCCACAAAGATTTCAAAAGCATATTGAAAAAATTAGCAGCAAACGGCGTGAATATCAGGATCATCGTCGAAGATAAAAAATTCCAGCAATATCAGAACACACTCAAGGAATTGGTCAGATATTTTAGTGGATATTCCGGTATCCAGATCAAATCCGACAAGCAGATGGGGACAGAATATACGCATGCCAAGGTCAATCTCATCGATAGCGGATTTATTATCCAGACAGCGAATCTGACGCACAGCTCTTTTGCGAAGAATCGTGAACATTTCTTCATGAGCTATGATTCTGGTGTCCGGACAAGTTTACATATGATCTTTGAGAAGGATTGGAAATGAGAAAATTTGAGTATAAAAGATATTCATCCCAATCTTGTCGTCTGTAATATCAATTGCAGGGGAGTGATAGAAAATCTGCTGAATTCAGCCAAGGAATCCATCATCATCCAGACGCAATATATCACTGATAACGCATTATGGAATATTTTGAAAACCAAAAAAGACTTGCCGGAAGTGAAGATGCTCGTCGCAGATACGGACGACAACGATGATCTGGTCCGTTATTTTGGCGATGATCATGCAAGGAAATTCAAGAACTATTACAATCATACCAAGATGATCTTGATAGATCATAAGATACTTCTTCTCTGAAGCATGAATCTCTCTCAGACCTCATTGGACGAAAATAGAGAAATCTGAATTTTACTTCTCGACTCAACTATTATCAACGAATTTTCTACACAATTCTACAAAGACTGGAAATAAAAAAATGTGCTAAGTACTAAATGCTAAGTGCTAAGTATTGGAATTGCTCTCTTGTTGGCTATTGTATAATCACAATAGTTCATGCAAAGATAAGCCTTTTATTTAAAACCTAAAACTCAAAACTTAGCACTAATGTTTATAAAGGTTGACTTTCGATAGTAAATATATATGGTAGTCATCAACAAAAAAACAAATCATATGAAATTACCCATTATCGTTTCGCTGTTCTTGTTCCTCTTTTCAAGTGTCCTGAGCGCGCAAAACGTCACCGATTTCTCGGTGCCAAAAGAATCGCAAGAGGAATACATCTCTGAGCTGTTCAGTCAATGTAAACTTCTCTATTGCGATTGGGATACTATCAAAGAAGGCGTATTCATAAAAAAAATCGAAGTGGAATTCCTCGATACGACATTCTTCTTCAGCGCAATGTTTCAATCGTCTTCGTTTGATTACTATCTACACGAATACGGCTGGTATGATTGTACGAGCCTTCGTATGGATGATGGCGGAGAAGGATTGTATTTGGATGCTGTTGCTTTGGATATTGATTTTCCGTATTTGAAGCATGTGCTGAATACCTTATTACACAGTATTGACCGTTTCCCTTATCAAGGCGATTGTCTTGAAGATCCGGATTGATGCTAAAAAAATGATACTCTCTGATTCACAGAGGGTATTTTTTTAAAACCATAAAAATAAAGTAGGAAACTATGATAAGAAAAAAAACGTACGTAAGCCGTTGAAAATATCATAGAGTTCTATAAGATATAAAATATCTTGTTTTATTTTTTTTCTTATCTATCCAATGGCTGAAATCGCTATTCCGTTCCAGAAGCTTTCTGACAAAGCAAAAATACCTGTACAGGCAACTTTTTCCGATGCATGATATGATCTGTTTTCCACGGAAAGCTATGTATTGAAACATGGTGAAAGAAAGCTCTTCAAGACCAATATTGCTACGGCAATCCCTCACGGGTATTATGGCAGGATAGCGCCGCGTTCATGATTGGCCTACAAACATGGGATAGATGTATTGGCCGGTGTCATAGATTCAGGATATAGAGGTGATATCGGTATCATCCTCATTAATTTCTGACATGAGGACTTCACGGTCAATGAAGGAGATAAAATAGCGCAATTTATCATAGAAAAATGCCACTACGTCGAGTGGCAGGAAGTTTCAGAATTACCGGAAAGCGAGAGAGGAGAGTGAGGACGAGGATCTACGTGAAAAAAATAAATTACGTACAAATAAGAAGATAGGGTAGGTTGATATTAGATCGATAGAGATGGATTAGATCGATAGAGATGGATTAGAATCTATCCCATCTATTCTATCTAATCTGTCTTTTTAATTTTCAAGGAGCGTTTTTCGATTGGCCTTGTATCGTTCATATTTCTGTTTGAACTCTTCCTTCGGCGTGATCGGTATCTCCAGATCAGCGAATTTTTTGCGGAGCACTTGCAGTGCTTCGTCTTTCTCCAGATCAGTAGTCATGATTTCGAGCTCTATGATATAGCCATATCATTTTGTATGATCCAAGCTTACGTCGATACCATCCCAGTCGAATTGGAGACGTTTTCTCAACCGGGTGATCTCTATTTCATATCACAGATAGACAAAAAGCTCTTTGAGTTTTTCAAATTCTTCTTTGTCAAATTTGATCTCTATCTCTTCCCTATGATCGTCATGGATTTCACCTTTTTTCATCCGGATTTTGGCGAAAAAATTGTTTTTTTGGATCCTGAGATCGTGTTCGCCCGTGAAATAATGGGTCGTTTGTGAATCTTCTTTCAGGAAATTTGCATGTTGTTCAAAAAAATCCACCAATTGATGATATCTGCTCTCATCGATAAATGCTCTCACTTCTACTTCGATATTTTTCATTGCTATTGACTGATGATTGAATATAAAAATATGCGTATTTTACTATACTTATTTTTTGGAACGATGCAAAATGAAATAGAGATAAAAAACGACAAACAGATAGCGAATATCAGAACGTCAGGGAAACATTTGACTGCATTGTTACGTTTACTACATGGTAAGGCAAAAGCGGGAATATCGTTGATCGAACTGGAGTTTGTTGCAGAGCATTATATCAAGGAGCATAAGCTCAAAGGATCGTTCAAAGGGTATGAATGATTCCCGGCAAATCTTTGTTTGTCTGTCAACGATTGTGTCGTCCATGGGATACCTGATGACTATGTGTTGAAAAACGGCGATGTACTCAAAATCGATTGCGGCATTACCTACAATGGAGGAATAACAGATTCTGCTATCACGATCGTCATCTGATGAGAAGCTGCAAATCCTTTGTGATATGCGTTAACTAAGGCGACAAAACAATCGCTTGATGAATGAATAAAAAATATCGGTCCAGGGAAAGCTATATTCGAATATTCGCATCGCGTATACAACACTATTACTAATGCATGATTTTCAGTATTATGACAACTTACCTGACATGGAGTAGGAAACAAAGTACATGAAAAACCCCATATATACAATGTCCCGAATCCAGAAATGAAAAAAGTCATCATGCAACCAGGTATGGTCTTAGCATTCGAACCTATCACAGCAGTGACATCCACAGATTTTCATTATAAGTGACGTAATGATCGGAATCTCTATTGCAAAGATGGCGATATTTGAGCACAATGGGAATATACCATTTTGATTACCGATAAAGGATATGAAATATTATCTTGAATCACAGAAGACCTTTTCTAAATTTTACATGCTAAATTCTAAATTTGATATTAGGTATTGATCCTTGAGTAAGAAAATTATGATATGCATTGATTGATAAAAGTATGAAAATCGTCGATTCCGGAATTCTTCTATTGGAAAAAAAATCTCCCACAAGGGAGGATCAGTATCAAAGAATGATAGAAATAGAGGAGTACTTCACCAAACTTATCAAAAAAAACAAGATACAGACCATGTGTATGGAAAAACTCTTTTTTACGAAATTCAACCAGAATAACGCGGAATTTGTTTACGGCATCAGATCAATATTGATTACGCTGTGTATGAAAAACAATATCCAGATAAAAGAATACACGCCAATCGAAGTCAAGAAATTTATCACAGGGAATGGAAAGGCTGAAAAGAACCTTGTCCAGAAATGTATTATGAAAATATATAATCTCAAGGATTTTCCAGAGTTCAACGATGCTGCTGATGCGTTAGCGTTGGCCTACATCGCTTCAAGGACAAAAAAAACGGCTTAGACCGATGTAAGGTGGGTTAGATTCTATTCTATCCAATCCGTCTATTCCGTCTTTTTCTTATTTTCTTTTGAATAGTCTCTTCCATCGAGCTTTTTTTGCT
This sequence comes from uncultured Candidatus Peribacteria bacterium, assembly GCA_964545415.1. Taxonomy (GTDB): domain Bacteria; phylum Patescibacteriota; class Gracilibacteria; order Absconditabacterales; family Absconditicoccaceae; genus CAJBLF01. The sequence continues at coordinate 42,473 of CAZJFP010000002.1, forward strand.
GCTGGTGAAGCTTCTTCGATCTCTTCTATGGTTTCAGTCTGAAGTTCGTGTTCCTTTTGAAGATCCTCTCATAGCTTCTTGGCAGCTTTAGCTGCTTCCTTGAGTTCCTTGTGATATTCATGAATGCTTCCTCTTACGATCTTTTGGAATTTAGATTGGAGGATGATTCCGGTGAGTCCGATGAAGAGCGGAGCACCCATGAATCAGAAAAATATAGCGAGTATTTTCCCTCCGTACGTTATGGGAGCCATATCTCCATATCCTACGGTCGCCATGGTTACGGTAGTGAAGTAGAATGAATGGAAGAGGTCCCGGCGTTCGATGAAATGGAAACATAAGGTTCCTATGGTGACGATGATGATGATGATGCTTCCAAAAAAGAGAATGGAATAATTGGCGAGCATATGGTTTATAAACCTTTTGAATGTGTACATAGCTGCGTGTAAGATATAAATCTACCATAATTTTATACAGAATCCCAAAAAATGCAAATTTTTTGATAGCAAAGATTGTAAATACATCTAAAATATCTGAAACACCAAAAAAAAACTCACCAACTTCTGTCAGATTTTTTTTAGACTATTTGTCAGATTTTTTGATATAAAAAAAAGTCCTCGAAAATTTGACAAAAAAATTTTTCTATGTATAATTGCTTCATAACTATTTAATTTTTTAAACAAAAATGATCATGACAAAAAAAGAGTATCTCCTCAAAGTATTGGAAAAGATACAAGACGTATCACCTTTTGCAAGAGGCTTAAAATTGCTTATCGAAAAAGGGAATCTTAGCGATGAGGTAGTGAATACTATACAGACTTTGGTGGATCAAAAAATCCAAGAAGAGAGAAATACAGCAGAACATGCCGCACTCAAAAAGACATCAGAAATACTATGAAAATTAACATCAAAAGAGCATGATGTGAAAGCCTCAGAGGTGGCAGAGATGGATACTGTATTACAAAAAATCTAATATACCTTTTTATATCTTATATCTATTATCATGAGTAATGAAGCAACAAGTCAAGAAAAGTATGTCGAGAATCTCAAGACCATGCTTTCCCAAAAAGAATGAGCCAATTTGCAATGGTTTGTCAATGCAAAGGGTTTTATGTGAGAGTCATACAAAACCGTAATAAGCACATCGATAAAAGAGTATATTCAAAACGATCAAACAAAATTTGACGAGATATATACATTGTACGCAGACATGAACAAAGAATATGTGGCAGGAAAAGATACTATGGATGAACAGAAAAAAAGCGATTATATAAATGTACTGTCGTTTATGATGCAAGCCTTGTATATAGCGAGTCCGACATGTTATGTAAATGCCAAGGTAAAGAATTATCTAATAAAAAGAGCTGAATATGAAGATGGGGATGGATCTTATTATACAGATGATGCTGAGAATATATGAGGAAAGGTCTCATATCATGTGTATAATAGTGACTTAGTAAAAAAAGTAGAAGCAAATACAGCTGATCTAAGAGATATTCTCTATCTCGATGATACAGAAAAAGCAATGATTACTCAAGTTATTGGTGCAGATATCATAGCATCCTCTCAAGTGTATAAAGATCTTATCGCAGAGAGAAAAGCTAATATCCAAAAAATGGCAGATACAGAAACAAGTGAAGATGTTTATGCTTTTGGTATATGAGAGATAATCGCCGATGCTGAAGAAGGGGGGAACACAAGGCTTTTGGAAAACTTTGAAGCAATATATAGAGAAACATATGATATAAATGATGAAGTGAATATCACCATAGACCAACTCTTGGCAGAAAATACGATTGAAGATATGAAGACATGGATAATTGAGGATAGTTTATTTACTTATACAGAAACAGAATATACGACAATCTTAGATGCATGGAAAACAGATCTAGAAACAAAAAAAGAGACCCTTCTCAAAGAGAAATTTTTTGAACTCAAAGTCGATACTGCAAATACCCTAGAAACGGTTACGAGTGCACCGAATTCTTTGGTGCCAGGAATCACTAGTGAGCAATTTGCCAATGCAATGACAGAACTCATCGTCGGATATGCCACTTCTACTACCGATGAAAGCGGTAACAGTACACCAAGCGAAGTTGCTGGAATGGGTGTCTGGAACTGAGATGACGCTGAATTATTGAAGAAAAAGGATTTTATGACGGCACTGACGGATTCAGAGAATCCTATAGAATGAGCAAAATGATTGCAACAACTAATCTATGATAATTTGCCAGAAGAACAGAAGACACTATTTATAGAAAAGAACGCCAAAGATCGTGTAACTGCTGGTGAACGAGATGGGAAAATAGGTAAATTTTCTACCAAACGATTGTCATTTATTTTGGGATGAACAGACAATAAATATTTCAACGAACAGGATAATTTGACCAAGATCAAAGAATTGCCTAGCTTATCTTCATTGACAAAATTGCCTCCAGAAGATTTTTACAACACTGACGGAGAACTAGTTACCGAAAAAGTCGATCAATTCAAAAAAATCTACAAAAACAGGAATCTCAATCTTGAAAAAGTGATGAGTATAGATGAAAAATTCCAACCAGTAATGATAGAATTGTTAACAGGACACAGAGGATTAGTGAGTTTGGGTATGGAAGAAGTAGCTCCATATATCAACGCCTTGGCGACAAACATCGGTCCTATGACCATCGGATCGACAAAAATAACTGAAGCTGAAATGATAACTATGCTCTGATCACAGACTATTACAGATATAAGCTTTACTGGCGTTTCGACACTTACCGAAGCGATAATTTGAGCATGTGTGTCTAGAAAATATGAAGGAAAAATATGATTTGACAAAGTTACCGCCTTAGGAGCAGGAGAATGGGGAAAAATAAATGAGATAGCTAACCCTTCTTATGTATCATTATTATGACTAACAAGTCTGGATGGTATACCAGAAAATTTTGATAGCTATTTAGCTGTCGTTGTTAATGCAGAAGTGCTAAATGCTTTGAATACACCAACCATACAATATATACAGTATGGTAAAAAGTTAACAAAAGCAGTATCTAGTGAGATAACCGTAGATGGAGTTGCCAAAAATGTGATTGAATATGGTGACTATCAGTACGAGTGACCAATAGTCAACGGTAAGCCAGAAGGAGAGGGCGTACTGTATGATACGACCGAAGATGGTGCTGTTATCGTAGTCTACACTTGATCATTCAAAGATGGGAAAAAAGACGGACAAGGAAAATATACATGGGCTAATGGAGATATCTACGAGGGAGAATGGAAGAATGATAAAAGAACCTGACAAGGAAAATGTACATGGGCTAATGGAGATATCTACGAGGGAGAATGAAAGAATAATAAAAGAACCTGACAAGGAAAATATACATGGGCTAATGGAGGGATCTACGAGGGAGCATGGAAGAATAACAACATGGAGTGAGAAGGAACGTATACAAATGCCGCAGGTATAGTCTTTACAGGGAAGTGGGAAGGTCAGACATTGGTAGAAGAAACAAGTAGCGATCCAAGCAAGACCTTCAATCCAGGAAAAACTCGCACTGATCTCAATGCTATCACCGACAAAGCAACCTTAGCATAAGAAGATACACCTGCTTCGCTTGTAATTCTTTTTCAAATCCCTATATGAAAGAAGATCATTTATCTGGTCTTCTTTTTCTATATGAACTTGGAGAAACTCTTCGGCAGCAAGACAAAAGTGGATATCCTCAAATACCTCTTATTCAGGAGACAAGGAATCTCTATGAGAGCCCTCGAAAGCGAAATCGAGCGGACGTTTCCTGCTATCAAGAAACAAGTGGATTCTCTCAATGAGGCCAACATCATCAATGTCAATAAAGATGGTCAAGGATGGGCAATCTCTATCAAACCGGAATTTCATGATACACTCAAGAACGTTTTCTATTTCTGATTACAAAACGACTTACAGACCTTATTCAAGACCTATGAGGTGATGATCGATCAATACTACTTCGGCAAGAGATTCAATATCGATCTGGAGATGGATCTTGTCGTGATCTACAAAAATTGTGAAAAACCGCAGATAGATATGATCAAGCAGAATATCGATGAGATCTTCAGAAGTTATTTCATAGAGATGGCATCGGTAGTGTTTATGGGTGTGGAAGAACGGCAAAAACGTGATAGATTAGCGGACAGGTTCGTGATCCTGATAAAAAAAAGTCTCGTTCAAAAAAAACAATAGACGGGATTAGATAGATTAGATGGAATAGGAAAATTTCTAATCCGTCCAATCCGTCAAATCAATCTTTATTGGCTTAGTGTGTTTGTATGTTGAGTCCCGAAGTGATAGCAGAGCAGGTGATGGGGTATGTCGTCGGAGCTGATGAATTGATTCCTACGCTTACGCCGTCCTCCAAGACATATGATATAGCGATCCTCCCGCAAGGACCGCATTTTTATACATGACTGCTTCAAGCTGCCGGGTATCTGTTGCTAGATAGCAAAAAAAAGAAAATGATCATTATCTCCCGTCAGGATGATGAGTCCAAGGAAATATTGGTGGATAATACTGGATACGGACCAGTATTGGGTCAATATCGGAAGCATTCTTTATCAAAGATAAGCGATTTCGCTTCTCAAATAGGAGCTAAGCTTTCCGGTCCTGAAGAGGAATCTCTATCGAAGCATCTTCGTTTTCAGTTGCCATTTTTGAGAGTGATCACAGAAACCGAGGAACTTCTTCATATCAGCATAGGGAAAAATATTTCCCAAGCTAAGCAAAAAAAACTCATTTCACGGATCCAAAATCATATGGATACCTATTCCATCGTCCTGCTGACGAATATCGAGCTTACTCAGACAGGAAAAAAGGCGAACGAACAAAAGCAGATAGCCGATTCCATAGAGAAGTCCAAGGATCCGCTTGTAGGAATTTTTCACCAAACCCTAGATCTGAACAAGAAAAAAGGGGAAATTATCGCGTACGTCAATCCAGGAGATTTTGGGGCAAAAGAAGCTTCAGAGACGAGATATGTCTGTGTAGTGGGATAAAAAAATAATGAATAATTAATAATTGAGAATGAAAAATGATGGAAATTTGTAATTATGAACTATTGTATATGGTGATAGTCCATTAAAAAAAACAGGTCATTCATTATTCATTTTTCACTATTCATTATTCATTAAAATTATTGCTATTTCTACTTGAAAAACTACTGGACTTTAGTAGTATAGTGGTGCCAAACTTTTTTTTTATTGGTAAAAAAAATACTGATGATGAAATTTATCTATGATAGTCTCGAAACTGTCAAAAAGCTGAAACATCCTACCAAAAAGGATTTTATCAATCTTACGATTGCGATTTTCGTAGCCATTGTTGTGGCAGGCGTGTATTTTATCGCTGCTGATACGGTATTTTCCGGTCTTTCCAAACGATTTTATAGCGTTATGCAATAAAAAAACAGCGTTGTATCGTTTAGTCGTTTTTATCGTTTAAGGCAGACTTCTCGGCCCCCAGAAAACGTCGGGGTCGTTAGCATAAAGGTTATGTTATAGACTTTATTATTTGATTGTTTACTATGCAAAAAGCAGAAACGAATACCTGAGAGATCAAAAGACAGATTGAAGATAATCACTTTAGATGGTATGTGTTGAGCGTCGTTTCCGGTCAAGAGGATTTGGTTATAGAAAACCTCAAAGAAAGGATGAAAAAACAAGATCTTGAACCGACAGTAGAGGATTATATGTCGCCTATGATCAATGAATCATCTCTCAAAAAAGGTGAAAAAATAATCAAGCAAAAAAAGCTCTATCCTGGATATGTCTTCATCAAATCACAGATGAACGATAAGATCCGGTATGTCATCAGAAATACCCCGGGAGTCAGATTGATTGTGGGAGCTGAAACGCGTCCTATCCCGCTGACCGATGATGAATATGAAAAGATCATAGAGCAGATCAAAAAATCACAAGAGAGATCAGAACTCAAAATACCGTTCAAGGAAGGTGATGTTGTCCTTCTCAAAACGGGAGACTTCAAAGGAATGAAAGGAAGCGTTAGAAATATTGACGCAGAAAAATGAACAGCGATCGTAAATATCGAAATGTTAGGAAGACTTACTCCGGTCGTTATCGACTTGGATAAGGTAGAGCTCATGAGCTAATCTTATATATGACTACAGGACAAATTAATGAAAAATTAAGAATTAATAATGAAAAATGAGAGATTTGCTAAAATGGTCTATTGTAATTTACAATAGTTTATAAGCAACAAATACCAACATTATTAATTATTCACTATTCATTATTCATTAGTTTCGTCGCTTCTCTGTAGAAAGTGGTTTTACTTACTGATCAGTAGGATGTATACCAAAGACCAAAAGATCCTGAGATTCTCCATGATGTTGCTCTTTTTGGCGCTAATGATTGTATATATCGTATGGTATCAAGTGAAATGAACTGAACTAAAAGACCAATTACAAGAACAAGACTCATGAACCGGTATACAGATCTTGAGCGTAAGCTGAGAAAATATGCCGACTATAAGTTCTTTGGAAGAAGAAAATGCTTCCTGATCCTTTGAGGACGGACAGCTTACTTCAACAACAGGAACTAAGATGAAAACAGGGATTACCGTCTCCAGTACCAAAACAATGACGGGAACGATGACCAAAAGCTCATCCATAAAGATGCTTTCGTGAACCAGTATCTATTACGGTTCTCTAGCCATCATAGAGCAGTTGGGTATCAAATATCAGTATGCATTGACGGATAGTTCAGGGATATGGTATATCTATCTAGGTACGCCGAGTTATGACTTTTCAAGCATAGCGAGAGCTCTCAAAGGAACAACATATACTATGGCTACAGAACAAGAACTCTTGGAAAACAAGCTTTTTGGAAATAAGGTGGTCTATATCAATCTTCCTGAATACAAAGATAAACAGGTCATCATGCTCGTCTATATGAACGACGGCATCTGGCTGATACAAGTGGAGTATAATCTGTATCATAAGTCAAAAGCATACATCAAATCTTTATTTATTGATTAATACACCAATGGCAGGAAAAATCACTAACATTCTCAATCTTGAGATACCGGCTGGGAAAGCGCAGCCAGCACCTCCTTTAGGGCCTATGCTCTGAGCAAATGGAGTAAATATCGGACAATTCATCAAAGAATTCAACGATAAGACAATGGAACTTATGAAACAATTTTCAGGAGCTGACGTCAAAGTGAAATGTACCTTGACGATCTATGCAGACAGATCCTTTGATCTCAAAATAGGAAGCCCTGTGACATCCAACTTGATTCTTCGAAAATTGAAACAACCTAAAGGGTCAGGAGAACCAAACAAGAATAAGATCGGAAAAATCTCCAAGAAAGACCTCGAAGAGATTGCTCAGCTCAAGATGGGAGATATGAATTCCGACAACCTCGAATCTATGATGAAATCCATAGCAGGAACAGCAAAAAATATGGGTATAGAAGTCGAAAAATAATTCAGAATTAAGAATTAATGATGCAGAATGAAAGGATCTATTGTAATATACAATAGTTCGTGAGGTAACAATACCAACATTATTAATTATTCACTATTCATTATTCATTAATTACGTGGGAGCTTTTGTAAGCGTTAGTACCACTTTTACCTTATTTACTATTAGAAACATGGTAACACACGGAAAAAAATGGAAAGAAGCTGCTAAGGCAGTAGATTCAACCAAAGCGTATCCTATCAATGAAGCAGTAGCACTGCTCAAAAAATCCGGATACAGCAAATTCGACGGATCTGTAGAGATCGCAGTCAAAACCTTTGCTGACGCAAAGTACAATGATCAGATGATGAGAGGAACAACTATTCTTCCTCATGGAACAGGTAAGACCAAAAAGATCGCAGTATTCACTGACGATGAAAAAGCTGCTAAGGAAGCATGAGCTGATTTGGCAGGCAAGGATACACTCTTGAACGATATCAAAGCAGGAAAACTTGATTTTGATGTTTTGTTGACTACGCCTGAACTCATCAGAGAACTCGCTCCTGTAGCGAAACAATTAGGTCCAAAAGGACTCATGCCTTCGCCAAAAGCGGGAACAGTCATAACTAATATCGCTGAAGCTGTGGGAGAATTCAAAAAAGGTAAGATGGAGTTTAAACTCGATAAGACAGGAAATATCAATGCAGCTATAGGAAAGATTTCTTTTAGCGATGCGCAGATAGAGGAGAATATCAAAGCGTTTCTCAAAGCATTGGAAGATAACAAGCCTACAGGCGTCAAAGGTAAGCTCATCAAAAAAGTATTTATCGCTCCTACCATGGGACCTGGAATACAAATTAGCTTATAGTCCATAGAACGTAAAATAATTTCATATAAAAAAGCAGACAAGCTATCACGCAGGTCTGTTTTTTTTTATGTTAGAATAGAGAGTCTTTAGACTAGAGCTTTTTGTTGAGCGCACGAGCAAAGAAGTAGGAAAAGATGAATCCTATTACAGCAACAACGATAATCTCTCCTACAAAGATTCCTATAATAAGCGCGATATTACCGAGTACGCTCAAGAGTGTTACATCAAAGAGGTTGTAGATATAATAATTGATGCTTATTCCGCTGATGAGTAATAATGCTAAACAGATAAGAAAGGAAAATCATAAGACGTTCACGGTCAATGCGACGAATCCTTGGATGATCTGATTGTAGGTCGCTCAGAGGATTTTTTTCACTTCGAGTTCCTTATGGAAAGTATGAAAAATATTTTTGAGCAAGAATCCAAGAAAGGCGATGATGATGAAGAAAAGAATAGCGATGATTACATATGAGAGACCAACCACGAAATTGCTTAAGTTGATGATAGTGAGAACTCTATTTTCCTGTTGTTTTAGTGTGGATCAGGTATCGAGATCTTTGACATTAAGGATGATATCTTTGTTTTTTAGTATAATAGTTTTGAGTGCTTCATATTTATTATCGCTATCAAACATCACATAAAGGGTAGAAGGCAGGGGATTCTCTATACCAAATTTTTCGAAGTTGCTTACAACGTCAGGGATCTTCTTTTGGAGAAACGCTAAAGCATCATCTTTGGATGAAAACATTACTTTGAGTCATTTGGATTCAAGATCGTCCTTGAGGGTGATGACTCTTTTGTAGATTTCCGTATCGCTGCCGCTGAGCGTAGAGATAGTCGTAGTATCTTTTATATAAAAATACATACCAAGCCTATCCTTGAGCTGTCAGGTAAATTGGTTCGCATACAATGAGACTCCCAAAAAGATATTGAGAAGGAAAAGAAGGAATCAGATGAAGATACTCACTCAAAAAACATTGCTCCGGGAAGTCTTGAGAAGATGAGCGAGGTCTTGTTTGAAAATCTTTGAGAGTGAACTTTTTAACATTATCTGATATAAGATGATAAATGATAACTTCGAAATTATTTCTTGAACATGTGTTGGGTGGTGATGAATTTTTCGAAAAGCGAGATCTTTTGATCATAAAAATCTAATGCCTTATCGATGGTTTGTAATTTTTCGCGATGCTTATAAAAGTACTTGATCATATCTTTAGCTTTTTTGTATTTATGTTCAAGGATATAGAGCTCTATAAGATTATAGATGACTTCAGCGTCGATATTATTGATATGAAATGCATCCTTGAGGAAATTAAGTCATTTTTCTCTATTACCGTACCGATATTCGCAGAGACCATAGCATCTGAGGATTTCGTGATTTTCTGCTTTGGTGATCTCCAATGCTTGTTGGAGATATTTTTTTGCTTCTAATCGATGATTTTTTTCCATTTCGAGCACACCCTTGATATAGAGTCCGAGAGGATCAGTATTATTCTTTTTTGCATTCAGAAAATCTATCGCTTTGGTCGCTTTACCAATTTCACCTTTTCTATATTGGATATCGGTGACCTGTAAGAGTGCATCTTCATTGTTCGGATCCCTAAAGAGGATAGTGTTTACCTTTTTTATGGCCTCATCGAATTTTCATAATTCCTTGAGCTCTTCTATCTCATTGATGAGGGAATCGGGGATATACGTAGGCATAAGATCGATTCATGAAATAAATAATCATATTCAAGTGTACCCCAAAAAGTATCTATTTCCAAATTTTTTTGGCTTACCCAAGGCATTTGGATTTACATTTAAAAAAATAATGACATAAGTGGTATATTTATCCAAAAAATATGAGTATTACTGTGTATTTCCTCACAAAACAACGGTAAGAGCTAGTGGTTCGCCATCTCTGATGATATCCAGCGAAATAGTATCGCCTGGTATAAAGGTGTAGAGCTGATAGAGGAATGGCATATATTTGGTAATAGGGATTTTGTTGATACTAACGATAATGTCTCACACTTTGAGTCAAGCTTCCCATGCAGGAAGATCAGTCAGTACATCCTTGATGTAAATACCATTATCCATAGTCAATTTCTTTTCCTGTTTGAGAGCAGAAGTAATTTCAACATATTGGATGCCGATGACTGGTCTAGAGATTTTTCCGAACGTCTCTATGGTCTTGATAGTGCCTGCAATAAATTCTTGACTTAGTGGCAAAGCGAAAGTCATACCTTCACCTTCATCAATAGCAGTGGTGATGCCTATCACATTACCTTGGATATCGAGCAATGGACCTCAGCTATTCCCTGGATTTGCTTGGGCGTCAGTCTGATAGAGACCGACATAGAGGTTATTGCCGTTGATAGTAAGTTGTTTGTTTCTACCTCCGATGATGCCCATAGTGACGGTATTTGGATATTTAGACAAGGTATTGCCTATGGTGAATGCAAATTGTCCTATATCAACATTGGTAGTGATAGGCAAAAATATCGCTGCATCAAGATCGGTAGGAGAGACTCACTCGGAATCAATGATTTTGAGGATAGCTATATCCAAGAGATCGTCAAATCGGATTTTATCTACATTATACACGCTGCCATCAGAGAAAGTGACTGAATATTTGGCGGTCGTATCCTGTACAACATGTTTATTGGTGATGATATATCCTTTTTTTGAAATTAAGATACCACTTCATCAGCCGATTTTCGTAGTTTGTTGCTGGATAGTTCCAGGTCCGTTGACTTGTGCAGGGTCATCGACATAGAATTTCACATCTTTGCTTATAGTAATGCTGACTACTGAAGTTTTGGCAGCAGATATGGTCTGTACGAGATATGATTGTAATGCGAGAAGGTCGGATTTTTTGATATCATTGGCTTTGTTCCCCATGGTAGATTCCACAGAAGTACTGAAAGATTTCAGTTTGTTATTGATTGCTCATCGGATGATGATACCTCCGAGGAAAATAAGAAAAATATTCAAGACAACAATCAGCGTGAGAGGTTTCTTTTGCATATGCTTTTATTTTATTGGATAAATTTTGTGATGGAATTATTCTGCGTTAGTTGCTTCGACTTCAGGAGTTTCGCTTTCTTCAGACATTTCTCCTTCATCATTGGATTCATCAGAAATGCCTTTTTCCATTTTTTCTGCCTCTTTTTCTGCTTTTTTCCTCTCTTCCTTGTATCTGAGATTTTCTTCTTTTTCTTCCCAAGGTCTGTAGATTACATCGATATCTTTGTCTACCATTTTCGCTAATGGAGTTTCTGTCTCATCCAAGTGGATATCGTTGGAATGGAGTGTCTTGATAGTGCTATCCTTGAATCTGATTCTGATAGCTCATTCGATGATACTGATTCCTCATTCAAGAATTTCTTTTCCTATCATAACTACTTGACCCTTTTTCGCTCTTTTCCATATTTTCAGATCTTCAAGATTCAATAGTTTACCATTTTTGTTCGCGTGGATGAGGATGAATGGTTCGCCTTTGTGTAAGAACATATTAGCTACTTCATCTCCTTCCTGCAATTCAATCGATTTGACTCATCCTGCAGTTTTTCCCATAGGTCTCAGATCATTGCTCTTGAAAAGAAGCATCCATCCATGTTTGGTAAGTATTCCTACATTGTCAGTATCATTCACTGCTTCGACAGAAAGAATCTTCTCTTTGTCCGCAAGTTTCATAATGACGGTTGGGAACTTTTTGAATGACAAAACCAATTCCTTCTTGATCTTTTTGCAGCTATTCTGATTGGTGAGGAATATCAGATGATGATAATCGAAATGCAACGTCTTGGCGAAGATGATCTTTCCTTTAAGTCAGAAATGTTCATTGAGATTCAAAGCATTCTGCTTCATAGCAAAGCTTCCAAAATCCTTCAATCTCTGAACGACTAATTCTCCGATATCCGTGATAACGATCAATTTATCTTGGTTGTGGGTATAGATGAGATCCATGGTTTCGTCAGGTATAACCTGAATTCTAGACTGGTAGAGGATTCTTACGCTATAATCGTTTCCGATTCGCACGATAACATCTTCTTTGACTTTATCTGCAGCCGACATAAATGCTTTGAGACTTCCAGATACATTGTATACGCTGAGATCTTGTGAAAGATCTGTTTTTCTCTCGTCTCCGTATTGCTTCTTCATATATTTGAATTCGTCTCTTACGACACCATCAAGCTTCTCAGGCTGATCGATGATAGCTTGAAGCTCTTCGATAAGTTTTTTCTTCTCTTCTATTTCATCGCTGATCTTTTGGATTTCCAAACCGACCAAGGATTGTAATCTCATCATAAGGATATATTCTGCTTGTGCTTCAGAGAATTCGAACTTTTCCATCAGATTGTTTTTTGCATCCTGTTTGGTTTCAGATTTTTTGATGGTCTCTATTACTTCATCGATGATGTCGATTGCTTTCTTCAATCCTTCTAAAATATGCAATCTGTCTTTGGCTTTGTTCAATTGGAAAACGGATCTGCGGTAGACGACATTTCTCCTAAAGGTCACGAATTCCATAAGGAGATCTTTGATATTCAAAAGCCTTGGTTGTACACCAGCTTCGACCAAGGATACATTATTGAAATTAAATGCGCATTGCAATTCTGTATATTTATATAACTCTACCAATATTTTATCGGCATCTACACCATTTTTGAGGTAGATAGCTATCCTGATCTTATTTTTGCTGGATTCATCTCTCATATCAGAGATTCATTCGATTTTTTTATCGACGACCAATTCTCCGATCTTTGCAACCAAGGAAGATTTGTTTACTAGGTACGGTATCTCATCGATAACGATAATATTACCATGTTTGTTCTCTTCTACATGGGTTTTTCCTCTCATGATAATTCCTCACTTTCCTTTTTTGTATACTTCTCTGATATTGTTGCTGTCATAGATGATACCGCCGGTTGGGAAATCCGGTCCTTTGATAATCTCCATGATTTCATCGATAGAGACGGAATATGTATCGTTTACAGCTTCTTCAGCTCATTCTGTTGATCCTTCTTCTATAGCAGCCGCTTTGATTTTTGCTGCTTGCGCTTTCTGTTTTTCATTTAATGGTTTACCTTCTTTTTCAAGCAACAATAATGATGCATCCAACACTTCGTTGAGATTGTGTGGAGCCATATTTGTCGCCATACCTACAGCGATACCCATAGTACCATTACAGAGATGGTTAGGAAATTTTGTAGGGAGCATCACTGGTTCTTTCAAGCTTCCATCAAAATTATCTCTCCGGTCTATGGTATCTTGCTCTATATCATTCAACATCTCTTCAGCTATTTTGGTCAATCTCGCTTCCGTATACCTCATCGCAGCAGCTCAGTCACCATCTATGGAACCGAAGTTACCTTGTCCATCGATCAATGGATATCTCATAGACCGTGGTTGTGCCATACGCACCATTGCTTCGTAGATACTGCTATCTCCATGTGGATGATATTTACCCATAACATCTCACACGATCCTTGCTGATTTCTTATGCTTCTGATTGAAAAAATTATTCATCTGATACATTCAGAACATAATCCTCCTCAATACCGGTTTGAATCCATCTCTCGTATCCGGTAACGCACGCGAAACAATGACGGACATCGCATATTCGATGTACGATTTGGAGATTTCCTCTTCAATAGGGTGCGGAGTGACGGTTCACGTAGCGATTACTTTATCGTCCTGTTCGTTCTTAATCATACTTTATGAATGAAAAAGGTAAAAGATTATACATCATATTAAGACAAAAAAACTTCAAGGCGACTGCCTCAAAAGTTCATATGCTTTTGATAAAGAAAATATATGTAAAGGCGAAGTGAATTCAACGCTTTCCTGTTATCACCAGTTGACAAAAAAAGAAAAATAGATTATTTATTAGTTGTGCTCTCTATGTATATATGCTTGTATGCTGACGGAAGTATCTAAGGAAAAGTTGCGAAAATCAAGAAAAACAAAGAAAAGTCATCCAAAATAAGTAAATAATTCAGATAGATATTTTAGTTTTTTTAAAAAATGTCAAATATAATGAAATTATGACGTTTTTTTGAATAACGTTTTGGTATTGCCTAAGATATCGCTTATTCTTTCCCTATTAATCAGAAAAACCTTTTGGGGGATAAAAATATCTTTGTTTCCTGATTTGAATGTATGAGTAAGTAAGCAGAGATCGATATAATCGCACATTTCATCAAAAGAATCCATTCATCTCAATATAGGATATCCCTTATCAATGAAATGCTTGCACATATCCAAGGACTCATATCGAGAAAGTCCTTCTTCCATAAGTTCATCGCTACGCAGACGATGATGATTGGTATACGTTGCAAATACTGGAGAACGCATGATCGCTTGTACTTTTGCATATGAGAGACAATGACCTATTTCATGCCCCAAACAGAGAAAAAAGGTAGATTGATTGGGAAGATGTGTATATTCGATGATTTTTGGACGTGCATGGCGTTGAGCCTGGAATTTTGATCATTTATGAAAATACGGCGAATATCATTTATATCTGCAATATTCTAAGATGCTTTCTTGTCTATTCCTATACCAAATAGGTGCTTCTCTTTGAGTTAAATCCAGAGAAAAGTTTTTTGAAATTTCTTTATTGTCTATTTCATCGATTTTTTTGTGGATATAGGTAAATTCTTGCATACATTCGAGTAATTGCTTTTTAATGGAAGATTTGATTGCAGATTCCTTGAGTGTAGTATAGTCAAATAGTCAATCCAAAAGCTCCCTTATTTCGCTCTGTTTCATGGTATAAGAAGGAATAAATGGAAAAATAGTATATAAAAAAGATAAAAAAGGTCAACATATCGTAAAAAAACAAAAAAAGGACGAGAGTAGCTCTCGTCCTTCATAGGGAAATTCATCTATTATTTTTTCTTAATCACTTTTTTTACTGGCTTTTTTACTGGTTTTTTCGCTGGAAGTGCTTTTTTTACTGGTGCAGTCAACCCAAAGAGCGTTCATAGCGTAGGCATAGGATATTTTTTCGTGAATTCATTGAATTTCTTAGGATCCGTGAATTCCTTTGCTACTTTTTTTTCCTTGCCGTTGATGTTTTCATAATACATGAATTTGCCGTGGAATGTGCTTTTGGTAACCATGGATATTTTTGTTTAAAAAATAAAGATACCAATCTTTTATAGAGATTGCCTTAAAAGGCAAAGAATAATTCAAGAATATTTTGGCATATAATAAATATTTTAAGATATAGAGTCAAATGTATTGTGAAAATTTGACAAATATGGCAATTGTAGGTATAATTAATATACGATAAAATGATAAAGGGCCTAGGGACGATAAAATGATAAATTTATCGCGAGTGAAATGAGCTTTTATCGATTTATCACGGAGTATTTATCACGATAAGTAGTAAGTATGGCAGAACAAGTATTCACCTCATTAAGTATCGTAATAGGAATTGTGCTCATCAGTATTTGATTGATGAAAGCACTGAAACAACCTATGATTATCTGATATATTCTTGCATGAACAGCTATCAGTATCTTTTTTCCATCATTATTGGGCGGCAATACCGCGTTCCAATCATTCGGGAATCTCGGTATAGCGCTGTTACTTTTTATGGTGGGAATGGAACTGAATCCTACTATCATCAGGGATCTTGGGAAAACCTCGATCATCGCATGATTTTTTCAGGTACTTGTTACGTGAGTCCTAGGGTATTTTATTGCCACGTTCATGGGGTTCGATACTATGACCTCTACATTCCTTTCTATAGGATTTGCATTCAGCAGTACTATCGTGGTTTTGAAATTACTCGGAGACAAGGAAGAGATGGAATCTACCTACGGAAGATTGAGTATAGGGATACTTATCGTCCAGGATATTATCGTCATGCTTCTTATTCTCTGAATGGCGACGTACAAAAACATAGAACAGACACAATCAACAGTCATCATCATCAGCTTGATCGTAAAGGTTATTGCATTAGCATGAGGATTGTATCTGGCAACAAAATATATCATCCCTAAACTAACAAAAAAAATCGCAGAATCACAAGAATATCTGTTCCTCTTTTCGATAGGCCGATGTTTCATCCTCGGTGCGCTTTTCTATCGACTAGGATTCGGTATAGAGATAGGAACATTAATTGCAGGAATTACCTTAGCAAATTCTTCGTATAGATTCGAAATCACGAGCAGGATCAAACCGTTGAGAGATTTCTTTATCGTTATTTTCTTCGTGTTGTTGGGGTCGCATGTAAGTTTCTGAGAAACGACAGTATCGGTTTTGAAACCGTTATTGATATTTTCCGGATTCGTCCTGATCGTCAAACCGATCGTCACGATGATTGTGCTCTGATTGCTTGGACACACAAGAAAAAATAATTTCTTATCTTGAATATCGTTAGGACAGATAAGCGAATTCTCATTCTTGATGATAACGATGGGCATAAGCTCATGATATATCAAAGATCCGACGATTCTTTCTATGGTGACATTATTGTGACTCATCAGTATTGCAGGATCGAGCTATTTCATGATCTATGGAGAAAGATTGTATCATTTCTTCAAACCGCTCCTGATATTGTTGCCATGAGTATGGAACAAAGAGCATAAGAAGATCAATAAAAAGAATTATGAGATAGTGTTATTTGGCTACGGAAGATTCGGAAGCAATATCTATAATATGGTGTATAAGAGTCATAAGCATATCATGGTTGTCGATGAGAATCCATGAATCATTGGACTCTTGCAGAAGAAAAAAACGCCATGCATTTACGGAGATATCAGTGATATAGATTTTCTCCACGAGTTGAATATCAAAGAAACCAAGATGATCATCAGTACGGTAAAAAAATTCGATGAGAATATGGTATTGCTCAAAACCATCAAACAGATGCATCCGAGCATTATTATTATCCTAGTCTCCAATCATATTCAGGAAGCGATTAAACTCTATGAACAAGGAGCGGATTATGTGATCATGCCACATTATATCGGTGTAGATCATACATCGTTGATGCTTGAAGAATATGGATTCGATATCCAAAAATTTATGGAGAACAAAAAAACCTTGGTTAACGATCTCAAAAACAGACATCAAGATCTTATGATAGAGACATTGCAAAAATAATTTCTTCATACAAAAAAAAGGTCCGTAGATAACGGACCAATAAGAAGTAATAGTTTTAGAGATGTTTTGCTATCTCATCCTGTTTAAGGAATTCGATAGTAGTGCGTTGTTCTTCATCTGTCGCAAACGGGAGTACTTCATACTGTTTTTCTCGATAAGTGATTTTTATCTGATTCCCCTTTTCTTTGCTACGAATCAGATTGATTTGAAGGAAATGGATTTGATGATAGCCTCCAGAAAAACTCAGACTGGGTTTTTCGGCAATGTTTTTTCGTTTCAGTAACGTCATACTGTGTACGGATTGCTCTGCCATGACCTGGAACTTTCCGACGATGAATTGTTTGATTTTTGATTTGTACATTGGTTTTTTTATTTTTGGTGTACCGTACCTATAATAATTTTATATATAAAGTCAAGGTTAGGAGAAAATTGTTGAAATAGGGATATAATTGTATATAACCACTGCACGTTTTTTATTCGTAGTCAGAAAAATGTATTATTCCCAAAGTAAAGTATACAATACACAAAAGCCTTTTGATATCATAGATATTACTGAGGATATCCATGAATTTATTGAGAAAAATGGATGTAAGAACGGACTCGTAAATGTTTTTACACGTCATACTACGGCAGTATTGAAGATCAATGAAGCAGAGGAGTGATTCCGAAATGATCTCAAAAAATGGTGCGACAAGAATGTTTCTATAGATGAACGATACCAGCATAATGATCTCGAACATAGGGATCCTAAGACGATGTGTGATAGCAAAGAAGAATGTCTCAATGGACATGCACATATCAGAGGCATGCTTATGGGAAATAGTAGTGAAACGATTCCTGTGCAAGACGGGAAAATCATGTTCGGCAGACGACAGAGAGTGCTCTTGTTTGAACTCGATCATGCGAGAGAAAGAGAAATCGTATTTTCTTTCATAGGAGAATAAAATATATAATATCTATTGACATTAGAGAATATATAGATATATAATTTTGTACTTTATTTATTTTACTAGAATCTACGATGCCAGAAAAAGAAACACCATCACAAGAAAAATATGATCTTTTCGATCCAGAAGATCTTTTGAGCTCAAAAGCAAGAGCGCTTACTCCGTCAGAGATAGAAAAAAAGATAGAGGAAAGTAAGTGAGCATTGCATCAAGGACTCTCTTCTCATGGACGCACCAAGGATATGTGAGATTCTCTATAAAATATACATACAGAGTGATTTTATCACTAACAGAGAGCATGTGAAAGATCGTTTATTATCTCACTCCCTCAAGTTTCTGCTTCGGAGTGAAAAGATCTATAGATCAGCTCGAGGATATTATTTCACGTCATGCAGGTGAGGAAATTTTTTGTGTACATGCGTTAGTACACAATCCTAAAGTTACGAAGGAGTTTGAAAAGCAAGGAGTGTTATTTGTAGACCACATGGAGGATGTTCGACTTGATTCATCTATTGTTGTGTTTTCTGCACATGGAACGAACAGGGAGATACTCCAAAAAGCAAGAACTAAGTTCAAAGCAGTATATAATTTAGAATGCCCGTTTGTAAGCAAGATCTATGGGGAGATACAAGGATTCATAGAAAAGGGAATCATGACATTTTTCTATATAGGAAAAAAACATCATCAGGAAGGAAAAAATATCTTAGAATATATACATGCGAGATGATGAAAATCCTATGTCTTTTATGACACATCATCGATACCTCACATTGATAAGAATCTGAAATTTGCTGTACTTTCGCAAACAACACTTAATTTTGCATATGTACAGGAGATTATCAGTGAGATCAAAAAACAATACGATAAAGCATTATTGCCGGCAATATCAGATATTTGCAAGGCAACCTATGAAAGGCAAGCGGTTGTTGTTCAACATCTCCATAAGTTTGATACACTTATTGTGATATGAGGTAAGGAAAGCAATAACTCAAAAAAACTCTATAATATAGGTATGCATAATAATAAGAAAAGTTTCTATGGTGAATCATTGGAGGATATCTTACAGCATCCGGAAGAGGAGTTGTTTGCAAATGAATATGTCGCTATCACCGGATGAGCATCTACTCCGATAGAGGATATCAAGGAAGTATTCGATTACTACAAAAACCATGGATACGAGCCGAAAATGCTTGAACTCCAGTAATCATATCCCCAAAGAGGTATTTATCTTAATTGTGCTTGAAGCTCTTTCTCGGTGAATGCTCTAATCTTGGATTGTATATCATTGATCTCATCGTTCAATAATGTCCTTTCATGACTTCTATAAATGATACGGAACGTATAACTGACTTTTCCTTCACCGAATTTTTCTGTGTTTTCATAGGTATCCAATAGTTTGACTTCTTCTACGATATTTCATCCAAGATCTCTTACAAGATCATAATATTCATTCAAGCTTCTGCTCTTGTCTATGATGAAAGAGATATCTCTATATGTCGACGGATATTTGCTGACAGGGGAATATACGGTATTCAAGTCTCATCGTTGTGAGGTGATTCTCGAATCATCAGACCAAAGGATTCTAATATCCGGTATCCTCATTTTGGGCATCACTAATCTTTCTATCCCTGGCCCGAAAGCCCATCAATTGTATTTTTCAGGATCCAATCATAGATTTTTCAATACGCTTCATTTGACGACTCCAGAACCCAATAATTCAAACCATTCACCATTGAATTTTACTTCCACTTGTAGGCTAGGGTCTGTATAAGGGAAAGTATCATCAAGAATCCTATATTCGATATCACCATAGATTCAAAGAACGAGGTCGCGCAATACTTGTGCTAAATCCTCTTTGGTTATCTGTTCCTTACTTTTTTCTACAAGATAGAGTCCGTCGATCTGATGGAACACAGGAAAATGTTTACTATCTATTTCATCTCTTCTATAGGTTTTTCATCGGCTTAATGCTTTTAGTTTACCTTCTTTTTCTAATTTTTCTTTGATATGAGGGTTGGTGAGATAATAATACCGAAGCACCGTCGTATGTGTTCTCAATATCCTTTCGTTAGTTACGAAATAGGTATCAGATGTACTTCTCGCAGGATGATCCGGAGCAAAATCGAAGAGATCGAACGTTTCATAGAGTCAAACAATTTCAGGTGTCTGTACTTGATCGAAATCCTTATAAAAATCCATAGAGAGAATTTTCTCTACAATCAGATTGACAGGATTTCCTGGTGTTCTACTGAGATCCGGCATATCATACATACGACAGATTCTTTGGGCGTTGATGCTTGGGTCATTCCTCAATTGTTCAATAAGGTTTTTTTCTTCCTCTAATGAACAGGTGATGATCTCTTTCATGATTGATCAATAAAGATGTAAAAAAAACTCCCTGCATGATGGATGAAGGGAGTCGTTATCTAAGCTGATTGTTGATATAGAAAAACTCCCTTCTAAGTAAAGAAGAAAAAGAAAACAAATGATGATGATAAGAGAGAAGTTTTCATGAATCGGACACGTAAGCTAATTACAAGGATGAATATATCTATTTTTTGGTTTTTTTCAAGACCTCTAATTCATACCAGGTATACCGCCTCATCACAACATGCTCGCCATATCAGAAGGATCCACTCAAAGGATTTCTTTTGTTTTTTCACCGACAATCTCTTGAGCTTTTTCTTGGGCTTTTTGGAAACATTTGATGATGATTCATTCAAGCTCAGATTTTTTGTTTGGATCAAGCAATGAAGTATCATTGATCTTAAGATCTTTCAATTTCATCTCTCCGCTGATATCTACGACAATAGCATCCTGTTCAGTGCCATCAGGTCAGGTGAATTTTCCTTCCTTACCTCTGATAATAAGATTTTTGAGTGCGTTCTGTAAAGTCTTGTACTTATCGTACATCTTCTTGAGCTCTCCGATTTTTCCAAACATTATGACTATATAATGATATAAAATTTATCACATCACTGTACACAAACACTTCACGTTTTCAACTCAATTGACTGCGTCGTAATTTACTCACTTCGTTCGTGCAATTCATCTTCGCTGTAATGAACTTTGTGTAATGCATGAGCTACACTCATGTAATGAACTTCGTGTAATGCATGAGCTACACTCATGTAATGTATCTTCGATGTAATATGTTTCACGTAATGTTTATTACAATTCATTACAATTCATTACAATTCATTACAATTCATTACAATTCATTACATCCGTTAGGATACATTACAATTTTTTTTATTTCTCTATCAGCGAATAATTGATAATAAAGTTTGCTATATCTCAGAAGATTTTTCCTGCTGTTGCAAATCACCATTGATTTTGTCTCGGTCTACGTACTTGGACGATGATTACGTATTGCGGGTCGTCTTTGGTGATAATTCCGACAAAAGATCCGTTTGTCCATCATTCTCCTTGCATATATTTACCTTTGTAAGAGATTTGCGATGTTCAGGTCTTTCCTCCAAGCTGATATCATTCAACCTTTGCATATTTCAACTCAGGATTCTGTTCCATGACACTAAAAAGTCAGACTTTGAGGGCTTCAGCAGTTTCCGGCCTAAAGATCTGCTTGGTTATTTTGGTAGCTGTAGGATGATAGATATTTGTCTTTTTGTCGAAGATTCATTTGATGATGGTAGGCTGGACATAATATCCTCCGTTCACTATAGATCCATATGCTGCAGCCAATTGGACAGGGGTTACAAGCAATCATTGTCAGAAGGTATTATTGAAAAACCTCGCGTCGGATACTGATGTCACAGATTCCACAAATCATGGATCCTCATTAGCGAGCTCTATTCACGTATTTTTTCCAAATCACAGTTTCTCAACATAATTGTAAAATACTTCCTTACCAAGCTTTTGTGCTATTCTTACCATACCTACGTTACATGACCGCACAAATGCATGAAGGAAATTCCAGTCTCCCATACAAGCTTCTTCGGCATTCTTGATGGTATAGATACCTACTTTAACTTTTCCTGGATCATTATATGGATCATAGAATCTGATTTCATCCGTATCAAGTCCGATAGCGACGGTGAACGCTTTGAAAACGCTTCATGGTTCGTACGACATGGCGATATTTTTGTCTACAAGGACTTGAGGTCCATATACGTTTTTCGCTATATATTTTGGTATAGAAGTATCCATTCTTTCATAGCTTGTAGCAAGTCTGTATTCTCATCAGGTATTGATATATACCGGAGTCTCTACATGACTCAAGTTATCTATGATATAGGCTTTATCAGGGCCTAAAGGTTCGATAGTGAAAGCATCATTGTAGTTGTTCGGATTGTAAGAAGGATAGGTAGCAGATGCTTTGATCTGGCCATTGAAAGGGTTATAAACCAAAACACTGATCGAATCATCTTGCAAACTTTCATGATATCTCTGGATGACGCTTTCCACTTCTTTTTGGATACCGATATCTATAGTAAGATATACATCATTTCCATCCTGTGCATCTTCGAGCTCAAATTCATTTGCTCCTACAGGTCAGATCCAGGCAGAAGCACGACCAACTATCTTTCCGTCTTTGCCACGAAGCGCATCATCAAAATATTGTTCGATACCATAGAAGGCATTATTATTCTTGTCTACATATCCCATGACATTGGAGAGGAAAGATCCATATTGATAATATCTTTTTACATAGGACTCCATTCATAATCCATGGAGTAGGGGTATCCTATCTCTAGAACGTGTTTGATAATAGGTATTTTTGAGATTTTTTATTTCTTGAGCGATGAGAGGATTGGCATCAGAGATGATTTTCACATATCTATTTTCTTGCTGGTAGAAAGATTTTTCCAGGTTAGGGAATTTGCTGAGATATCCGTATTTTTCCAATATCTGTTTGATCGGAACTATATCCCTGCTTACACTACCTACATTGTTGGGTACTATATATACGTAATTGATGTTTTGGATATCTATATAATCGAGATTGAGTTTGGCGAGTTCTGCAAGAAAGTTGCTATTGGCAAAGAATCCAAGATAATTTTTTGGTTTAATTCAGATATAAATCATATTATCTAGTCTTGTTTTGATAAGCGCTTGCGCAGTATTTTTGTTGAAACCGCTAAGGATCTGTTGAAGCTGGAGATCGTATCACGTCTGATCATAGAAATACCATCCGGAAGAGATGATGCCGCTGCCATAATAGAAAAATTGCGGTTGAGGAGGTATGATAGTAGTGTGCGTAAAAAGCTCGATATGTTTGATGCATTGCAGTTTGGTAACTTCCTGCATACCATAGAGTTCACAGAAGTGCCTATAGATGATAGGGGTGATGATGTCGATGAATTTCGTTTTATCCCGGATGAATTTTGGATCGACGAAAATATTGTACATCGTGATGTTGTCCGTTAATTGAATATGTTTCTCTGCTTTGTCGTCGGCATAGATATTTCACCTTTTCGCTTTGAGCGATGTTTCACTCACATGTTGTTGATTAAGGAGCGTATCGAAATAGGAATGTCTGATAACCTGTAAATATACTAATCTGAGCGTGAGTAAAAGAAACAACAACAAAAAGAAGCAGAGCAGATAAAATTCCCTGCTAACTCTGATAAACCTCAAAAAGGTGTTGGCCTGCAGCCGATGCTCCAATTTTTGGTCAAAATTTTTATGGTAAGAGGATGATCTGATCATGGTGTGATAACCATACTAATTATTCATAGGTATTTTTCAACCCTTTACCATCAGGCAGTATTTTATGCATAGAGCGTGAGAAAAAAAATAGTTGCAATAAGAGAAAAAATTTGTAGTATAATGACGAAATATGGTTTGTAGAAAAAACTTGATTTTATATTCTATAAATCTATTATATCATCAAATTATTCTTTTTAATTTCTTTAAAAAAAGAAACAAATGAAAAAATTATCGTTAAAGGTAGTATCTCTCTTTGCTCTTGGAATACTTAGCGTATCAAGCATGCTTACATTTGCTCAAACAGTCACTACACAATTTGGTGATGCAGGAGCTACAAGCAATATAGGAATTTCAGGAACAGGAACAGCACAAGGAGGAAAACTTATCGATGTAATCAAAAGCTTCATCAACTGGATGTTGGGAATCTTGGCTCTTGTAGCTTTGGTTATCTTGCTTCGGGGAGGTTTTCAAATGGTTACTGCAGCTGGAGACGATGCCAAATACAAGAAAGGTTTCAAAATCTTACAGCAAGCGGCTATTGGATTGGTATTCATCGGAATATCCCGGTTGGTAGTAAGTGTAATCTTCCGATTGCTCGGTGTGGTCGGAGTGTAATAGTAAACGCTATTTCTCAAGATAAAAAAACTCTGCTCTACAGCAGGGTTTTTTCATAGCAAAAAAAAACTTTTTTGTTTGAAAAAGGATATAGGATTCCTATATTAATATATAAAAAAGTCCGTGATCAGAAATACATTAATTCTGAATTTTACATTCTGAATTCTCTATTCGAAAAAATGCATATCCATGAATTCGAGCTTCGTTATCGTGCATACAAATGATTGAATCATAAATTCTGACTCTGATGGGATCAAGAAACGATTTTGGAAATGACAAAAATATCCGACAAAGGCGTACCTACGAAACCTATTCAAGAAATAGAGCCGAAAGAACTCCATGAGATAACTTTGGAGACCTACACGGTATTCAAAAAGAAATTTCTGGAAGAGCATAAAGATGAAAAAATAGGCGTAGCGACATTAGGTGAATATATGGATCGTTTGGAGTATGAGTTCAAAGTAATCAAGGAAATGGGATTTAATTCATACTTCTTGATTGTCGCTGATTTCGTTCGTTGGGCAAAGAGGAATATGATTGTCGTAGGTCCATGAAGAGGATCAGGAGCATGATCGATATTGGCTCGGTTGATAAGGATAACCGATGTGGATCCTTTGCAATTTTGATTGCTGTTTGAAAGATTTCTAAATCCTGCCCGTGTATCAATGCCGGATTTCGATATTGATTTCGAAGATGTACAAAGGGAAAAAGTGATCCAATATGTCAGAGAAAAATATGGAAACGAACAGGTGAGCGGTATCTGAACCTACATGCAGATGGCAAGCAGAGCAGCATTCAAGGATGTTGCAAGAGTGCTAGGAGTGCCGTTCGAAAAGTCGAATCAGATATCATGACTGATGCCAGATAAGATATCATTGCAGCAAGCAGTGCAATCATCAGAAGCTACAGAAGAGCTCAAAGCACTCTATGAATCCGACGAAAAAGTAAAAAAAGCAGCAGAATTATCAGAAAAACTTGAAGGAAATATGAGACAGCTCTGAATGCATGCATGCGGTATTATCATAGCTCCGGACAAGATCAGTAAATTTTCTCCTGTTCAATATGTCAAAGAAGGTGATATAACAACAGTCACCCAATACGATGGACCGACTATGGAAACTATCTGACTCTTGAAGATGGACTTTTTGGGACTCAGGAATCTCTCGGTCATCAAGAATTGCATCAAGATCTTGCAAAAAAAACATGAGAAGGAAGGGAAAGAACTCCCTGATATGTTCAAGACATTCTTTGAAGATACATCGTTCCAGCCACCACTCGAAGATCCTTTCACATTCCAGAAGGTCTTTCAAACAGGAGATACTACGTGAATATTCCAATTCGAATCGAGCGGTATGAGAAAGTTTCTGATTAAGCTGAAAGCCGATTCCATCAATGACTTGGTAGCTATGAACGCATTATATCGTCCAGGTCCTATGGAATTTATCCCGAATTATATCGCAAGAAAGAATGGTGAAGAACCAATTAGTTATATGAGCGCTGAATTGAGACAAATGTTGGTAGAAAAATATGGTGAAGAAGAGACTGACAAAGAGAATGCAAAATTGGTCGAAGATCTCGCTCCAATCATGAATCTGACCTATGGTATCGCTGTCTATCAAGAACAGTTGATGTTTCTTGTGCAGGCAATGGCATGATTTTCTCTAGCAGAAGCTGACCTTTTGAGAAGGTGAGTCGGAAAAAAGAAAAAAGAAATCATAGAACAGCTCAAGAAAGAGTTCACAAAAAGAGCGAAGGAATTTAGAGAATACAAGAAAGAGACAGCTATCTATGTGTATGAAAAAATGATAGAGCCTGCTGCTTCATATTCATTCAATAAATCACACTCCGTATGCTATGCAATGATAGCGTATCAGACTGCATATCTGAAAGCATATTATCCAGTGGAATTCTACGCATCGCTTATCAGGTCAGTGGAAGAAGATAGTGATGAAATGAGTGTGTATGTCTATGAAGCACAGAACCAATGAATATCAGTGCTTCCTCCCAATATCAATCAATCATTTAATCATGTAGCAGCGATAAACGATCAGATCAGGCTTGGATTTTTTTGCATCAAAGGGTTATGATTGGAAATAGGAGAGGTCATACAGAAAGAAAGGGAAAATAATGGAAAATATTTGACATTGGAGGATTTTATCAAGAGATGCTCTACAATCATAAATAAGAAATCTGTAGAATGACTGATCAAATCATGAGCGTTCGATGATTTTTGAGACAGGGGAGTCTTGCTGATTAACGTGGAGACTATCCTTGAACGAGCAAAAAAAGGCAAAGATGCAAACGCAGGGCTATTCTGAATGATGGAGATGAGTACCAAGATGGTATTGAAACCAGGTCCGACAACGACAATGATGGAAAGATTATTGCTCGAATACGAAGTATTCAAGGTATTCGTTTCAGGCAATCCTTTGGATGGACTCTATACATATATCAAGAGATATAATTTTATTTCACAATTCAAAGAAAAAGAAAATTTCTGAAATTTTGTCATCGTATGATATATCAAAAACATTCAGAGAGCAAAGAAAAAATGATTTTTCATTCAGATAGAGGATATCTCATGAAGTGCTGAATTCTTTGTCAGGGAGACGCTGAATTTTGAAAGATTCAATATTCTGATGATTTCAGGATTCAAGGGAAAATCTCTCACTATAGAGAAAATAGTGAAGATGGATCGCGATCATTTGATCAAGCAAGCGGGAAGTAAATACGATCCGGAAATGACCGTTGTTAGAGCAAAAGCTTTGAGATTGAAATCTGCCGATACCCAATCAATAGAAACAAAATCAGAAGAAAAAAAAATAGAGGAAGTGCCAGATCTTATATCACAAGAGCAAACTGTGTTTTTGCTTCCCGATAGTACAAAAAAGATAAATGAATTGATTACTATCATACAAACACACAAAGGTGATCAGGAAATAACAATACATAACAAAAAGTTTTTTCTTAATGATGATGGTATTCAGAAGATACAAGATTTATTTGCTAGATAAGTCGATGAAAAAAAGCGTAAGCGTAGCTAGAAGCATGATAGAACAAGCTAAGAAGATAGCGATTTTTTGACATATGAGCCCTGATGGAGATTGTATCGGAGCTATGCTGGGATTATGAAAATTATTGGAAAAACAGAAAAAAAGCATCAGCTATTTCGTCCCCAATAAACCAAGTAAAGTGTATGGATTTGTAAAAAAGATCAAAAGATTGAAGAGTAATTTTGATTACAAAAACTACGATCTCTTGATATTCGTAGATTTTACGGGGATGAATCGCATGGGAATAATAAGTGAAGCGAAACCTGAGTATTTCAACAAAAAACCCATTGTAGTATTTGATCATCATATCGGCAATGGATTGGATCACGGTATTATGGTAAAAGATGTAAAAAGCATAAGTACATGCGAAATATTATTTGAATATACTTCCAAACGACGACCAAAATATTATGACCAGGAAATAGCTACGTATTTTTATCTAGGCATTACCTCGGATTCAGGTAATTTCCTTTTTGAAGAAGATCATATCAGGACATTCACCAATGTCGTGAAGCTCTTGAAACTTGGGGCAGAAAAGGATTTTGTCGTAAACAATCTGATGCGCAAGAGATCGCTGAATTCCATAAAGTTTCTCAAATTGTTGCTCAATAGAATTCATCAAAAGGATGATTTGTTGTATACCTATTATGATGAAGATGAGTTGGAACAGTATGATATCGATCAAGAAGAGGCAGCATACGGATTGCATATCATACAAAATATAGATGGTCCAAAAGTAGTGGTATTGATAAGAAAAATAGGCGATATCATCAGATGATCATTGAGAGCAAAAAAAATAACATGAGAACTGCGCAGCAAAAGCGTGGATTGCAACAAGATTGCAAAAACGCTCTGATGATGATGACATAAGCTTGCTGCAGGATTCGGTGTTCCGGTACAAGGTAATTTTGAAAAACAAATAGAACATATAGTAAAACACATAAATACCATGATAAAAAAAGGATACTAGTTTTATTTTTTATCCTTCTCTTATGAAAAAAAGATACAATATGTTACTCCGCTTGCTCAGACCATTGATACATATAGGCCTGATTGTTGTAGTGTTTTATGTGATGTACAGAATCCGTCTGTTTACTGATCTGATACCAGGAGTACAGCTTAGGATACCCGTGATCAATTATCAAGAGAATATGGCATTCGGTATCATTGCTGCATTTGCGTTTGTGTTGATAGGAATCACCAAGAGCTTATATGAACTCCATAAGCCTATTCAAAGGTATTTTCAGACATTTACGAAAACATGGATATATCGGATCATCACGATAACGTTTATCTGATACTTCTGACAAGGATTCGTATTCTTTTTCTGAATTTCTAGGTTTATCATCGTGTTGGGTGCGCTAGTGAGCTTTGCAGTACTCTTCTTGTTTGATCAGGTACGAAATTATATGGAAGCAAAAAGACATAGGGAAGGAAACAATAAAATCTTGATAGTCGGAAGTGATACGTTGGAAAGTTACAAAGCTATAGAAAAAATAAAGAACGGATTCTCATTCAAAACGGAATTTGCTACATATCATGACATCAAAGATATCGATATAGCTAAATATTTTATTGTAGTGGCTGTAGGAAGCTTCGAAAAAGAAGTCTTACAAGAAATATTCGAAAGAGTGAGATTCAGTGAAAATACAAGGTTTTATCATATCAGTGAATGATTTTTCTTGGAGGATGTCGTGTATTCTCCAGAAAATATCGACAACATCATCGCTTTGGAATACAAGCACTCAAAACTTGACGGACGATCCATCGTTATCAAAAAAATGGTAGACTTACTAGCTGCATTATTATTGTTGATACTTGTTTCTCCTCTTATGTTATTGGTTGCGATTGCTATCAAGATAGAATCACGCTGACCGATACTCTACAAATCCAAGAGAGTCGGTAAATACGGAAAACTCTTCACCTTCCTAAAATTCCGTAGCATGTATACACATATGAGTGTGGGATATTGAGGTAAGGAAGCGGAAGAATTATACAAAAAGCTCATCCAGTCCGATGCTAATGTCAGACAAGGAGTACTGCCAAAAATCCACAATGATCCGAGAGTGACGAGAGTGGGAAGATTTATCAGGAAGACGTCGCTCGATGAATTGCCACAATTATTTTGTGTAATTCGATGAACCATGTCTTTGGTATGACCAAGACCGCATTTGCCAAATGAAGTAAAAAATTACGAATCACGACAAAAAAGATTACTCTCCATCAGACCATGAATTACCGGATACGCCCAA
This sequence comes from uncultured Candidatus Peribacteria bacterium, assembly GCA_964545415.1. GTDB lineage: Bacteria > Patescibacteriota > Gracilibacteria > Absconditabacterales > Absconditicoccaceae > CAJBLF01. Next base: position 72,423 of record CAZJFP010000002.1, read on the forward strand.
GTATTCGGAAGAGATAATCTCGACTTTGAAGAAGAAGCGAAATTGGACTTATATTATATCCAGAACCGATCATTGTTTTTGGATGTTTATATCGTTTTGGCTACTTTCGGCGTAGTATTTAAAGGGAAATAGCACAATTCCAAAAAAAATATTTATGTTTTTTGCTCTATTACCTATGAATAATCTAGAAAAACATATTTTACAAGAAGATATGATGAAAAATGAAAAAGAAAAAATATTGATAGAATTTCAACAACAAGAAATACAACTCAAGAAGGAGATAAAAAACAATAGGAAAGAGAAAGAAAAACAGAGAGAGACAAAAGAAAGAGAATTTTTGTGAGACGCAGAAAAATATTATGATGAGATTTTCAGTGAACCATGAGCACACGATCTTTTTCTTTTCTTGGATGAAAACCCTCAAAAGCTAGAAAATTTATGAGGTAAAGTAATTACAGAAATATTGCTAACTACAGATAAAGAATATTGATGATTTCATCGGTTCAGAGGGGTTTTGCAAATGATAAAGAGCAGAGAGGATATCCTTTTACCCAAAGAAATATGACCCCAAAGCACAAAAAAAGAAAAAACACAACGAAAGAAAGATCGAGAAAAAATAATCAAAGAATATGAAAGTTTTCTAAAATACATACTCTCCTTGGATAAAAAATGAGACAAAAATTTTGATGCTACCTTTATAGCTGTAGCATCGCAAAACTATAACAAAAAAACAGAAAAAAAAGAATGAGACGAAATGATAGAGACATATACCTGAGGACAAGATTGGAATGGGTCGTTTCAATGAGTAAAAGAAGGATTATTACCAAGTCTGGAAAAATTAACAACAGGGAAAGTATATGATTTTTCTGATGATTATAATGAAGACGGTACCGTCAAAGAAGGTGAAACATCATTACATCTTATCGAAGCAGTCAAAGAATACAGCCAGAAGCATCCAGAAGAAAAAATTTTGATATATCTATGATATCATTGATGAACATCATGAATATCATGACCATTTACAAAAGAAGATTTGTTGGAGCTTGCTAATATATCCTCCAATATCCATATAATAATGGATACGTGTAATTTTGGATACATGTTCAATAACATTCCTGGTACAGAAAACTATATAAACAATATACAAGCATCAATATCATGAAATTCAAACAAGCATGATTGATATTCATCATCATCAAAGACATTTGTCGATGTATTGAGTATGCTTGATATATGAATCCATGAAGCAGAACTATTGGTAAGAATGTTATATACAGAAGCACTTGCTCCGCTTACACAAAAGCGAGAATATATAAATCGGATAACATGAGAAAAAGAGACAAAAAACATATGAGTAGCGATGAAAGAAGATAACTGAACATATAACACAATAGTATAAAATTTATTTGTATTTTGATAAAATAAATGAATCTATCAGAACAAACAAAAGCAATCCAATCATTCATACAAACACATCACGATATCGGCAAACTATCGGAGAAAGAAGTGTCAGAATTTTATCTGAAATTGATCGATTGTATCGTAGATCATAATCACTTGTATTATATAGAAAACAAGCCGATCATCTCTGATAAGGAATACGATGAGCTCTTCGATTATCTCAAAAAAATAGAAGAACACTTCCCGCAACTCATTACGTCCAATAGTCCCACACAATCATTGATCGGTCAAGTCAGCGAGTGATTCAAACAAGCGAAGCATGAGACGAAACTGATGTCATTGGAAAATACCTACAATGCAAAAGATCTGGAGGAACGGGATGAGAGAATAAAAAAAATTCTTCTGAAAGCTGATCCTCATGCGAAGATCTCCTACCGCGTAGAACCCAAATTCGACGGATTGAGTGTAGAACTCATCTATAAGAACGGTGAATTCAAGCAAGCGATCACGCGTGGAGATGGACGAGTAGGAGACGATGTGACGGAAAATGTGAGGACGATAAAGAACGTTCCGAAAAAATTAAAATATTCGTTGGATATCCACGTAAGAGGAGAGATCCTGATGCCCAAATCTATGCGAAAAGAGATCAATAAGGAAAGGGAGGATGAAGGCGAAACGCCATTCGCGAATACGAGAAATGCAGCAGCAGGAAGCATCAAATTATTGGATCCAAAAGAAGTAGCCAAGAGAGGATTGGTTATCTATATCTATGATATTTTGAATGAGATCGAATTGCCGAAGGGTGTGTATCTCAAAAATCTATTCCCGGTATTTCCGCGAGAAAAAATAGGTCTTCATATAGGAGAAATTATCAAATTGTGCGAAGATCCAGCGACCAAAAAATTTCTGGAAGAGCAGGATATCGAATTCGATGGACTTGTGATCAAAGTGAAAGATGAACAACAACGTGAAGAAATAGGAGCGACTGATCATCATCCAAGACGGGCAGTTGCGTATAAATTCCCTGCACAATTGGCAGCGACACAGATACTTTCCGTCGATGTACAAGTAGGAAGGACCGGTATTTTGACGCCAGTAGCGAATTTTGAACCCGTGCAATTGAGTGGTGCGACATTGAGAAGAGTATCATTGCACAATCGGGATTTCATCAAAGAAAAAGATATCCATCTCCATGATCGGATTCGATTGCAAAGAAGCGGAGAAGTGATTCCATACATCGTAAGTGTTATCACTGACAGGAGAACTGGCGAAGAAAAAAAAATACATCCGCCGAAATATTGTCCTTCGTGTAATGAACCAGTGACGAATATAGATATTCATTATTACTGTACGAATCCACAATGTCCTCAAAAAGTGAAACAACAGATCCAGCACTTCGTCAGCAAAAATTGTATGGATATCCAAGGTATCGGAGAAAGTATGGTCGATATCCTCGTAGATAATGCTATCGTAAAAACCGTAGCGGACATCTACAAACTCGAAGAAAAAAATATCCAGATACACCTGATGAAGTTTCCATGAATAGGAGACAAAAAAGTCGCTGAGATAGCGAAAGGAGTAGAGGAGTCCAAACATAAAGCGGTTTGGAGATTACTGAATGGACTTGGTATTCCGCATGTAGGAAAGAAGATGGCTCAAGATATTTCTGAAACAATTCAGAGTTCAGAATCCAGAATTCAGAATGAATGAGAAATGGTAGATGTACTGACCAATAAAGAATTCTTAGAATCAATATATTGAATCGGTGAAAAGACAGTAGAGAGTATTACTAAGTTTTTTAGTACCAAACACAATCTGAGAGTATTAGAACAATTAGAGGATTATGGAGTGAATTTTGATCCAAAAAAATATTCTGACCTTTTGAAAGCAGAAGAAGCGAAAGGCAGTTTCTCTATCACCTGATCATTCGATATTCCAAGAGAAAGAATCGCTGACTATTTCCAAAAGAATGGATATCTCTTCCACGAATCGCCTACCAAAACAACAGACTTTATGCTTATCGGCGAAAAAGCTGGAAGTAAAAAAGCCAAAGCGGAGGAGCTTGGACTCAAGATCTATGAAGGACGGGGTGTTATCGTAAAACAATTTCCGTTTTTGAAAGATATTCCAAGCGAATGAGCTAAGCCGAAGACACAGAGCTTATTCTAAATGGAAACATGGAAATATGGAAAATTAATCTTTCAATTCTCAATCTTTTAATCTTTCAAACTTTTTTAATATTCATATATGATCACAAAAGTCACCCTCGCTTTTCTCAAAGCGGTCAAAGAAAACAACAATCTCGAACGGATGAATAAGAATAGGGATCTCTATAAGATGGTAAGAGGAGATTTTCTTGATTTTGCGAAGAAATTGATACAGAAAACCAGTAAAATGGATACACACATCGGACTGCTTGAAGTCAAGGATGCAACGTTTCGTTTCAATAAAGATATCCGTTTTACCAAAGACAAATCTCCGTATAAGACGAATTTTGGAGTCATTATCCGTGAAGAAGGGAAACACGGAATCGGCGCAGGATATTATGTCCATATAGAGCCAGGAGAATGCTTTATTGGTTGAGGGTTGTATATGCCGCCAGCACCGACATTACACAAAGCGAGAACATATATAGCAAAACATTATAAGCAATTAGAAAACATCATCAATGAACCAGTATTCAAAAAGACATTCGGTTCTCTCCAATGAGATACGTTGCAGAAAATTCCAAAAGGATTCGACAAAAATCACAAAGCAGGAGAGTTGCTCAAGATGAAATCATTTTTTGTCGGCCATAGTCTGAATGACAAAAAAGTCCTGCAAGAGGACTTCCTAGACTATTGTATTTCAGTGTTCAAGCTTATGAAGCCGTTGAATGACTTTTTCAACAAAGCGATTTATTAGTTCGCGACGAATTTCTTGATATATTCCTCTATCTCTCCTGCCTTATCATCGATAAGGTTTTTTTCTTCTTTTTTGAAATTACTTAATACATAGTCTGCTACATCTTGCTGATTCGCTGGCCTATCTACCCCTATTCTCAACCTTCGAAACTCATTAGTACCTAACTTTACTATGATATCCTTGAGCCCATTATGTCACGCACTGCTTCCTCATAACTTCAGCTGTATTTTTCAAACAGGCAGATCGATATCGTCGTGGATAACTAAAATATCTTTTGGCTCTATTTTGTAAAAATTAGCTAATGATCATACTGCTCCTCATGAACGATTCATAAACTCCATAGGTTTCAAAAAAACTATTTTCTGACCATCGATAACGGTTTCTTGCCATTCACCTTTCCATTTTCCATTTTCCATTTTCCATTTTCCATCTTTGACAAAATCATCTATCGTGATGAATCCGATATTGTGCCTTGTTTTTTCGTATTCTTTGCCCGGATTTCCGAGTCAGACTATTAGCTTCATTGAAATGAAAGATGAATGATGAAAGATGAACGATGATTGAATTGCAAAAACAAACTATCGTAAAGTTACGATAGTCTGCATAGATACAATACCAACATTATTCATTATTAATTATTCATTATTAATTAAAGTTTAGTCTACTACGTCCTGCATTTCAAAGAATTCGATGATATCTCCTATCTCAATCTTTTTACCCGTAGTAACTTTAACACCGCATTCTTCGCCTTCACCTACTTCTTTGATCTCGTCTTTGTTCTTATGTAATGAGACAATTTTACCAGTACAGAGGATATCTTCACCTCTCATAACGGTAAACTTAGGTTTACCATGAAGTTTACCAAAAGTAACTTTTCCTCAGATGGTCATGTCTTTGTTTTTGGTGAAGAATACTCATAATACTTCTAGCTTAGCAAACATTACTTCATGCTGTTCTATCTCAACCATTCCTAATAATAATTTGTTGAGGTAATCTGTAAGTTCATAGATGATATCGAAATTTTTCATTTCTATTCTGAGACTGTCTGCTTTTTTCTTGAGTAACGCATTGAGTGAAATATTGAATCCGAGAAGTAACGCTCATGATGCTTGAGCCAATGCAAGATCGGAATCAGAGAAATGTCCTACATTCGCCTGGATCACTTTTATGGTAACGTTCTTTGGTAGTTGAATACCACCGACTGCTTGCTGCAAAGCTTCCAAACTGCTTGAGCCATCAGACTTGAGGATAAGCTTCAATTCTGCTCATTGTGTACCTGATTGCAATTGGTTGATGAATTGATGTACAGCAGATTCTCCCGTATTTTTTTTGACTTGTTCTTGGATAAGTGTTATCTTTTCTTGAGCTTCTTTTTCGTTTTTGACAACTTCGACGATACGTCCTGGTTCAGGCAATTCTCCTATTCACAATACCTGTACTGGTTCTCATCACGTAGCAGATTGAATATTTTGTCCCTTTCGATTTTGCATTCTTTTGATTTTTCCTGTAGTATTGTACGCAACGATAATATCACCGACCTTCAAAGTTCCCGTCATCACGATAATAGTGGAAACAACTCCCTGTTTAGGATCCATATGTGCATCTACGACAACACCGACCGCTGATCTTTTGGGATTGTATTTGAGGTCGAGCATTTCAGCTTGTAATAATATCTGTTCAAGCAATTCAGGTATACCTTGTCCGGTCTTGGAAGATATTCCGATCATAGGCGTTTCTCCTCATCGATCTTCCGGAGTCAGACCTGCAGCTGCAAGATCTTGTTTGATCTGATCGAGATTCTTTCCTGGTTTATCTATTTTGGTGATAGCGACAATGATAGGTACCCCTGATTCTTTTGCATGACCGATAGATTCTATAGTCTGTAGCATCACACTATCGTCAGCTGCGACGACGATGACAGCGATATTCGTCAATTTGGCTCATCTTGCTCTCAGACTCGTGAAGAGTTCATGACCTGGAGTATCAATGAAACATATTTCTTTGTTGTTGTAATTTACTACAGAAGCTCAGATAGATTGGGTGATACCTCCTGCTTCGCCTTCAGCGACAACTGTTTTTCTGAGATAATCGAGCAATGATGTCTTTCCATGATCTACGTGTCCCATAACGGTAACGATAGGTGGTCTAGGAAGTAAATATTCAGCATCTTTATCCATATCCAGGATAGCTTGAAGATCACCGCTCATAAAGGTCTGAACATCTACCTTGTTTTCAGGTTTTTTGACGACGATACCGAATTCTCCAGCAATAAGCGCTGCAGTATCAAAATCCAAGGAAGCCGTGATAGAAGTCATAATCTTATTTTGCAAGAGTTTTTTCATAAGTTCAGGCAATGGAACTCCCATTTTTTCAGAAAATTCTTTGACGGTTATCTTATCTTCAATATATATTTCAGCTTTTTTGACAAGATTGGCTGAGGTGGTAGCAACCTTATGAATCTTAGGAGCAACATGGACAGGAGCTTGTTGAGGTGCAGGTCTTTGGAAAGGCTCATGATGTTTGGCAGGAGCGGATTTCCCTTGTGAAAAGGTTGGCTTATTGAACGTCCTATGCTGTTGATCGCCTCTTTGAGGAGGTCTGCTTGGTTTAGCTGGTCTGGATGGAAGTGGTCTTGCTGGTCTTCTTTCTCTTCCAACAAAAGAGGTATCTTCTCTTCCGACTATTTTTGTCGTTCATACTTCCACTTTATCGAACGAGAACGTAGCGCGTCTTGGCTTCTCCAGGACGATACTTTCCTGTTCTTCTTGTTCTACGCGTT
>CAZJFP010000002.1:79606-82468 GCA_964545415.1 uncultured Candidatus Peribacteria bacterium
GCGCGTCTTGGCTTCTCCAGGACGATACTTTCCTGTTCTTCTTGTTCTACGCGTTTTTCTTCCGCTTTCTGTTTTTCGGTTTTCTCGACTTTTTTGAATCCCAATCATGACAAAAACCCGCCTCCTCATCAGAGAAGTTCATCGGCTTTGAGTACTTTGGCAGCTGTTTCTTTTTCTTTGACTGCAGAAATTTTCTCCTCTTTGATTTTGGGAGCAGATTTAGCTTTTGCTGGAGCTTTTGCAGGCACTTTTTTGGCTGCTGGTTTCGTAGTTTTTGCTGGTGTCTTTGGCATAGAAAGGAAGATAACGTAAAATAAGACGCAGAAAGTTTAGAAAAAACTTTCACGTCGTTTTTATCTAGAAAGATAAAAATGTGCAGATGATAGTACAAATATAAACGACAATATCAAGTAAAAGAAACATTTCCTCATCCCAGACTACACTACGTCATTCCCGCGGAAGCGGGAATCCATACAAAGCAAACTGGATTCCCGATCAAGTCGGGAATGACGTACAAAAAAAAGAAGGGATGAGGAAGGTCACTATCGTCCAAAAAATTTGCATTTTTTCACATTTCCGGGTATAATTACCTATAAGCTCCAAGCACTAAGCTTTAAGCTTCAAGCTTTAGACTTTATGCTAACTAATATGTTCAGCATGCACAACATCAATAGCAACACCATTTCCATCAGAAATCTGATTCTGCTCTTTTTGACGATCGTGCTCGGATTCGCATCCGTGATTACGCTTGCAAACATAGATATTCTATCAGATATAGAAAACGCACGACAGACGATAGCGAAAATAACGGTCACTGCAGATGGAACTAATGTATGAGAACTCGAGATGGAAGTCTCTTCTGCAGGGATATATATCAATACAGGTATCCTACATGAACAGGTAGGTTTTTCCTGAAGAGTGCTCGGTATAGACGATAATGGAAATCTCGTTTATGCTTTTAGTGAAAATCTGGTAGTAGCATGATGAGGTGGAGGAGGACATCGAACAGGAAATGGAACAGATATCCGGAATATCAATCCTGGAAACGTCGGTATCGGAACACCAGCAATGAGTGGTAAACTGCATATCAAATGAGCAGGCACTACTGATGTATATATAGAAGAAACCAATGCAGGAAACGCAGCCAATATCAATCTAAGAAATACCACGAATACATGGATGATATGAGGATATTCAGATAGATTTTATCTAGGATTGAATGGAACAGCATTTTTAAATATTATCTCATCATGATACGTCGGTATCGGCACCACCTGACCCAAAGCGCCTTTGCAAGTGATAGGAAATTTTATAGCAGGGGAGTATAGCAATACCATTAGTGGTACTAATTCTAGTATAGGATGATGATCAGGCAATATAATCACAGGACATAAATCAGTTATTTGATGAGGAGAAGATAATCAAATAATATCAGATAAATCAGCTATATTATGATGAAAATCCAATAAAATAAAAGAAAAATCTGCATCATCATCAATAGTTGGATGAGAAAATAACGAGATAATATCTTCTTTAAATTCTTTTATAGGATGAGGTAATATCAATCATATTACATTATCTGCACGATCTGTTATCGGTTGATGAAACACAAATAATATAACAGATAATTCACGATATTCAGTAATTCCTTGATGATGGTATAACAATATAAGTAATGCTGATTATAGTTTTGCTGCTGGAGTAAAAGCATATAATACATGATGATATGATCGCACATTTGTTCGAAATTCAGATGATTCAAATAATTTCTATGCATGAAAGACAGGTAGTTTCCTTATTAACGTACCATTTGTAAAATGAGACTGAGATACAACTGCAGAAGGATGAATAGGTATAAATACAAACAATCCTCTGTGAGAACTTCATATAGGGGGTGGTGGTGTGATTGTATTTCAGCCACAAACAATCAACCCACAATGATCAGGAGCAGGTTGTAGTGTCTTAGGATCTGTGGTATTCAATCAAAATGCAAAAAAGTTATGTTATTGTGATGGAACAAAACGATATACTATAGGTGGAGATATACTTTGCTCATTTTAATGTAGTTCTATAAAAAGCAATTATTAATTGACTTTTGTTGGTAAATATATATTATCTAGATCTCAATCTAACAAAAGTCAAAAATCAAAAAAAAAACAATAAAAGTATGAAAACAAAAATTTTTCTCATTTTTTTGCTGATATTCAGTGTGTACTGGATGAATGTATCAGCATCAGTAACTCATATCTATTTACAAAATAATAGCAGTACAGAGTGGCATTATTGTTGTAACATAGATAGTATAATAATTCATAAGCCAACAAATGCTATGATCGGAATACAATGGGTTACGCCAACACCTGATGTTATCTTAAATGACACAGTAGTTGTAGCAACAACACTTACTACAGGTCAATGGTCATTTTCTTCAAATGAAACTGGAGGTAAAATATTCTACATCTACATCCTTTCTTCACCACCCATTGAGCCAGTATGTATGGTTCATGACACCAGTTTCTGCACAGCTACCTTCTCGCTTCCTCTGGATGCACAAAACCAGAATCCTGGAGGGCATGCTGCTACCTACTTATGGTCGACTGGTGCTACCACCAGGACGATTACCGCCACAACCCCAGGATACTACTGGGTTACTGTAACGAATGCTTGCGGGGTAGATACATTTGACATTAATATCTCGCAATCCAACCCCAACGCTCCTGACTTAGGGTCAAACCAATCATTCTGCTGGGGTTCAAATTCTCTTCTGGATCCTGGAAGTACTAACGTTGCTTCCTATCAATGGTCTACAGGAGAAACTACACCGACTATTACCGTCGATACTACAGGCACCTACTGGGTGTA
>CAZJFP010000003.1:0-82401 GCA_964545415.1 uncultured Candidatus Peribacteria bacterium
ATGAACTAGTTATAATGATTATTTAAATCACTTCAACTACTCTAGACCCTTAAAAATTAATAATTGATAATGTATGAATCGTACACTCACAGACTATAGTGATATACAATAGTCCATTATCAAGCAAATCATTCACTATTCACTATTACCTATTCACTCTTCACTAATTTTATAAGGTTTCCTTCAGATTTCGCAAATTATTTTTCATCGACATCAGGATTGACTTTCATAAGAAAATAAGTATACGAATAGTCCGATACAAAAACCAACAAAAACCATACACATATGCACAAAAAAACATTCACCATCATCATGAGCCTATTGGCTTTTTGTATGACAAACTACGTATCAGGACAGAAAAAAGTCATCACCTCGGACTTATCTTATGAACCCGGATGGGAGGTTAAAAGCGATCCGGATCAAATTCCCGGGAAAATTATTTCCTGTCCTATGGTTGATTCGCTGAAACACTTGTATGTCTGGACAGGGAATAGTCCCGTCGACCTGGTGCTCAAAGATTCCGTATGTTTTTATGATCTCTCAGGGAAATACACCGAACGAGGGATCAAAGCGACAAGACATCTGACCGCAATATGGTCCGACAATCAAATGAAATGGGGAATTGTCATCAAAAAATTCCCACTCTGGATCCAATTCGGATACCGGGACGACCAAGGCATGATGGTACTATCAAGAAGATACCGGTACGCCAAACATTTCTAACAAAAGACAATATATTATAAAGCACAGGTAGTTACTGTGCTTTTTTTGATACAAAATTATTATTTATTGAAATAATTCCTGCTTCATTTTCTCGCTAATTCTTCTTTCAATTCCTGTATCTTCTCTAGGATAAATTCTTTTCCAATCAGAGATTGTCTATGATAATTAGCTTTTCTTCTAGTATATTCATCAAAGCATTCATTGATGAGCGTAGTGAGTTCATTTTCAGTGAAATGTTCTGTACGATCCAAGATAAAGGAAAGCAGCTGATCTTTTTTGTCTTTGGTCAATGCTCAGAAGATAAGACTCTTCATGGTGAATGAATCGATAAGTTTGTTGAGAATTTGTTTTCTCTTCGCAAGAGTAAGATCGGGTTTCCCATGTTCTTTTTTGGTCGCTGATATATCTGCAATCCTTCCTCAGATAAAATCCTCTTGTATAGCAAATTCATGCTTATGTTGGAGATAGAGATAATTGTATTCTTTGAGGCAAGATTCGATAAGCTGTTTGATAAATTCAGGAGAGAACTTATCCGTAGCTTTTACAAGATCAGGAATAACCTTCTGATCAAAGATTTTGAGTTTTGCGCGTTTTTCGGCTTTATCGATATAATGGGCAAATAATCTTTCCCTTTCGTTTGCAGAAGGAAGATCGAAAAAAAACTGGTTTTCGAAAAGATTGTATTTCATGAAACGGTCATCAAGCATATTTTTTTGATCGATAGCGCCTACGACAATAATATCAAGATCAGATTTTTGGATATTGATGATGTTTGCAAGCAAGGTCTCAGTAATCTCTATCGAATCAAGATTGAAAGATGGATTACCGACTATTCTCTCGATACCATCCAAAAAGATGATACAAGATCCTCTTGTCGAAGAAATGTGTTCGATAATCCTAGAAAAGATTTTGGAAAGCATATACTTTTTTGATTCGCTTTCATCTTCTGAAGAAAGATCATGGGCTTGAATATGATACATCGTACGATTAATTTCAGAAGCAAGCACCTTTGCAGCGAACGTCTTTCATGTAGCATGATCACCGACAAAAAGGATACTCTTTTGAAATGGTAATCATAGTTTTTTGCTCTCAATCTGATGGTTGTATAGAGTGATAAGCCTCTTGAGTTGCTTTTCTATACGAGGATTTGAGATGAAATCATCGAGAGAAACATTAGGTCAGGAAATCTGATGAGATTTGAGAAATCATTCAGCTTCTTCATGTTCATATTTTTTTTGAAGCTCAATAAGACGTTCTTGATTTTTTTTGAACATATCCTGGAGTCTTTTCATATCTTTTTCGACAGGATTGATTTCTTTGGCTTTATCTTGCAATAAATTTTGCTTAGTGCTGATAGTCATAAAAGAAAGATAGAGCTCATTGAGAACTTTTTCATATTTCTGTTGTTCATTATCAACAGTATTTTCTATGATAGCAGTACGTTGTTCAGGAGATAATCAAGCGGGCATCTCCAATGCAGAGAGCGTATTCCTAAGCTCATTAGCGGTAGTATGAAGAAAAATAATCTGCTGTTGATTGCTAAGAATAGAATTCACATCAGCTATACCATAAAATTGGAGTTTCTGATTGAAAGTAGCTGTAAGATCTTTGAGTTCATGAAGATCATTGTAATATTGCTCTTTCAGCGTATTGAGCATACTAAACACCTGCTGGAATTCATTATCTATCTCAACGGATTCATTCATCTTCTTATCTATCTGTTTTTGGATATTCTCCAATTTTTTCTTAGTGACAGCCTGTTGCAAAATAAAACTCAGATCTTTTTTGGCTGGTTTGGTGATATCCGTAGACATCTTGGAAAGAGATGAATTTTGGACAGTATTGGATGACTGATCTACAACAGAAGCTTCATTAGTAATGTCATTGGTTTTTTGACTATCAAGTTTTTCGACCATGATATTCACGATAAGAATAAAATATAGGTTTTTTTATAAATATAAGAAAAATAATGTCAACGCTATTTTTTCAATAAAGTGATATAGTTTTTCTTGCAAAGAAATACGATAAAGCTATAGAGAACAAAACGGTCAATAGATCGTTTCTTCGTTTAGTCGTTTTATCGTTTAATCATAGTATGATGTACAAAATTCAAGACGTGCACGCGCGCGAAGTACTGGATTCGAGAGGGAATCCTACCGTAGAAGTAGAAGTGACTTTGGACAACGGCACCATGGGAAGAGCTATCGTTCCGTCAGGAGCATCCACCGGAATTCATGAAGCGCTCGAATTGAGAGACGGAGACGCTGCTAGATATCTAGGGAAAGGAACGCTCACCGCAGTAAACAACGTGAATACAACTATCAAAAATGAAATAATCGGAAAAGAATTCGCTGACTACAGAGCGCTCGATGAAACACTTATAAAACTTGATGGAACGCCTACGAAATCTAAATTAGGAGCGAATGCAATCTTGGGAACATCTATGGCGTTCACCGTAGCTTGCGCCAAGACAGAGAAGAAATGGATCTATGAATATGTCTGAGAAGGACAAGGTACTACGTTACCATTCCCTATGATGAATATCTTGAACGGTGGATCACATGCAGACAACAATGTAGATATCCAAGAGTTCATGATCGTTCCCGTAGGTGCACCGAACTTCACCGAAGGATTGAGGATGGGAGCTGAAGTATTCCATCACTTGAAGAAGATTTTGAAAGAAAAAAACTACAACACCGGAGTCGGAGACGAAGGAGGATACGCACCAAATCTTTGAAGCAACGAAGAAGCGTTGCAAGTCATCATGCAAGCGATCGAGAAAGCAGGATACACAGGCAAGATCAAGTTAGCGCTCGACTGCGCAGCATCTGAATTTTATAAGGATGGAAATTACGTTCTTGAAGGAGAAGGCAAGACCTTGAACTACAACGAACTCGTAGAGCTGTATAAATCTCGAGTAGAAAAATATCCGATCATCTCTATCGAAGACGGAATGGCGGAAGATGATTTTGACGGACGAAAAGCGTTGACCGTAGCATTGAAAGAAAAGATCATGCTCGTCGGAGATGATTTGTTCGTAACAAATATGGAAAGATTGCAGATGGGTATCGATCAGAATATGGCAAACGCAATTCTCATAAAATTAAATCAGATTGGATCAGTGTCCGAAACTGTTGACTGCGTACGTATGGCTCAACAACACGGTATGAACGCTATCATGTCGCACAGATCAGGAGAGACGGAAGATACCTTCATCGCAGATTTAGCGGTAGCATTGAACACCGGATTCATCAAGACCGGTTCAGCATCTAGAACAGACAGAATAGCTAAATACAATCAGCTCTTGAGAATCGAAGAGAAACTGGCTGGAACAAGCAGATACGGAAAATAACATTCACAAATATACATCAAAAATATATGAAAAACCTGTAAGTAAAAACGCCTACAGGTTTTTTGCTTCCTCTGCCAAAGCAGCAAGGAAAATGTTGTAAACAGTCTGATCCGAAAGGAAACAGATTTTTTTCTTTTTGAAGAACTCACGAGGAGAAGAAGTATTCACTTCACACATCATAGCAAGAATCTTCTGAAGAAATTCTTTGGTGATATCACGTTCACGCACAACAAACACCTGATCCGCAATTCCAAATGAGCAACCAAACTGTTCCAGAGCAACGAGATTTGCCATATACAATAATTTTATGTATTCGTAATATATCTATAATGAAAAAGAAAGAAAAGTCAACACATTATATCAAGTAAAGAACGATACTTTTGGAGAAGAAACGTTCATGATATATACTTAAATATCTTTTATCTATCGCTCATATATGTCTATCAACGATCTCAACAAAAAAATCACGGAACCACGCATATTGGACACAATAGATCAGAAAAAATCAACCACTCAAGAGTTGATCAAGAATTTAAATATCCACGAAAATTATGAACATTCTAAACTCACCGAATATGAAACCAAACAGATCATAGAACAACTTGAACAAATAGACCTAGAAAAAGATCGACATTCCAAATGATCGGAATGAGTGATCTTCAAAATCCATATAATGGATAAGCATGGACAATCCAAAGAATATGTCGCAGCAAAAAAAAGATACGACAACAATCCTGATAACGAACGAAAAATCCATAAAAAAGTGGAAGATATCGTAAACACAACAATGCCGGATTCGATAGTCAAAGTGCCAGAGCTCAAAGCAGTAGTAACACTCAATAGTATGGAAAGATTCATTATTATGGAATTCGTAAATGGAAAGACGCTCTATCAAATGGAGTTGGAAGAAATATTCAAAAGACGAAATATTCCTACGGGGGAATTTCAAAGCGATATAGAAGCAGAGGGAGTGTTTTCCAAAATGTTGAATCTCGATCCTATGAGCCAAAAAGATGCTGAGCAAATCCAAAAAAAATATTATCAAGAAATGAAATGGATCAAATTATTTACACCAGAACAAGGAAAAAAATACAAGGAAGAAATCAAAAAATTTTTACAAGAAATACACAAAGAAGGAGTCTATCATAGAGATGGATCCAATCCGAGAAACATCATGATCACACCGGAAGGAGAAATCTACGTCATAGATTTTTGAAAATCGACATGGAGAGAAAAGGGAGACAGAGATGAAAAAAACATTTATGAAACACAGGAGTGAGAAAAGATGATAGGAATCTATCCGAGAGATGAAGAAATTATTGCAGAGATAGCATGACTGACAAAAGATGAGGAAGATATGGAAATGGAAGCGTACAAGGAAGAACAAAAGCAAAAAAACAAAATAATACAATCAGACAGATCAATATTTGAATATCTGAAAGAAATTCCAACTGCATGGATGAAAAATCAGAATAAAACGGAAACTATGAAAGAAAAAATAGCACGTCAATCCAGGCTATCAAAAAAAATCTCACTGTATCAACTAGAAGAGACAAAAACAAAAGAAGAATTGATCATATTGATATTGGCACAAAGCAAAGCAAACATCGATGAAGTATTGCTGCAGATATACAACAGGGAAAAAACACTTGAAAATGAAATAAAAACAGAAAGAACAAAGCAGCAACAGACACCAAGACATCTCTTGCAAACAAACGACAAAAAAGGAATCGAGGACCACAAATTGCATTACGAAAAAAAAATTCAGAAAATACAGAAAAAACTGGACAGAGTAAACGACATAGAAAATTTCATGATCTATCTCAAAACAAGAATGCAATAAAATATCATTGCCTTAATCATACCAAAACATATAGTCGTTTCATCGTTTGTTCTTTTTTTCGTTTAAGCATTATATGCATATAGAATACAAACACATCAGACACGGCTACGCTAGAATAGATAAGGAAGGAAACCTCCTCGTCACTATTCCGCTATATAAAAAAAATGATCAGTACTTCATCGACGAGCTGACAAAAAAAGGGCAGCAACTTCTCCATCGCTACAACAAGCGCACCCAAATCACACCAATAAAAAAAGATTCAATATTGCTCTTTGGGGAAGAAATCCCGATGGAAGAGATCAAAAAACAATATCCCAAATACTTTTCAAATGCTAAATTCCAGATTTCAAATTCCAAAGTATTAAAATCTATTTTGGAAGAGTATTCAACTCCTCTAGCACGAAAATACAGTGAAAAGATAGGAATAGCATACAAAAAACTCAGTTTCAGAAAAACGAAATCCAAACGATGATCCTGTACCTATGACCAAAAAATCTCTCTGAACCTCGATCTCGTTCACCTCCCAACCAAATACATCAAGTACGTCATCATCCATGAATGCTGTCATCTCAAACAAAAAAATCATAGCAAAAAATTTCGAGACTTAGTGGAATCATTTTGTCCCGACTGTAAGGAGACCAAAAAAGAACTAAAAAAATTTGTGTTAAAATAATTTGTGTTAAGAGGAAAAATACATATGATAAGCAGTATTTTATTTGATTATGTCTCAGACATGGAACAAGACAAAAACAAAGAGCTTGGTGATGAGCAGATATATTTCCTTCATCAAAAAAACGTGGAGATAATCCAGAAAACCAAAAAAGATATCGTTGAGGAGCTCAATAATTTTATACAGACACCACAAAACCTACTACAAATGAACAACAAAGATTTCAACGAAACATTGATAACCAACTACAAGCCATTCATAGGAAGAATAGCATATGAAACATTTGTAGACAAACGATGTGACTATGAAGACACAAAAAAAGAAGTATTGAAAAGAATAGAAAAATTAAAAAAAGATGAAGAGATATGAACATTGATCAAAATGTTAGAAATATTCAGAGAAGAAGCTATCAATACAACCAACTTTATAAAATTCTATCGCATCATCAGTCTCTTCATCCAAAAAGGCAAAGAGCATACTCACCAAATAAAAGATATCAAAGATACTATAAACGACATCACCATGAACTAAGAAACCATTCATTCTATGACAAAAAAACGTATGACATTCAAATTCAACTTCCAAGACCATTATTTCAAACAAGCAAAAAAAAAATGATACAAAGCGAGAAGCGCTTTCAAACTCGAGGAGCTGCAAGACAAGTTCCATCTTTTCGATAAAGGGACAAAAACAATCATCGATGTAGGATGCGCGCCAGGAAGCCGGATGCAATACGCAGCGAACCAAATGAAAAAAAATAAAAACTCTGATTTCAAAATCATTGGATTCGATCTCAAGGACGTAAATCTCAACATCCCGAATGTAAAGACCTACGTCGCCGATATTACAGACGAAGGAAAGATAAAAAAAATTCTTGCAGAAAACAATATAGAAAAAGTTGACCTCATCCAATCTGATATGGCACCCAACACTATTTGAATAAAAGAAATAGACGCAATGAGATTATTTGAACTCATTGATAGTATGAAACGGATGATCAAAGAGCTTTTGAAACCGGAAGGGAAATTCGTCATGAAACTCTTCATGGGACCAGGATTCGAGGAGTTCGTCAAAGAGATGAAAATGGAATTCTGAGGAAAACATATCAAAACACTGAAACCGCAATCTACCAGAAAAGAAAGCAAAGAAATTTATATAGTGAAAATATAATATACCATGACACAATTAAAACAACATCCCAAAGGACGGATACCAGCAATCATAGCAACAACAGGAGACATTATTATTTGTATCATCAAATTCATAGGGTTTTTTATGTCATGATCAGCTTCATTATTTTCGGAAGCAATTCATAGTATCGCTGATGTTTCAAATCAAACCTTACTCATCATAGGCGTAAAACGTTCAGAAAAGGAAGCGAGCAAAACATTCATCTACGGACACAAGAGGGAAAGATTTTTGCGAGGGATGATAGCTGCATGCGGAATATTTTTTGTATGAGCCAGCGTAACAATATATAAGGGAATAAACAACCTTGTACTACAAAATGACATAGAGATAAGTATATGGACATTTATCATCCTAAGTATCTCATGTATCATGTCCATCATTACACTCATCATATCCATAAAAGAGATCAAAAAAAATACACAACACGACAAACGGAAAAATATTATAGAGTATGCAGATCCGATAACATTAGCAGTAGCATATCAAGACATCATAGCAGTAATAGGAATAGTGGTAGCAAGTATATGATTAACTATTTCCTATGTTACAAAAGATTCCAAACGAGATTCTATAGCATCGATAATCATAGGACTATTGCTCGCATATGTAGCGATTACACTTATAAGAAAAAATAGTAGATTTCTTATAGGGCAAACCATACCAACAGAAATCAAAGAAGGTATCATAGAGATATTATTACAAGATGAAATCATAGACAAAGTATTGGATTTCAAATCCACGATGATCGATATGGATACCTATCAGATCAAATGTGAGATAGAATGCAACGGAACAGGACTATTGAAAATCATCAACAGAAATAATTTTTTGAAAAATGAATATGAAGAAGTCAAAGAAAGCTACGCAGATTTTCTGGAGTTCTGTGTCGACTATACGAGAAGAGTACCGAGAATTATAGGAACCAAAATCGATGCGGTAGAGAAGAAGATCAAGGAGAAATTCCCGCAAGTGAGACATATAGATATCGAAATCAACTAAATAGAGAAAAATAATCTTGAGCCATGACTCCACCAACCAAGACACACCCGCCAAATGCACGCCACGAGATAGTGATATGTCCGGTAACGAAGCATTCGCGTAGAACGAGACGGAGTGGGTCCCGCCACAGGTGGGACGGAGGCGAGTTGGTAGATAATGCATACATGAAATATCATTCCGGAGTATTGCATTTGGCTAGATTTTTTTGTTTACTTTTTGCAGCAATGGCAAAAAGTAAATCGGGGTTTGGGGTGAAACGCCCAAAAAGAAAAATACAATTTGTAATTCACCACCAATTCCATAATCATTTTATCGTTTTATCGTTTAGTCGTTTAGGTATGAAAATAGGAATCGTAGGTCTCCCTAATGTCGGAAAGTCAACGTTATTCAACGCGCTTACCAAATCCTACTCTGCCCCTGCAGAGAATTTTCCGTTTTGTACAATCGATCCGAATATAGGAATAGTGGATGTAAAAGATCCAAGAGTAGATAAGTTGTCTGAAATATCGCAGTCGAAGAAGAAAGTCTACGCGAGCATAGAATTCGTCGATATCGCGGGACTCGTGAAAGGTGCCAGCAAAGGAGAAGGTTTGGGAAATAAGTTTTTGTCCCATATCAGAGAAGTTGATGCTATCGTGCAAGTGTTGAGATATTTCAAGGATAGCGACGTCGTGCATGTGGAATGAGGAGTCGATCCGATGAGAGATGTGGAGATCATAAATACGGAATTGATCTTCGCCGATTTGGAAATCATAGAGAGAAATCTGCCCAATCTCGCAAAAAGAGCAAAAACATCAGGAAACAAAGATGAACTCAAACTTGTAGAAATATTGATGGAAATCCAGGAAGCGCTCATCCAAGGGAAAATCGCCCATGATATCAAATCCAAACTGACCAAAGACGAGGAAAAGCTCCTCAAATCGTACAACTTCCTAACGACAAAACCGATCGTTTACGCAATCAATATCGGACAGGATGATATCCCATATGCACATGAAATAGCCGAAGAATATATGATAAAATTACAAAGTCCCGTAGCTATCGTTTGTGCAAAATTAGAATCAGAAATGATGGAGATGGAAGACGAAGAAAAAGATGAGTTCATCAGAGAATTGGTAAGCGTAGATAAAATAGTGCATATCCCGACATTAAATGATCTAATCAAATTAGGATATGAAAAAGTCGGATTGATGTACTATTTCACTACCGGAGAAAAAGAGACGAAATGCCGATCCATCCCTATTGCGTCCACTGCTCCGCAAGCGGCAGGAGCCATCCATACGGATTTTGAGAAAGGATTCATCAAGGCTGAAGTAGTAAAGTATGATGACCTTGTGAGCTGCGGTTCATGGGCCAAAGCTAGAGAAAAAGGGCTCCTAAAATTGGAAGGAAAGGACTATATAGTACAAGATGGGGATTGTATCATCTTCAAATTTAATGTTTAAGGAGTCGTCCATAGGGCAAAAGGTCTAAAAAAATATCAGAATAATCTCTTGACATTAATGAGCAAATTCTTATCACTAATACAGTTAAATTTACCCTAGATTTCTCTTATTTTACTCAATTACATGCAATCCTATGAACTTCAACGTAAAAATGGATGACAAGAAACTCAAGGTAGATATCGAGAAAACAAACTTGAAGGACATTTTGATATACTGCAAACCAAAGGAAAGATTAGTGCTCATGAAAAAATTCGGTCTCGATGGATCAAAAGAGACTCCTCTCCAGAGAATCGGAAAGGAATATTCATTGACCAGAGAAAGAATCAGACAGATTGAAACACAAGCGCTCATGAGATTCAGAAGACTTATCGTAGGTAACGAAACCTACATGGAAGTGCTTCAAGAGGCTAAGAAAGTACTTGATGTCCATGGAGGATTATTATGTGAAGATGTGTTGATTTCTAAATTGGTAAACAAGAATATCTTTAAGTTCTCTAAGCAAGAGCTCAAACTTATTCTCGTTTCCGACTTCGATGTTACCTATCTCAAGAGAAATAAATATTTGAACAAAGCATTCTATCTCGAACCATTGTACGAAGATCTTTTGACCAAGATGGTCCTCACGATCAGTGCATACTTCGAAAAAAGAAACAAGAGTCAAGATCTCTATGAATTCATCGGATGGATGAAAGAAAACTTCGCCAAAGATTACAAAGACGTACATTATATGAAAAATGACCTCTTCTACGTAAACTTCTTCGAAAGCATTAGAGAAATCAATGTATTTGATGGAAAGATCGGTCTGCCAACCTTTGCAGACGTAAATCCAAGAACTATCAAATTGAAGATTCTCTACACTATGAGAAGAATCAACAAACCAGTTCACTATCAAGAACTTCCAGCAAAGATCATGGAACGATTCCCAGCAAAAAATGTTAAGATCAATACCGTACATAACGAATTAGTAAAAAACAATGATCTCTTTGTAAATCTCGGACTTGGAATCTATGGATTGAAAGAACGGGGATATGAAGGTGGTATGGTCAAAGAAATCTTAGTAAGAATCTTCGAAAGAAACGATAGAGCTATGAACGTCAAGGAACTCTGCAAAGAAATGTTGAAAGAGAAGATGGTAAGTCCAAACACGGTAATGTTGAATCTTCAGAAATATAAAGATCTTTTCAGAAGAGTCGAAAAGGGAGTCTATGAACTCATCAAGTCAAAGAAATAATCTTAAGGACATATCAAACGGGGCAAGAAATTCCGCTAATGCGGAATTTTTTGTTATTTTTAAGTATACACACTAGAAAAAAACACCATCCGGTAGTAACAAAAAAAAGACCGACAGAAACACCGCGGCCTTTTATAACAAAAATCTTTCACTCAATACCAATCCAGCTTCTTGCGTTTGATCCACAATATAATTGCGAAGAAAGCAACTATCATTGCCAACAGCATGAGACCAGTATCAACAATCCATTCAGGAGCGATCTTGGTCACCCATTCAGGAGCAGGACTAAATATTCCCACGCCAATCTGAATAGCAAAGATAAAAACGAATATTGGCATTAAGACAGAAAAAGATTTCCCTAATCCATCAAAAAATCTTTTCGATAATTTTTCAAATTTTTCCATAAATATGCGTTTTTTTGTATAAACATATATACGAATTTTAATAACAATGTCAAGTATAAGAATGCTTGAAAAACCTAGCAAGAATACTACTCTACCTGTATGTTCACTATAGATATACAAAAAATACCAACCCACGCGGGAGTCTACTTATTCAAGGATAGGAAAGACACTATTCTCTATATCGGCAAAGCCAAAAATCTCCAAAAGAGACTCTGACAATATTTCTCGCCCAACTCGCTCCGAAAACAGGAAATGCTCTCCAAAGCGACTAAACTCGACTTTCTCACTGTCAAGAATGAGAGCGAAGCACTGTATCTGGAAGACAACATGATCAAACAACATCAGCCAGAATATAACAACCTCCTCAAGGCTGATAACAGCTATACCTACATCAAAATCACCAAAGAGCAATTTCCGCAAATCATACTGACCAAGAGAAGAATCAATGATGGATCTACGTATATTGGACCAAAAAACGACACGATCCAATTGAAAAAATTTTTACAATATCTCAGACAGATCCTCAAGTTCAGAGGCTGCAAGACGACACAATTCAAACAAGGAAAGCTCTGCTCCGACTATTACTTCTGACTCTGCCGCGGCCGATGCAAACTTGCTAAGAGCTTCCCTGATAAGGGGAGAAATAAAGAGGGGTTTGTCAGCGACTACCAAGCTATTGTAAAAACTATCGTAGCATTCTTCAAATGAAACACCAAGCCCATCGAACACGAAATCCACCAACAAATAGAGGCCGCAATAACGCATGAGAACTTCGAACGAGCAGCTCAACTGAGGGACATATACAATTCATTACAATGATTCGTTGAAAAACAGGATGTCGTTCTGACAGAAAAAAAAGATGGCTATTTCGCGGTAATGAAATCGATTTGAACTCAATACATCTATACCGTCATCATCTTCAAACAAGGGAAAATGATGGATATCATCACCAGCAAAGAACAACAGACTGATATCGAAGAAGATAGTCTTGAATTAGCGATTCAGAGAACATTCGGAGAAGGGAAAGTAGAAAAAAACAAGAAAGAAATCCACATCGTGAGCAAAAGTTTTTCCAAATTAGGGAAGAAAACAGGGGAAGCATTATGGAAACTCGCTGAGAATTTTCTCGAATCTTACATCATTTCCCAATCGATGCAGGAAGGGACAATTATCATCAACGACATGGTGAAAACATTGAAAGACAGATATGGACTCAAGAAGATACCTTACAGGATAGAATGCATGGATATTTCACATCTCAGCGGCGGTCGGACGAGCGGATGATTGTCTTGCCTGGTAGGAGGGCTCCCCTACGTCAAATGATATCGCAGATACAAAATCCAAGCGAAAAAGTCTGATGATTACGAAGCGTTGCAGGAAGTATTGAAGCGTAGAGTGAAAAACGGCGGAGAATTGCCGGATCTTTTGATATTGGATGGTGGAAAAGGTCAGCTAGGTGTAGTAAAAAAGTTATGCAAGGAGAGTGAATGGAAAAAAATAGTAAGTCAGATTGATATTATTTCTTTGGGAAAAGGAGAAGCCAGAAACAAGTCGAACATATGAAAGACATCAAAAAAATCTGACAAAATTTGAGAAAAAATATATACATTGGACGATAAACTGAAAATTCACGAAAAAGCGATCACCTATGACCAAGCAGACAAGATACTTACAAAAGCAAGGGATGAAGCACATAGATTCGCCAATTCCTATAGAAAAAAACAAATGAGCAAGGAACGAAAGTAAAAAAACGAGCAGTTTTCTAGGAAGATAAGCCATTTTTGGTTAACTTTTGGCTATTTTAAGCGATTTTCAATGATTTTATAGATACGGACACGAAAAAAGTGCCCGTTTTTTTGACAAAAAAATTTTTCTGAGTACTATTATAGAGTAAAAAGTTTTAATTACTGTTCAAAAAAATGACAACTGCTACAAAAGCGCCAGCAAATACAACGGCAGCAAACGTACAAAATAGCATGAATGTACCTGCAAATGAGACCAAGGAGGAAAAGATAGCGAGATTAAAAAACGACATGAATACTGCAATAACAGCAGAAGATTATGAAAAAGCTGCCAAACTCAGAGATGAAATCAAAGGAATAGAAGGAACAGCTGAAGAACCAGGACAAAAATTATTCGATGCATACGAACAACGAAAAACCAAAACACAAGGAAAAACATTCAAATCTCCTGAATGATCTTTTTGGTTATATCTGCAAAAAAACAATCCTGATGCCAAAAACGAATATCCATTCAATGCAGTGATGGCTATATTTCCGAAACTCGAAGACAAAAACAATCTAGAAGATATCAAAAAAGCAATCCAAGAAGAAAAAGACAAAAAAAAGAAAACACAAACTCAAAATCTGCAAGATGAAAAAGATAGTGAAATGGAGAGATTGAATGCTGCCTTAAAAGACAGTAAGGAACAGAACGAATGATTAAGCAAAAGCAAAGAGCAAATGAAAAAATGATTTGCCGTTCTAAGACAAAAAGGGAAAGAACAAATAGAACAAATAAGAAACAGTGAATGAGCAGAAAGAGAAAAAATAATAGCAGAGCTCAAGAAAACACAAGAAGAAAAGAAAAAACTAGAAGAAGAAAATACAAAACTCAAAAACACGGTATTTGGAGATGCTAAATACGAAGACAATATAACGCAAGAAGATCTCAAAAAAATCAGAAGCATGATCTACAATAGATGATACATAGAAAAAGATAAACGATGAAGAAAAACTGTAGTAGCATATCAGAAAATACCATTGGTAATGGTCAGAAGACGTATGACACTCAAGACTATCGCAAATCATATGAACAACATCAAAGATAACGCCATCACCGGAGTAGATTATATCATGGCATTTAGAAAAACAAGATTTGCTAGATATGGTGCGATGGATGTCAAAATGACACGAAGAAGTTTACTCAGAAAAGCATGAGCAGGAAGAAATCTAGAAAAATTCTGAGAAAGATTCCACAAGCAAAAAGACAAAATCATGAATACTATTACTTGAGGAGCAAAAATAGAAGATCTGCCTGAAGAAGAGCAAAAAGTACTCAAAGCGATAGATCAGAGAATGGATTTTTATGGGAAAAAATATCTTCAAGATATGTTCAATAAAGTCCCAAACACAAAAAAAGAAGAAAATAAATAAAAATTTTACTCTATTATAATAAAAAAATGGATTATAAGACCACAAAAGAAGCAGCAAAATACGTATATGATACGCTCAAAAAAGTAGATCCAGAAGGAGAAATCTTGGAAGTAGAAAAAATCGAAGAGCTTATCAAAGACGATATCATAGATAGATTGGAGATAGAAATGGATCCAGAAGATATAGCGATATTAGAAAAAAATAGGGATGAAGAAGATTTTTTTGATGCATATATAACAGAAAAATATGGAGAATACGAAGATATGCTTACAGACACCGTAAATGATATGATCAGCGGATATATTCTCGAAGAAGAAGGAGAATAAAAAAACAATCGTTTTAGTTTTTATAAACAAACATGGAAAAAATAAAGAATCTACAACAAGCAACAGAAGTGATATACAATCATATCAAAGAACTGAATCCGGAAATAGAAAAGGATGATGTATGTGATACGATTTTAGATGAAATATTAGAATCTGTAGAATATGCTTTGACAGAAGAAGATGTAAGATTTTTAGAAGAAAACGAGAAAGATACTACAGCAGTAGAAGAATATTTCGAATCCAAAATACCTGACTACAAAGAGCTGCTTACAGAGATCGTGGCAGATATGGTAGGTGAAGAAATAGAGGAAGAATAAAAAAAACATTTACTCGTTATATGTGATAAGATGAGCGATACACAACAGTCACTATCCAAGCTCAGGGAAAATTACGAAAAGATTCGCAACAGCATGGAATCTCATGACCTAAACGACATCATCCTAGATGCAAGCGATGAGCTTTTTTCTGGATTGAAAGAGATAGTCTTTTCCCAAAAAGACAAAACAAATATCCAAAACGATATCAGAAGGATAACGAGAAATATCGAAGAAAAATACAAGAAATTAGAAAAGGATAACAGAAAATATATACAAGAGATAAGCGATTTGGAAAACGAAAAAAAGAAAAAAGATACAGACAAGCAAGAAAAAGACGATAAATATACAGCAAACAAAGAAAAAATAGAGAACTTATGAAAAGAAATCAGTAATCAAGAAAATAAAGGCAAAAAAAACGAAAATGAAATAGAGAAGAAAAAAAGAGAGAAAAAAAACAAAGAAAAAGAAATCGATGATGAAGAATCCCAAAGAGAAGAATTGAACAAAAAAATAAACGATACAATGAAGGAAAAAGACGAAATTATAAAAGAGATAAAAAACAAAAAAAACGAAAAAGATATAGCAAAAGATCCAAAAGACAAAGATAAGATACAGCAAGAAATTGATGAATTAGAAAAGAAAAAGAAAGAAAAAGAACAGAAGATAGAAGATACTAAAAAAACAAGAGAAACAACAAAAGAAAATATCGAAAAATTAAAAAAAGAACGAAAAAATATCATTAGAGATATCAGAGATAAAGACGATGAAAATGGCGATACACATACAAAAAAAAGAGCATTGGAAAACGAAAAAAGCATAATAACAAATAAAAACGACAACTTAGAAAGAGAGATAAAAAGCATTGAAGCAGAGCTAATAGCTTTGGACAAAAAGATCAAAGAAACAAAAGGAAAACAAGAAGAGAATAAGGATAATATGGATAGTCTAAAAAAAGTGTTGGATACACATGAAGCGATAGCAAATATAACGGATATATTCGATACAGACAAAGAGCTCAAAAAACAGGCTATAAAAATCAAGACAACAGGGACAGTTGCGACAATACAGGAGTTCGTAAAAGATACTAACAATAGACCAACAAATCTGACGTTTGAATTTTATGATAGCGAAAACAAAAAAATTAGCGGAAATGTAATCAAAAAGATCAAGCTAAAAAGCGGAATCGTCGTAGACATAACATGAATAACAATAAATGATGCTGGAGAAATATCATGGGACAATGTCAAAGTGACAGAATCAGAAACAGGCAAAAAAGTAGGAGAATATCCTATCGAATTTGAGATAGAAATAGGAGCAAAAACAACATTTACAGGAAGTTTGCAAGAAAATGTACCAGAAAGGAATATCAATATTACCAATAAGAAAATTTTGAAAGTCGAAATAGATACAGAATATTTGGATAGGACGAAACGTCAGACAGAAGTGAACGCATACAACGATACGCCACTAGGAAGCGGTCGTGTCATCGAACAAAGAATGGACTCCATCTACAACTACAAACGAGCAGGGATGGAAAGAGAAGCTTTTTTTAGAGCGCTCAAAAAGGGCGACGGTCCAAAATTAGACAACCTCAACGAAGATCAAAAAGAAGACCTCTATCAGAGAGTCAGGAATATATATAGGATGCCAGATCAGACACCAAATTCTGCAACACTCTCTGCAGCTGCGATTGCATGACTTACTGATATCAATGAATTTAGAGGAACGAACGGATTTTTGGAACGATTTACATCTGACACGCATGAAAGCGTAAAAGACAAGAAGAATCTGATAAACGAAAGGATCTATAGGGATTATCTCAACAACAATCTGGATGAACAAATCGGTAAATATTTCGAACGAAGATTCGATAATATTTTCACGGACGACTTGGAAACAAATACTTTTTTGAAAGCGCAAGTCACCAATTATATGAGAGAGATAGACCATAACAAAGTCGACAATGATATGCATATGTGAGTAGATGAAGATATTCATACCACGAGATACGGAACCGATAGAATGACCAATAGAAGAAGGAAAATACTTGGGTTGAGAATCGGTCGTAGAGATGTCAACTATATGAGATTTTTCTCAGGCACCAAAAAAAGCATTTCAGAACAGACGGTGAATATCAGTACAAACACCAATCCTGAAGATCTAAACAATCCAGAACCAGAAAAATATAGTTTGGATTTGGAAGTTTCAGGAAAAAATCATTTTCGTGTAAACATCAAAGTCAATGGACAAGAAGAGTTCGCACTCAAAAACGGAGACCCAGCGAATCTTGTAAGAGATGTCTTGAGATGCCCGAGAATAAGCCACGGAAAAACAAGAGCGCATATAGGATACAACATTATCAAAGGCATCATAGATATGGCAAAAGAAAAACATATCAGTCTCCTCTACCGCGATCCGCAGACCAATCACAATATGGTCATCAGAACACACGAAAAGAACATCATCGTAGAAGATCAGGATGAAACCACAAATTATGGAGGAAACAATAGAAGAATCACACAAGTATTGTTCGATTACAAATTATTTGAAGACACCAATACCTTCGAATGAGGGACAAACAGGAGTCTCAGAAGAGGTATCGACGCACTTATGGGACATTTCAACAGCGCTATGAATCAATTGCACAAACAATATACCTTATCAACAGAGAAAAAATGGAGAACAAAGACAAATCTTCCTACATCATTCTTTACGAGTCCTATCAAGAAATTGTTAAACCTAAGGACAACGACAAAGTTTGATTTTGAAACAAGCGTCACATGAGCAAACGGGAAACAGGTAAGCATATCATTTAAGAAAAATATCTTCACGATAAGCGGAGCAGGACTGAAGAAACCGATCAGTTCAAGATCGCTTGGAAAACTTCTAGAAAAAAGAATAGGGAAAATGCGTATTTTCGATGGAGTAGAAAGAGATATTTGCGGAAAGGTATATGAATCGCTTATAAATAATATGAGAAAAAATACCAAGATATCACGCAGCAATTTTTGAGTGAAAGATCCAATGACCGGAAGAGTATATGTGATTGACGAAGATGGAGAATTCGGATATATCCAAGCAGAATCTGTACAATACAAAAACCCTATCAGAAAGATGAACGAAGCAAAAATTGCAGGAAAAGCAGCACTCACAGGTGCATTATTGGCAGGTGCAAGCGCTACAGGATGAGTGGCTGCATTGGCTGCACCACTCACAATGAATGGCATAGCGACAACTGCATTGGCAGGCGCAGCAACAGGAAGCGCTATCGATCTTTCAACATATCTTCGAAGAAATGCTAACAGAAACCGAGGAATCGTACCAGTACCTCCTCCAGGAAGGATCATGTGTAATGAACGAGAAAAACAGGAATTATTGAAAAATCCATTTCTGATGTCAGGTATCATAAGGGCTATGAGCGAAAGACTAGGGAGATTATAGGATACAAAAGAATACAGATACACAGACCCGCTCAAGCGGGTTTTTTTTGAGTAAAAAAAGTTCTCTGAAATTTGACAAAAATGAGAGTTCCGCATATAATTAAAGAAGTACAACGTATTTATACTTTTTTTTACGGACATGGACAAACAAAAAATCCTAGAGACAGCAGGGCAAGAACTCTCAGAAAGCGCTAGGAAATCAAAAAAAGCAGTGATAGAAGGAGTAAAATCCAATCTTCTAGATGCCCTCATCGAGGACAATAATCCTAATACACGCAAAAAATCAGGCGAAATCATCAAAAAGGAATTGAAAGCCAAAAAAGAAATAGCAGAAAAAAAGAAGAATCAAAAATACGCAGATAACCTTACCAAAATCATTGCTGATCTAGACAAGAGGATACAAGGAGAAACCATCGACAAAGAAAGACCTGATGTGCTCAATCTCGATCGCAAAGGAAATGCATTCAACAAAACAGTATTGAAAAAAATAACGGAAGAAATCATAGCAGAGGCAAAAAACAATGACAAGATCCACCTGAAGCATATTTTCAAAAAAGCGACCAAGCATCCTGAACACATAGAAGAGATCGTAATGTTGCTTGAACAACAGAAAGATACCCTCACTGATCCAACACAAAAAAAGAATATCGAAGATCTCATAGGAAGATTACAAAAAAAGAAGAAGACACAACAAGAAATAGCAGAAGATTTGAAAAAGAAATTGATAGACGAAACACCTGAAGAGAAAAAAGAGGCGGAAATAGACATGAAAGAGATCGAAGCGCAATATACAAGCGTTTTCGGAAGACGAGATATTCTAAAATGATGGATGGATGATTTTGACAAAAATCTGGATATCAATGCAGATACTCCACTATTCCAAGCAAGATTCATACCACTTGAACAACAAATCAACGGATTCAAAAAAGATCTTGAGAACGCTAGCATAGATATAGATGCAAAAATAGAGGAATCGAAAAAGAAAGGAGATCAGAAATCTGTCAAAAAATTGGAAATCATAAAAGAAAAATACGAAGCAATCAAAAAAGACTACGAAGAGACATTCAAACAGCTCAATGAAAGGATTCACAACAAGACACATAAACAGATTGAAGGAAAAAAAGAAGAACCGAAACAAAAACCGAAGCCAGAACCAAAAAAACCAGAAGAATACCGCAAAAGTACTGATATTCCAGAACAAGAAGAAGTAATAGCGACAATTTCAAACACATACCAGATAAGATACGCAGATGCAGAACGCAAAGCAGGCATGGAATTAAGAGAGAAACGGGCAAAAACAAGTCGATGGAATGCACCGCAAAAGCTCAATCTCTTCTTGAGAAGGAAAGCGATGAAAGAGAATATCATCGACAAGGAATTGAAATACACGGATTTCGAAAAAAGCGGAAAACTAAATCGGGATAAAGATACCACAGCAGCAACAGACAGACATCAAATAGAAGAGCAGGAAAAGTTCAATGAGAATATCGAGAACGTACTGGGAAAGTTGGAAGGCTTCGAAGAAAATTATCCCAACACGTTCAAAGAGATCAGGAATCTGGTAGGAAGATTTACATGAACACAGACAGACAATCGAACTGGAACCATAGACGAAACAAAGTTTGAAAAAGAATTTGAGGATATCCTCCAAAAATCAAGCGTATTGGATTCGGACAGACCTACCACCGCATCCATGCCAGAGACAGGTAAGGGTAGACGAAGAAAATTACATGAAGTGTTGACGACAAACGATATGTATCAGATCAGTACCAATCTATTGGACCAGATCATAACGTTCAAAGCAGAAAAAAAACTGGTCTATGAAATAGACGGAGTATTAGCTGATCAAGCACTACTCTATCCAAACTTTGCAAATGACCAAAAAGATATGGATGCATTGAGTAAAGCATTGGATACAGGTGTTAGACCAATGATCGCAAAGTATGTCCGTGAATACAAACTCATGCCGAAATTTCTCAAAACACTGAAGCTCAATCTGGATGATCCTAATGTCATGAAAGATTTGACTAACTATCGGTCACACAACATGTCCCTCAGAAACATAGAAGCCCAAACGATGAAATTGAAACTACAGATTCTCAACAAAGGGGAAGAAGCATACAATGTGGAAGAAAAAAAGAATCGATTAGGAAGCTTCGGAAGATGGTTGGATGACCCATTTGACAAGAACAACAAGGTGACCTTATGAGGAAAACAATTTGGAAGATACCTAGAAAGACATCCCGGTATGAGAAAATTCATGAAGACCGTACGAGGAGTGACAAAATTGGCAGCAATGGTCACTCCAGGTGCAGTCACTATGGGATTGGGAGCACCATTACGAGCGTATTCTACCGTATACGGAACGACAGCATTCGGAAAGACCTTGTTTGCAAAATATTCTCATTACAACAAAGAGCACAAATTATATCAAAAGACACAAGCGAACGAACTCAACGAAACTCGCAATGAACGCAAACGTATCGCAGATACGGTAACAGGAATGCATCGATGGGAATGACGTTTCCGAGGAAAAAAGATGAGATTGAGAAGACAACTGAAATATTATATCAAAACAACGCATGATCAAATCAAAGACAGCAACGATCTCATCGTACAGATAGAAAATTTCTTGACGAAAAATACAGGGCCATTGACCACAGGAGTAAATTCAGAAAGAGAGACACTTACGAACCTTACAGCTGACGCATTAGCACGTCTAGATTTCCACAAATACAACAAAGAGACAAAAAAAGGGACGGGACAGAACTTTTTATGATCACAAAGTCCGCTCAAATCAGAAGAGGAATATCAGACACTACAGAAGCTGGTACTTACGAGTGCAAACAGACTCAATATGGATTTGGCGACAGTGAGACAAGAACAACACTATGCAACAATCACAAAAACGATAAAAGAAGGTACGGGAAATCAGAAAGAATACTTCAACCAAGGATACGATACAGCAAGGAAGAACTTCAAAAGAAGAGAATGGCAACAAGCATATCTTGGCGCGACCAAAGCATGAGTTGCCGCATTCGGTATGTCATATATCATGGGATCGCTCACGGGAAAATGAGCGAAAGAAGCACATGATACTACTACAGAAGCATTCAAATCTGAATATGCACTAGGAAAATATGATGATAGTGCTTATGCTACCGGAAACCTGCAAACAGACCTTACCAATTTTCTCAATACGACAAACGCCAGTACATCAGGACAACTGAATGTAGTGGTAACGGGAAGCACCGACGCAACCCAAGTCATGGCATGATCAGTCCTCAGTAATCCTGCAGCATTGACTGCATACAAAGCAGATATTATCTCACATATAAACTCACTGGTCGCTAACGGAAGCATACCATCAACATACGGAACAAGTATCAATGGATTCATAAATAGCCATGTATCATCCATGCCAGCTACATTCACCGGTCATGAAAGCGATATCTTAGCAAGCATGAGAACGCTTACCGGTGCCAAAGAACTTGCCGACTCATTAGCATCTACTACCAATCCTGCATTCCACACAGGAGCCATACCATTGAATCTGGAACATGTAGGTACGGCAGCTTCAAACACTGCATACAACCAAAGCGATAGATTTGTCGCCGCAGCAATCCAATATACCAACAATACTCAGATACCAGGAAGTCCTGGATTCGGTGTAGGTATAGGACGGGACAATACATTTGCACTCAATAATCTGGGAGAGAAACACACACAAGAAGATATCAAAAGGAAAAGAACAGGAGAAGAAGACCAGACAAGATTCGGAAAAGCAGCATAATAATCTTTTACCCATATAAATGTTTCAAAAAAAATGGCAGATCTCGACAAAAGATTAGATCAAATTCGCGAAAAAATTCAAAACGCCGGAAAGACACTCAACAACGAAGAACTCAAAAAAGAAATCGTTGATGTATTGGCAGGATTGGAAAGAACAGAGATTGTAGAGCTTGCAAAAAAGGTGAGAGAGCTTGAAAAAACCAACAAAGATCCGATAGGGAAAAACAACCTTATGAGTGTGGTAGGTCATATATTGACGTATTACCCAGACGAAAAAAAAGTTCCAGAGTCCAAAAAAGAGATTCCTATCATTCCACAGCCCGTCGATCCGAAAAAAAATCCAAATGACGTATATGGAGATGACTTCAAACCGAAGTTCACCGACGAATATAAAGGAACGAAAAAAATCAGGACAAGAGGACAGAAAATAGATAGCGATGCATTCGATTATGGTAAAGAATATCCTGGAAGCGGCAAAATGGAATCCGATATTGATACAGCGACACACATCATCATACAAAACAAATGATTGACAACGACAGACAAGAATATCGTAGAAAAAATGAGCAAAAAATGAGCATCAAACGATGAAATCATCAAACATATACAGCTTAGAATACAAGAACAGAGAAGAGATATGGAAACAAAAAAAGAGAAACGGAAATTTGATACTTTATTGAAAGAATGCTTTAGCGGGATGCAGGAATATTTGGAAAAAGAATTCGGCAAAGAAATAGCAGACAAACTAAGCCTATTGCCTGATCCTTCGAGGATACATCTAGTCGGAGAATATGATTTTTTGAATATCACAGGATCCAAAAGCGCATGCGGAATATTCAGATCAAAAAATGGTGACATCTACCTTTCAGGCAAATTCCTCGAAAAATATGACACAGGAGAATTATTATGAAGAAAAGTCACCAAAAATATGATAACAGAACGACCAAGAATCTATCGGGAAATCAAGCATCTATTGATCCATGAAGGCATTCATAGTATGAGCATCTTAAACTACAAGGAAAGTATAAACGCAAAAAACGTCGATCCAAGACGCATAGGCTTACGCCACATAAGCCACAACCTCAGAAGAGATAGATGAGTAGGTATCAATGAAGGTACTACCGAAAACATAACACAAAGGATTTTGGAATATATCTACAAAGAAAAGGAATGATTTGCAGAATACAAACCATGTTGGATTTCATACGAAAAAGAGCAAAAAATCATCGAAACGTTAATCAAAGAAAACAAAGAATGATTAGAATGGAGTGATTTCTACAAAGGAATGCTTGTGAGAAAATACGGAGACAAAACAGCCATAAAATGACCCACTCCATTGGTACAATTGTTGAGGAAAATAAATGAAGGAAAAGATTTGAACACAGCAAAATATCCATATTTTTACGAGATAATCATGGATATGTTGGATTATGTGAATCGAAAAAACACCAATGATATTGATTTCATAATAAGCTTCATCAAGACGAAAGATCTTAAAATCCTTCAAAATAAGTTCCAAAGCGTCATGGATGCAGTATTCGACAAAAGAATACTCTTAAACAAGACAGGAACAAATTTCAATGATACCATAATAAATGCTTACACGAAAGAATAACTTACCTTGTTTTCTTCGCTAGAATAGGTATTTTGTAGACAGTTTTTTATTCGCTATTTCACATCATGACCAATCCTATCCAACAAAAATTCATGGAACAACTGATCATAAAAGCTATACCGGACATCGACAACGAAGCCTTAGATTTCATGGTTGAAGAAATGGAACCAACACTGTATGACCGGATAACAAGCAATGTAGCAACACAACTGACGGAAAGCCAGATGGAAAATTTCGCCACACTCATAGACAACAAAGCATCGTATGATGAAGTATACACATTTTTGTCTGATACTATCGATGATTACGAATGATTTCTCGCCAAAACCTATGATGCATTCGAAGAAAAATATCTAGAGGATTTTGAATATTTCAAAAAAGAGATGAAAAAAAAACAAGAATAATTATTTCATTCTGATCTCCTCTACCCTCGTAGCATATCCTATCTTTTCCAAAGCCAGATTTACTTCATGGAGAATCTGGTTTTTTTGTTGAAAAATCTTTATCTTGAGTGCTTGATCTGAAATTTTGAGAAAAATGACCTTGAATCTGACATATCATTCCAATCCAGGGATGCCCAAAATCGCCCTGGCTACATTCAACGCTACGGCTCCCACCATCTGATGTCCCATATGCCTGTGAGCCAATGATTTTCTGAGTGAATCCTTGAGTGATTTCATATCTTGAGGGTATGTATCTTGGTTTGCAAAATCAAGGAGAATTGGTATAGTTGGGGGACTTTAATCCTTCTACAAAAAAAATGAAAAAAATAGTTAGTATTCTGTTACTTGCAATATTTTTAAGCACAAATTTTTCATTTGCAGCTGTACCAGCACCATGTTCAGATGGAAAACAATGTGCAGAATGAGAAATATGTTGAGAATGTAAAGCACCCCCCGCGTATGATAAATGAGGTTCAAAAGTCTGTACTTGTATTCCAGATTCAACATCAACAACAGAAAAGTGTAGTCCAGCATGTAAGGAAAACGAGGAATGTTATTTTCAATCTCCCACAGGTAAACGAACTTGTACAGCAAAGACATCCACACAAAATGAAACTCCAGAATCCTACATGGGAATCACCTGCAACGAAGACTTACTCGTACAAGGCCAATGCAAACTCAATATCTATGATACGCTCGGCATCAGGAAAAGCGTCAGGAACGAAGATGATCCCACATCAGTAGGATTATTCGTCCAAGATGTGGTCCTTTCAGCAACATTCTTTATCGGAACAGTAGTGACAATAGCACTAGTAGTATCAGGTATCATGTACATCTTTGCAGCGTCATCAGGAAAAAGTCCTGATGCTGCCAAAAAAGGCATCATCTGATCGCTCGTAGGATTGCTTATCGTCGTATCATCATACGTTATCATCAGATTGGTACAATATATAGCCAAGGGATTCTAACGAATCCAATGAAGAATTAAGAATTAATAATGAATAATGATTGAATATATTTATCAATAAAAAATACCGACATTATTCATCTTTCATCATTCATCATTAATCAAAATGAATATTCATATCGTTAGCATATTTCCCGACATATTCAAAAGCTTCATAGATACTTCTCTCATCAAGAAAGCACAGGAGAAGAGAATTTTGGAATTCTCGTTCATCAATCCGAGAAATTTTTGCCCAGATAAGCACCAGACCGTCGACGACACCATCTGCGGCTGAGGAGCTGGCCTACTCATGAAAGCTAAACCCGCCATCGATGCAGTAGAATCGATAATAAAGAAATTAAAGAAAACTAAAGGCTCCCCTGACAAGGGGAGAAACAAAGAGGGGTTTGCAATAATTCTACCAAGTCCCTCAAAAGATACTTTCACACAAAAGACTGCTCACAGTTTGAGCACAGTAAAGGACATCATCTTCATTTGCACAAGATATGAAGGCGTCGATTATCGTTTCGAGGAATATATGAAAAAAAAATATAAGAAACAATTCCAAAAGATTTCCCTCGGACACTTCATCACACTCGGCGGAGAAACTCCAGCCATGGTAATGATCGAAGCAATCTCCAGACTCATCCCGTGAGTCATCAAGGAAGAAGTAAGCCGACAAGACGAAAGCTATAGCATGAAACATGATATGAACAATCTCGAATATCCGCAATACACGAAACCTGAAGAAATATATGGGATGAAAGTGCCGAAGATATTGCTCAGTGGCAATCATGGTGAAATACAGAAACGAAGAGAGAAAAAAACTAAGATTTTACCTAAGAAAAAACAATCATGAGATTAGAATTCCCAGAAAAAAAACACGAACAACAATATCTTGAAATGATACAGGAATTTTCTGATAATAAAGAAATAATCATTCCTGCTGCAGCTATATTGAAAGAAGGAGAGACATATGATGATTTTTTACAAAGAATAAAAGACAACAAAGAAGGGAAAAACCTTAAGCCTTGATATGTTGCAGGAACATTATATTTTCTGATCAGTGATGATGGAAAAATGGTTGGAGCTGTAGCTATTCGTCACGAACTTAATGATCAGTTAAGAATTGAAGGAGGAAATATAGCGTATGGTATCAGACCGAGTGAAAGAAGAAAGGGATATGCAACCATTTGACTCAAAATTGGATTGGAAAAATGTAAAGAATTATGAATGGATAAAGCTTTACTTACCTGTGATAAAGACAACATATGATCATCTAAAACGATGATAAAAAATGGATGAGTATTAGATGCTGAATATGAACTTAAAGGCAAAATAGAACAAAGATATCGGATAGAAATCAAATAATTTTATTCACTCAAAATCAATGTTAGGACTACTCTACTTCTGAAGATTGGAAAAAGAAAAATGATTCGATGCTATCATCGAACTGATTGAGCTGTACGAAGAGACAGAAGAAGATGTACCGTTTGAACTCTTCGTCTTTGGATCAGGCAGCAGGGAAAAGAAGATACAGGAACTTGCGACGAAACATCCGAATATCCATTTTTTCTGACGACAAGAGATAGCAACCATCAAAAGATATATAAATAACTGCCAATATGCACTCATACCTTCAGAATGCCTCGAATCATTTGGATTGTCAGCATTGAATGCGTTACAGCGAGGACTTACCCCTATTGGATATGCAAGAGGAGGATTAAAAAGCTTTATAGAACATGATCTGGATTTAACACATCAATTAGGACATACAACAGGACAAAAGCTCTATAGTTTGATAAACAAACTCCATACTATCCATGTCGAACCCGAACAAGTGGATGAATACACCAAAGACAGACGAATTGTCCGTTTTCATGCATTGGCAGGCAAAAAAGCAAAAAAAATCTTAATAGTCTCAGATTTCACCAATAGGATTGGAGGCATAGAGACCTATATAAATGACGTCAAAGCGATGTTGGAACCACACGGCTATCAAGTAGAGCTCTTCGGAATCAAAGCGCCAAGAGGAATTTTTGCAAAACTAATGAAATATCTAGGAATAGCTACAGGAATATTAAACTTTTGGGAAGCTATCAAACTCCATCGTAAAGTGAAAGCTATGAAACCCGACCTCATACGATACAACAGTGTTATGAGATATTTAGGCCGGATGCCAATCCGAGCGACTAAAAACACCAAAGCAAAGAAACGGATGATGTTCCATGATCTGGGATATTTCGCTCCATTCCCGAGCGAATTGAAAAATGAAAATCAGATCAAGACACCACTGACCCTCAGGCATTTCGTAGACTCGCAACCGACAGCAAACCCTATACAAAACTTAGCCATAATAGGAAAATACGTTTCACTGCAACTACTCAAAAAACAATTGAAAAATACCGTAGATACTTTCCTGGTTCCATCAGAATTCATACAGGATATCGTACATTCATCCTACAATATCAAGAGCGACAAAATCAAAGTTTTCCCGCACTTCATCCAAGAGTAATTTTTCTATAATACATAAAGGAGGGTTTTAAACCCTCCCCTACGAATATAATACACACAATAGTTCACACAAAGACACTACCAACATTCTGAATTTTGCATTCGTTTAAATTTTATTCAAAGGTTTTTAGGTCTTCACAGACTTTTCTAAAGGTACAGCTCGCACATTTTTTTTCACTAGTCGTTCTCGGGAAGCTAGCATGCGACAATGGTTCATTTCTGACAATATCATGATCTACAAGGAATTGTTTTTGATAGTCCATATCATCTTTCAGCTTCTGGATAATGGTCTCGATATCGATTTTCTCTATTTTGCCGCCAATCTGATTCAAACTTGGTAAGTAGACTTCATATCATTCGATTTCGATGTTGTCGAGATCCATCCTTGATTTGAAAAGTGTCTTGAGTGCGTAGATCTTGAGTTGTTCAGAAGTTCAGTCAGTATCAAGTTTTTCTTGTCAGGTCTTTCGATCGATAATCAGATATTTATTATCAGAAAAAACCACACCAAAATCCGGAGCTGCCATCACGTTAAGATCCTTCAATTCAGGGATAGAACGCAAATCGACTCTCATACCTTTGAAATCTTTTTCTCTTGGTTTCTCAACAAAAACCGTCTTCGCAGTCTTGAAGTAATGTTGGACTTTTTCGTTCCATTCGCTCTGAATGAATACATCGAGATTATGGAGTACCTTTTGGATCACCTCCTCTAGTTTATCATCGACGTTTTCACCATAATAATGTTCGGAAAGTCAAAATTTATGCTCTTTGTCATACGTAGAATAATCTCTTGTTTTAGATATCTCAAATTCAGTTCTCATTTCTTCCACTACATAATTTTTGATGCCTTCGATAATAGCTTCATCGAGCGGTCATTTCTTGAGTTCCGTCAGATAATCGGACAAGAGGTGATGGGTTTTTTCACCGACCCGCATATCCATACTTTTAAGGTTCTTCAACAACAAAG
This sequence comes from uncultured Candidatus Peribacteria bacterium, assembly GCA_964545415.1. Classification (GTDB taxonomy): domain Bacteria; phylum Patescibacteriota; class Gracilibacteria; order Absconditabacterales; family Absconditicoccaceae; genus CAJBLF01. The sequence goes on from CAZJFP010000003.1 coordinate 29,374, forward strand.
TAGTCAATCGCAATTCTTCATTAAGATTCCTCAATGCATAAGGATAATAATTGAAATAATACTTTTTGTTGCAGTATTCCAAAACCGTGATTCTGGTAGTAGACCAAGTCAAGGTGTGAGAATGTCTCGGTCTGTCTGATCTATAATAGTTCATGAGAATATATAAGAAAAATAAAGTCACAAAAACTATATAACTATTAGAGATGATATTTCAATTTTAAAAAACCCCACACATTTCTGGCAGGGCGTTTTTTGTATAATTAATTTTGAATGCTAAATAAAAGAGTGGTTTTTGTATAAACTATGGTAAATTACAATGATTCATACTATACTAATACTTTCATTTAAAATTTAAAATTCAAAATTTAAAATTCCACGGAGTGGTTTAGTCATCATATCCTTGTTCATCCAAGGTCATACCAACCACGGCTTCATCTGGAGTGATATCGCTGGTTGCAGGCTGAGCTTCTCTATTGATATAGACATACATCGGCATCAACAATGGTACTCTACCGATAATTTTTTCTATATATCCTCAGAGATCCTCTTTCATTTGTTTGAGATTATCTTTGATATCCATACGTTTTTTTTGATGTTCATTGTATTTTGCCCTGGCAAATTCCACAATCTGAGTATGGATGGTCTTCACCTCACTGGAATAAACGAATCCTCTGGATTCAATCTGAATGTTTCCAACAAGTTCATTGGTCTTGGTATCAATTTTGAAGATTAAGGAAACAATTCCATTTTCTGCCATGATACCACGAGCCTTCATCACATATTCTCATGACATATGTCCTTGTCCTTTTCCATCGATCATAATGATATCGAGTTTGATCTTCTTATCACTGACCATCAATACATTATCATACATTTCAACGGTCTGTCCGTTGTATGGTAGAAGGATATTTTCTTCAGGGATATTCATAGAAATACCGATATTTTTGTTTGCGTGTCTCATAAATGGTTCGCCATGGACCGGAATATAATATTCAGGTTTGAGCATAGCCAACATCATCTTGATATCTTCCTGATATCCATGTCATGAAGTATGTACATCCAAAGAATGATCATCAATAAGATTTACTCCTATAGCAACCAAATCGTTGATCATACCGATAACAGATTTTTCATTACCAGGAATAGTATGGCTTGATAGCAAAACAGCATCGCCTGGCTTAAGTTCCATATCCTTATAGGTCTTATTGGACATTCTCATAAGCGCAGCAAATTCTTCACCCTGGGATCCGGTACAGAGAACCAAGACACGTTCGTCCGGCATATTGTTGATATCAGCGCTTACAGGTCTGATCATATGTTCCGGTACTTGAATATAGCCAAGCTCCTGACAGAGTTTGACATTAGTAACCATAGATCTTCCTGCAAGGAAAACCACTCTATTGTACTTTACCGCAGCATCGATAATCTGGATGATTCTACCGATATTTGATGCAAAAGTAGAGATGACCATCCTTGTCTTACAATCTCTGATAACGCCGTCCAAAGCATCGCCGATGATCTTTTCGGAAATCGAATGCCCTGGTTTGTTGGCATTGGTACTCTCTCACAAGAATACTCTGACACCTTCCTGACCAATTCTAGACATCTTGCCGATATCCGCAGGCTTATCTATGGAAGGAGTATGATCGATCTTATAATCTCATGCATGCACGATCAGTCCTTTCGGAGTATAGATAGAAAATCCTAAAGACTCTGGAATACTATGATTGACTCTAAAAATTTCGACGGTGAATACGCCAAGCTTCAAAATATCCATATCAGGATCGAGAATCTTGTATTTGAGCTGTTTATTATCCTTTTCATCAAGCGATTTTCTGATAAGTCCGATCGCCAACGGTGTCGTATAGACCGTAGGAAAATCTATATCTTTGAGAATATGTCTGAGCGCTCAGATATGATCCAGATGTCCATGAGTAATCAGGATTCCTCTGATGTTTTTCTTGTTTTTTATGAGATAGCTGATATCAGGGATGATATAATCCACTCCATGCATTTCGACGGAAGCAAATTCCAGACCAGCATCTACGACAAGAATATCGTTTTTGTATTCGATCAAAGTCATATTGATACCAATCTCTTGAAGTCCCCCAAGCGGAATGATTCTAACGGGAATTTCGTCTTTTTTGATCAATGTCTTAGGATCTTTGACGACCGTCTTGGTTATGGATGCTCTATGACGAAGAAAAGCTTCAGACGTCATCTTTGGTTTTGAGGGAGCGGAAGGTTTCCTAGAAGACCTTATGTCTGGTTTAGGATTGTTTTTCTTGCTAAAATCAATATGCAGATTTCACTGCATAGGCGCACTAGTCGTTACCGGCTTTGTTGGTATACTGACCGTCCTTGGAGCTGGTGCTACTTTATGCATCTGAGACAGAGGTCTCGGCATCTGAAGTTTTTGCATTGGCTGTTGTGGAGCTCTATGAGCTGGCTGTTGTGGTCTGAATCCAGCAGTATTGCGGGATGATTGTTGTGGTTTAAATGGTTGTTTTGGTTGTTGTGTTTCGTTCATAATACGTAATAAGTATAAAATAATAAAATTGTTTTTAGATGTTAGATTCAAGATACAAGATTCAAGAACTATGTAGGTATATAACTATTCAGTTCATGCATCATGGATCATGCGTCATGCATCAAGTTTAAAAGTAATAAGGTAAAATGGAAAGATTAAAAGAATTAAGGAAAGCATGCGAGAGCAGAAGAATCCCGATCATAAGTCCGGCTACGGAAATATTTTTGGATAAAATATTGAGAAAAAAGAAACCGAAAATATGTCTGGAAATCTGAGGTGCAGTAGGATATAGCAGTATATGTATATGAGAAGTGATAAAGAGTCGATGAGGGAAGCTGACATCATTTGAGATTTCGTATCCCGCATACCAAGAAGGAATACAAAACACCAAAATAATGAACTGTTACAATACGACAACGTATCCGTTTGATATGCTCCGCGCTCCTATCAAAAAATTGGTGCCGGAAAAGGTAGATTTCATCTTCATAGATGGTCAGAAAAGCCAATATGGTGAATATATGGAAATTGCAGAGAAAATACTTTCACCAGATACGCTAATCATTATAGATGATGTGATCAAATATCATAACAAGTTGTCATCATTATACGAATATTTGGAGAAAAAGCAAATCAAATATGAAATCCTCCAACTGGACCCTGACGACGGGATCATGATCATCAATAGATAAGCCGCATTTCAACATTTTACTCCACCATCACAACAACCATGAAAAACCAAGAAATCATCGAAAAAACAGTCGATTTCGTCAAAGAAACACTCAAAGACGCAGAATGAGGACATGATCGACGGCACATCTACAGAGTCCGAAAAACAGCAAAGCATATAGCAAAAACCGAAAAGGTGGATATTCTGATTGTTGAATTATGAGCGCTCCTGCACGATATCGCAGATGCAAAATTCTATGACGGCGATGATACGGTCGGACCAAAAAAAGCAAAGGAATTTCTGGAATCATTGAAAATAGATCAGCAAATCGTCGATCACGTAGAAAAAATTGTGAAGAATATATCATTCAAAGGAGGGAATCATCAACAGGAATTCAGATCAGGAGAATTGGATGTAGTCCAGGATGCGGATAGATTGGATGCTTTGTGAGCAATAGGAATCGCAAGAACATTCCATTATAATGGGCATAAAAATAGAGAAATCTACAATCCAAACATCAAACCGAATCTACATATGACCAAAGAGGAATATTACAAAAGCGAAGCACCAGCAATCAATCACTTCTATGAAAAGCTTCTCTTACTCAAGAATAGAATGAACACCGAAACAGGCAAAAAAATAGCGGAACACAGACATGAATATATGAAGATCTACCTCGAAGAATTCTACAAAGAACGAGAAGGAGAGTGTTAATTTTTGGAAAACGAAAGATAAACTTAATTTTGAGTATTATTACATCACAAAAACCCAATTTGGAAATAGCGAAAACCGCTATTTTTCATTTATTTTCCTTCTCTTTTAAGTATACTGATGTGTCTAGTTTTTTCGTATAACGAAATTTATCTGAAAATTGGCTTCTGAACTCATGAATTGAACAAAGAAATTACTCATACGAATACTTCTTATTTTGTACGGTCTCTCATATTTTTTGCAAAATAGTTTTTTCGTCGACCGGAAAACGGTATATGCAGCAGGAGATACCAACAAAACCAATATCATAGCCGTATTCGTTGACAAAGACATCTATCAAGACATAAAAAACAATCTCGAACGATATACCGTCGATTATATCCAGAAAAAAGTCTCGAATAGCAAGGCAGTCGTTTTTCCTATAGATACGAAACAACTAAAAGCGCATGAAATCTCACAGATGTTGGAAAACATGTATTTTGAAGGTGTCGAAGGAGAAAGTTCAGAACTAGTGGGAACTATACTTATAGGAAACATACCGTTGCCGGTAGTAGAAAATGAAGGATTCGTATATCCAAGCATCTTTCCTTATGTGGATTTTGAGCATCAACAGTTTATCTACGATACCAACAAGAAATTTTTTGTATACAACGACAATCCAAACGGACAAGCAGAGATCCGGCACGGATTGATACAATTTGATACATCGGCACAATACAACGATTTCTTCGAAAAAGTAAGAACATATACGGACAATCCTACCGACTTCGTCGACAAGACGATATGGTATGATGATTTCATAGGGCTCAAGAAATATTTTATAGCGGAAAACACCAAATATTATACGAATGGAATGATTTTCAGTGAAGACATTGGATATCATAGGTTTACACCGTTGCTGCTAGATACGCTTACCAGCGAGCACAATAGTGAGTCATTAGAATTAGGCAGCGAATTAACTTCCAATCTAGAAAACGTAGAGGATCAAGACCTCCAAGAGTATGCCGAAATGATAAAGGACAAAAATACGGAAGCGCAAAATATCATACAAAACAGCTCAGCAAGTCTTCCCACGATGACACTCATGAAATCGACACAAGAGATGCTCAAAAGCTACGACGGACTCATCAGTACGATGTTCCAATCAAAAATCAAAGACAATATCGCAGGTATAGCAAGACGATACAAAAACACAGAAGGAGAATCATATACAGACATCAACGGGACAACCGACAAAATAAACCAACAAGACAATCGGATTCGCGGTGACCTCGAGAACAACGTACAAGGCATATTGATACAGATCAATGATTATATGGAAGAAGGATTAAACGATAAGATAGAGCAAGAAAAATATTATCTTACCGTACCTATTCCTGTAGAGTACCTACAAGTGCAATGAGAAGAAAAAAAAGGGAAATGCACTCGACCGACCTACAATTATTTTCACAATTACTATTTCTGAAAAGATGTTAACTTCTTAGAAAGCGCACAAGATACAAGTATATATAGATGAACATATCAGAATCTGACGACACTTTCAGGGCAAGCAGCGAACGCTCCTCTACAATCCATAGGATGATCATTCAAAACATTCTCTACTCAAGTAGAAGCGAATAGAGGCTACAATATCGGTAATGCTGAAAACGAACTAGAGCTATACAATAAATACAAAACAAACAAACAAGAGCTACGATGACTAAATTGCACCAAATATCTCTTCAATCGGGAATGGCTCAATATTTGTATTAAAAAAAGGGTTTGGAAACCGGATGACAGCGACACAGAGGACAAATGCAACATCAACGATACGGAACAACAAGGAGGATGCGAAACGCTATCAGGATTCGCACAAAGAAATCGATGATGAGCATCTCCATTGGCGCTTGATGCAAATATGAATCTCAATTACGACTACAAAGGAGCAAGATTGCCTATCTACGATATTGCAGGATCCAGAGAAATCACTCTAGCACAACCAGAAGCCAACACAAGTTCATGAGTACAGAAATACGCAGCACTCATCCAAAACAAATTGGGAGCAGGAGATTTACAATACTCCAACAATCTTTCCTATCTCATAAAATATCCACAGCTCCAAGGAAATGATTTACTCTTTGCCAACCAATATCCATACGGCAATCTCAAGGATCCGACACGAGGAACAAACCCTCCAAAAACATATGCACAGACAGATTTTTTCACCACATATGCTACCACCACATCACGCACTATAAGCGCAAACAAAGCCGTACTCTACAATTGGACAAACGCTACTGACATAGAAAAATGCAACGTGAAATGAGAAATCTATACCTACAAAACATTAGATTCCAGAATTATGAACATTTCACCGACACGGGATCAGATATCTGATACGGTATTCTTTAAATTCAAGACAGGAAGTGATATCTATCAATTCTATACAGAAAGCAAGGAAGCGATACAACAGACATCCAACGATATCATAGAAAAAGCAACGGTATTCGGATCTACGACATGAGTAATCGGAAACCTCACAAAAACAAGAAACATAATCAACTCAGGAAACAATGGTATACAGACTATACTAAGCAGCAATATTGGTACACCGGCAGGTGCAGCAGCATTAGCAAGCCAACGGGACAATCTGAGACTCAATCAATCAGAACTAGCAGAAATCAGTGGAAACCTAAAAGAGATTAGGGATGGATTGAACGACCTACTCGATTATATCAATACGGTGAGCATAGCGCACGTGCAATATCTGATAGAAAACATCATACAGTTCGAAAAATACAAGAATCAAAACGTTGAAATCGTCGACACACGAAAGACAGAACTTACCAACGAGCTAAATACCATCAATACCAATATAGCCATACTCAAAGCAAAATTTTTGCAAGCACAAAACATCTACAATAGCATAGTGCATATACAAAATCCTCTCCCAGCGATTATCGCAAAAAGAACAACAATAGCCGCATCAAATTTTTGAAACTGATGCAACGCAAACAACTATCTCGCATTGTGTAATGTTTTGGATAATATCATATCTCTAGGAAATTTAAGCATCATAAGCGATACCAATGATTTTATTGACGAAATAGAAAGTTATCAGACTACAGAAACCAATCAGGGAGGAGGCTTCATTACGGTAGAGCCTTTCATAGAGATCAACAATGGTTTTGTCGCAAATGAGATAGGCGGAGAAGTGAATCAAGTCAAAACGATAATAAACACCTTCAATATCTCTACAGATCCAGAAAAGACAGAAACAAAAAAAGGTATGAATCTGACGACTGCCGACAGACCGATCGACAACATCAGGAATATCACATTCAAAGGAATAGGAGGAGACAACGTAAGATTAAATTACCCGAATCTCTATGAAGTAGAGGTATACAAGAAATCTGAAGGCAAGCTCATCCTCAAATCCTCTACAGAGATCAAAGATGCCATCAAAAGATATCTGACTAACAAAGCAAAAGAATACAATACCATACTAGAAGCACAAAAGAACAAGAAAAATAATTATTATGCTTCATTCAGCGCGCAATTCACATTTCTCGGACAGCTCGATGCCTTAGCAAATCCGAATACACACAACTATAATCTACTGCCGGCTGATTTCTTCATCAACAGGTTGGTGAGCTATTTGGACAAACTACAACAAGAATACGGCAACGCATATATCTATGGAAAAAACATCCCTACAACAACTGATGACAAGATACAGCTAATCGCGGAATTCCTTTATCAGCAGAATATGGCGCGACCACAGAAACTGGAAGCAGATACCGTCGTAGGAAGCATCAATGAAAGCAAAGCGAGTTTCGACATCAATTATAGGATAAGCAATGCTATCAAGACGTATCTCCAGGAAAATAACGACCAATGATCATTTCTGACACCTACCTACAACAACAAATGATACGAGGTAGGATTCATCAATTCAGACGGAAAAGATTATGTATCTGCCAAATCCGTACCATCATTTATCAAGCAGATACAGACAATACAATCAGAACAGACTACGAATGAAAAACAATGATGAGGTGGAGAAAAAACAGCGAACGCCTACATACAGGATGAGACACAAACAAACGATCTCCAACAGAGCGTAGATTCCTGTGAAGGTGTAGATGTCAACGGAACGTCGCTATTGTTTGATTTCAAAACCTTCACATTCCCTTGGATCAAAGCAATGAAATGCCGAGGACAAAAAATATTTGAGAAACCGTTCGATATTCAAGTAAGCTTCAAACAAGCATTAGGACCTACGGTAATGTGATCGCTCACAGAGCTCCAAAATACGATGGAAAATTATTGAACGGAACGAAAAAAATATGGTGATCAGCGGAATACGCCGGACAATCAAGATATCATAGCTCAAGCAACAGGAACTACAAAAGAGAAACTGCAGGGATACAATACCAATGCATTGGTTGATATACAAGATACGATAATGAGCGTTGAAAACACAGGTACAAATGATATTTCCATCAGTGCGCTCAAAGATATGGGCGAGGTAAAAGTCCGCATCACGGGCATAGGAGACAATTGTTTCAGTATTACAAAGAAAAATACGGTAGTGAGCAATGATATATGCCAAAAACCCGTAAGAGATGTCTTTAACCCATATACCGAACCTACGACATTCAAACTGCAAGTGGATGAGAAAAAAGCAGGAAGCACTTCTGTGCAAATTGAAGTCTGTCTACCGAATGTAAAAGATGATTGCATAATCAAATCCAAGACAATCAATATCCTTCCAGGACCGATACAAAATATAAGTCTGACATCGCCGGATATTGTCATGGAATGATCACAGATCCCTCTGGGAGTGATTGCAACAGATGCATATGGAAACCAGATAGGACAGACCGTAGAATCATATACCATCAGCATACTCAGCGGTAACGGAACCATCACCGACGGATCAGCAAGCAATACAAACATAGAATTCAATAACTTCACAAACGCATGATTCATCTATCAAGCGCCGACAGGATTGACTGCCAACAAATCAATAAGCATCACCATCGCACCCAAAAAAACCGATCAGAAACTTCTTGCGATACAGCCAACCGTAGACAAGAAAATACAAAAGAATGTTATAGTAGCAAAAGGTATCGTTACCGTGAAACAAGGCGAGAATAGACAACTCTACAAAACCAAGACAGACCAACAAAGAGATAGCATAGCAAGTGGAAACATAACATTCAAGCTGCCAAAAGATGAAGAACAGATACAATACATAGATGCGCATGAGGTATTGCAGATAGTGCCGGAAAATTTACCAAGCTTCACCATCAGTGTTGTAGATCCCAACGGTCACAAGTTAGATACCGTAGCAAATATTACTACATCCAAAGGACTTTTGACAGTAGGAAAGGTGGTAGAAAAAAATATCAAAAAAGGCAACGCTACCTACGAGCAAATAGCATTTACCAAAAACAATGATTTCCTTATCGAAGATGGTGAATTACAGGTAACACTCTATCCTAGTTTCAAAGCAGGAGACGATACGCTGACCATCCAGATCCCAGGACTCGATCCTATCACCATACCTATTACGGTCTATGCTGGAGATGCTAAAAAAGTACTCCTTACGCTCGAGAAGAGCAAGCTTGATCTCACCACGACAACCACGAGCAAATGATTGATACAGATAGTGGACACATGGAATAATAAAGTAAATACACCAACAACAATCAAACTTGGAACTATCGGAGCAGCAAAGACCAACACAACAGAATTTACTTACAGTGGAGGTGAATACGAATACACGCTCACTACACAAAAACCAGGAGGTGAAGGGTATGTCTTCGCATATATCAAAAACAGACAACTTTCTGATCAGTTCCCAGGATACGAAAGATTCATCATCCAAGAAAGCATACTACCAAAAGAAAAGCTCAATGTTATGTATCTGAGCCTCTTCTGAACCGACCGAGGTAATCAGCGAGGATACTTTTCAGAAAACGAAAAAACAATAAACACCATCACCGCAAAATCCAACAAACTCCTAGCAACAACTACAGAATTAGTAGATCCCATGAAAATCAAACAGATGGCATATATAATAAATCAGAATGGACAGATCAAAAGTATGAACAACGAATCGGTTCCGCTCTCGATAGAAGACGGAAACATCATAGCGAATATAGCAGACATAGCAGATATCACACTGGGACAAAGCAACGAATTCAGAATAGAAAGCATCGAAGATGAAACAGCGGTAAACGACATAGAAAAAGATAGGAATCTCATTATCTACATACCAGAGCCTACCGATAGCGTTATCACCGGCAACGAATCAGATAGAACAACAATCACGATCAATGGACAAGAAGCTATAAACATAGAGAAATGAACTATAGATCCAGCTATCGCCATAAAGACAGATGCCGAAGCTATAGACGATATGAGCACCTATACAATAACACTGAACAGCAAAACGATAGGAAAGATGATGATATGGAACAATGTAGGACTCACTACCGAAGCAGTGAATATCATAGATCCTTTGCTCTACGGCAAGATAGCTGCTTTCAGCGAATGATCGACAAATAGCGAAGGAATTGGTATTTATCTCCAATCAAGCGCATTCGAAAAAAAAGGATTCAAATCGATAGAAGATAGTTCAGATCCTTTGCTCGGAATAGGATTCACCGACGGATTCAAAAACATCACGAATTTTGCAAACGGAAAAATAGTCGGAGAAGCGACACTACCGTACGGATCCCAATTCCTGATAAATTTTTGAGATCCATTACTTGAGAGAAAAGACAAAAACGCTGAAATACCTAATACTGATTTTGATGCATCCATAGGACAGACTATCTACGCCGATCCGAACAAAACAATCCTCAAGGTGCTCCCTATAGATTTCAACAATGATAAACTCAAGGATCTCTTGATAGTATATACAGATGGAACGGTCAAACTTCTCAAGAATTACGGAGGAAAAGAAAGCTACAAAAATCTCCAAGAGCTCATGATCATAGCAGAACCTATCAAAGATATCATCATAGGAGACGTCGACGGCAACAAATATGATGACATCATGATCATGACAACAAACAAAAAAGGCCTTGTTTATCTCAATGATAAAGGGATATTCGCTGTAGACGGCAAAAATGTCTGTCTCAATATCAGTCCCGAAGGTAATATCAAAAATTCTACTCCAGAAGATTTTTCTCCTATCAATCAGCTCTTCATAGAGGATATGGATCAAGATTGAGTGCTAGATATAGTGACGAATGACATCTACAACAATGCGACTATCTTCTACGGAGGCGAAACTAATGACGCACCAAACTATCTCTCCACGATAACAGGGACCTGCGATACACAACGATATCAAAGGCAAAAAGATAATTACACAGTAGTGAAACGTTTCGGTATGAGAGTCAACAGTAATCGACGTATACAAGATGCAAGCTTAGTGCATTGGAAAGGAGCAGAAGCACCAAAAGAAGGAAAAGAAGAAGAAGTGGATGAAGAAGAAATAGACACAAGCAGCTATTCAAAAGAAGATCTGATAGAGCAGACAAAGAATTTTACACAGAACCTAAATGAATATATAGCACAATGAGCAGAACAATTGGAATATGTAGAAAATCCGCTCAGCACATCACCAACATATGAGGCAAGAGATCCTGAAGAAATCTATTATCTGCCTATCAATGGAAAAAATGGCGCAGTGAGCATATACAAAGAATACAAAGATATGAACGGTTGAATATTACAAGATGGTGATGATGTAGCTATTCAGACGACATTTATAGCGACAAAAAGCACTAAACTTACGTATATAGATCTACTGAAATGACCACGAAAAATAGTCAAAGATAAAGAAAATAAAATTACGTCATTGGTCATTACGCAAGGCAATACGGGAAATATAGCGATCGATCGGAACGCCCCAGAAGGATACCAATTTGTAATGGATAATATCGTACTCAACTCATGACAAAAGCTGAGCTTCTCCTATACCGTGACGTACCAGCAGCAAGAAGTAACCAAAATAGATGTCAAAGATATAGCATTTGCAGAAGAAAACAAAGAAAAGGATGTCTATCCAGAAATCATCATCACCAGCACAGATCCATGTCAAAAAGGAAGACGACTCCTCTTCAATGAAAAGACAGGGAAAAAAAGAACATACGAACAATTCTTTGATGATATCCAGGCACAAATAGACGAATATTATAGTGGTGCTCAAAATATACAGACAAAAACAGTAAATGATTTCACCCAAAAAATCTGAGATGCTAATGGATTAGAAAAAATATCTTCGCTTCCAGGAGTAGCAGAGAGTTTGGAAAACCGAAAAAACGTAAACATGCTTACACCAAAAGCCATGCTTACCGGATTTTTTTCTCGAGCAGCAAGCCAAGGAGGAGGAATCAATATAAACATGAATTTTATAGATGCAGCGACAAGCAAAGTATCGAAAAAAATAGATGAAGGATTGGATATGCTCTGCCAAGGATTCAGTGTCGGAAATTGATGATGTCAGGGCGTCCCTGTACCGTTCAATCAAGCATTTCTAGCACCAGGAAATTACCATGTGTTCTGATGTGTGCCTAAAGTACCGAATCCTTTGTATGTTCCGTTCAAATTATTGAATCAGACATTAGGACAAGGGTTACCAGTATTAGCATTCCGTGCAGATTCTCCAATACCAGTATGGCCACCTTCACCAACAGGAGTAGGAGCAATATTCAAATGAGAAACATCACAATTCAGATTATATGTAGCGCCTACCCTGACGCTCGGATTAGGGATAGCGATGTGTTTCTGACCATATACACTAGGAGTAAAAATCCCTAAACCATTCGGTGATATAGGAGGAAATTGTATCGTATTTGCATTGCCAGCGATCACCAATTGTCCAAAAGATACGGTAGATCCAGAATACTATGGTCCAAAAGCAGAGACACAAGATATTATCATGAAAAATGCAGCAAGCCAAGGAACATGCAACAATCCACCAAAAATAAGCAGTACGACCGTATTCAATGAAGACACAGCACAGAACGAAATAGTATTCACGCCAAGCGCTCCATTTGAAGTAGTATCTGCGGGAGTACAAGATGAAACGCCATATTACGGATCTATGGCTACGACACAGGGAAACTTCTGAGGACTTGTAGAGATAGATTACGAACCGATCACGGTAACCAGTACAGCCGGTGATACAGATATCTACGATGGATATGAACTCCAGCCAGGAGAAAAAACAAACCTCAAAATCATAGGAGGCAAAGGGAAGTGATTGGTGCAATGTATCGTAAAGGACCGATTCACCAGACAGATACAATATATACAGAACAATCTGACCAAAATGACGCTCCAACTCGATCTTCCTGATGTCACTACTATATTCGAGGGATTCGACAAAATCGGCAATCTCGTTGATACCTATGAAGAGATCAATAGACAGGATATACAAGCAGGATATACGCAAGTCTCTGATGCTAACGCCCTCAATCTCACACCAAACGCTACAGGGACAAACGCTACAGGAGGGGTGGTGTCTTGGACAAAATATCTTTCCAAACAACAATTGAATAGTATTAGCGACAAATATGCAAGCAATCCATTTGAAGCGATACAAAAAATATTCCAGGAAGTACCGCTCGTAAATATAGATTCCAAAGAGATCAACATAAAGATTCCTGCACTCACGACTGATGATATCAAAAAATATCAGAGTTATCTCACGCTTCGGATAGACAAGAATAGTAAGATCGTTGAAGACCGGACGACTATGCTCAACGAAATACTTGCGCTCTGCGGAACAACATCAAAAGAAGAGGCACAACAAAATAAAGCAGATCTCGAAGCAGAATTTAACAGCATCAATGATAATAAAACAAAACAACGGATAGAAGCGGAAATAAAAGATATGGACAAAATCCTTACAATGCCACAGGATACGACAGCGCAGCAAATACGATGAGATGTGAAGAATATCGGAATCAACATGAAGAATACGGCAAAGCAAATAGTAAAATTACCATACCGGAAAGTCATCCAATGAGTGAATGCGACACAGAAATTAGCGATGAACAAAGACAATATCACCAAAGAGCAACAAGCGAGATTCGACAGGACCAATGCAAGAGTTGCAAATCTGGAAAAATGCAGCAGCATATCTGCATGAATGAGTGACTTCCTGAGCTTCAGCGAAAATACTGCTTCGCTCATCCAATCTGTCAAACAAAACATCAACGTACTCGAACAATATAAGCAATTCCCTACACAGCTCTACGAGCGGACGCACATCACGGATAGATATCTGACTGAGCTTTCAGCAGTACTATCTGAATTTATGGATTCGACAACCTATCGGCTCAATACCAATGCCAACAGATTCTCATCATATGTAGATGCGTTGATTACGCTCGTATGAGCGATCAAGACATGGCAAGCAATCATAGACTTCTCGGTCAATCGATCAGAGAAATGTTCAAAATGTAGCAATGATAACTACGGATCATTTTCATGTAGTCTTTCATTCCTCTGCCCTAAGCTACCGATATTCCCTATCCCTGCATTCAAGATACCAAGCATCTATATGGATATATCGCACATAGATTTGGGTATGAACATCATTCTTCCTAAGATCAATTTCGTACCGATAAAGATACCACTTCCGCAATTGCCGGACCTTCCCGAACCTCCAAGCATAGAAGTGAACCGGGATTCAATCTCTAGTTATGGATTGGACATCAATTTTATGGAAGGAATGTCTATGCCTACGATACCGGTAATACCAGAACCACCTACGCTTCCAGAACCGCCATCATTCATACCGAGCGTCAAAATCGATTTGCCAGTTCTCCCTCCAGCACCAAAAATACCAAAGATACTCCCTGAAATCAACGGTGTTCTCAAAGTAGCGGATTTCATCGGAAAGATTTTCTGTATCGTAAAATGAGGTATCGGACTCGTAGGAGAAAAATCAGTCAAAGGAAAAATAGAGCAGATGACACAAAGAACGCGGAATGTTCCTATTTTTGACACCTTCAATCTGACAACAAAATACAAGGATCCTCCACTTCAATGATTCGACTACAAGCTCGACGCATACCTCACCCTCAAATTCAACTTCGACGGAGTATATGATGTCTTCAACAACATAGCGAACGCAAGCAATGCTATTGTCTCCAAAGGTATAGAAGCACCGATAAACAAAGCCATGGAACAAGTGACAGATACGATAAACAACAATCGAGTGACAGATACCTGATTTGAGTTTATCGAAGGATTGGATCAAGACATCAACTTCAATGGATATAATGCTAATGAAGGAAGCGGACTAGCTGATTATAGAACCATACAGAAAGAATTGAAACAAGGGCTCATAACTTTCCAAAACAGTACGCTTACCGACAAAGCGATGAATGATAGAGTCAAAACCATCTTGGCTACCGTAGAAAACAGCTCCAAGATAGCGCCTGCTACACAACAAATCCAAGAGGTAGCTCAAGCAGCACAAGGCATCATCACCAAACAGAAACAAAAAAATCAAGAAAGGATGGAAGAGATACAGTCATACGATAGCTTCATAGAAAAATTCAAAGAAAATGAAATAGTGCTAGTCGATGAGGATACTGTTTCCGCTAAACTCACCGCACCACTCCTCACAATAGACAGTCATACCAAAAGCATACTGCAATCACAGGAGGATCCGACCAAAACATATCTCAATCTCAACAAGAAGATGGTAGAAGGATATCTCTATGCAATCAATACAGATGGTGCAGAAAAATTGAACATGAGCCAATCAACGTATAACAAGTCAAAGAAATATCTAGAAACGACCAAAAAAGGTATCGATACCGCATTACTAGCATATGAAGATAAACCATTGCTTGCACAATCACAAGAATGTACCAATTGCGGAAACGATGATGGTGCAAACAATTACGCAAGTGATCTATCAGCATATGTCCAAGGTATATTCACGGAATATGCAGCAGAGACAGGACAAACAACTGCTGTCAATACCGTAATATCCGCTACACAGATAGAAGACATACAACAAAGATATACCACAGATATGGATATCAACAACGATGGTAATGATGATATTATTATGTACGATGAGAACAATGTATTCATTAAATATGCAGAACAAGAAACTGAACATTTCTCAGCAAAAGGAAATAGTATAGCAAGAAATGCATCGAAGACATTCTATAGTTATGCGAAAGAGCATCCACGAAATCGATATATAACATCACTCGAACAGCTAGAGAATAATAGCGATGAATATGGATATACAGATATCGGAAACATCAACATCAAAGTCGTAGACAAAAACAAAGAAGTAAAATGATTCAAGACAAATGGACAGACGTTTGATACACTCCAATTCACATGGAGAAACAGCAAAGCACTTGGAGAAAAAGCAGATGGATATATCATACAGCTTACCGACAAAGTAGATGACAAAGATACACCATCAAGTTTCTGGGATTTGTTCCCAAAGAAACCGCACTACGTGATTGTGCTGCCAAAAGACACAGAATATACCAAGGGATTGATAACAGTCGATAGTAGCATCGTCAAGAGACCTATAAATATAGAACTATGAGACAGTATACTAGCAGTAGAATACTATGACCCTGCACAAAGCAAAATTACGGTCACGCTCAAAGATATGCCGAGAAAACGATTGTATGCGAACATCGCATCATTAACGATCAGTCAGGAAGATCTAACAGCGAACCAGCGCGAAAGATTCACGCTCTACAAGAAGACATCGCCTCGATCCAACCAAACGGTTGCGGGAGTACAGAATCTGGGAGATGTTACCGCACCGGTAGGAGAAATCGTATTATGGAGAAATTTGACCAACCAAGCCATCAGTACAGGAAATACCCATGAATGATATATCAACACCAACTATACGCTCAAAGCACAACGGACAGACAACGTAAACGTCTCGAGGATGATAGTAAAAAAAGATGACATAACCTATATAGACAAGAAAAACGAATCACAAACCTGAACAGTAGATTTTGGAGGACTCTTCTTTACAGGAATGGATGAACAAACATTTGAATTCATCGCCATCGACGAAAACGACAATATTGCGAAAGAGATCGTTACATTGAATATCAACATTCCTGATATAGAAGTCATCGACATCAAAAAAAGCGGAGAAAAAACAGCAGATATCATAGCCAAAATAAGCAACGATATGGATGAATGATTGGTGATATTCCAGAGATTAAGAAATAGCGTACGGACAAATCTAGAAGGAACAAATCAGAACGCCTATGGAGGATTTGAGCTATCTCCGAACCAGACCATCATCACGGGAGGCATATTCACCCGAGGAAACGAGATTGGACTATATGATAACCAAGGAAACGAGATAGCAAAACTCGACCCTAAGACAGGAGAGATAACCATCACGCCAAGCTACAAAAACAAAATACAGCTCCACTTGAGTGTAACGACCCACATACCAGTCATTGAATTAAGGGATATCAGCAACAATATAACACTATTCCAATTGGTCTTGCCTATAGAATCCATAACAGATATCCATATGCATCAGAACAAACCGCAATATGAGCAGCTCTTACTCGATGGAGAAAATTTCTGAGCATTCAATGGCGGATATTGCATCAAAAACAGCAAAAATGATTGCGTCATTTATACAAACCAACAAGGATCTATCTATATACCAGGAGCGTACGCAAGCTCATTAGCAGGAACATATACATTTAATACAACAACAAAAAACACTACATATACCATCAAAGATCAATCAGGCAAAGACATCGTAAGCTTCACGCTCAAGATACAACCTACAGAAAAATAGCATTTTATTTGCAACAATCGGCATGAAAAAGACAGCAGCACGAATATGTATAGGTATGATAGCTATGATTGGCGGCGTTTTTGCTGATGATACGCTCAATGATTGCAATATCGTGACAGAGACCAATTTCAACGGAACGCAATGATTATTTGATCTATCATCATACACCAACGTAGTACCGGTAGACGCATTCAATACTGCTATCATTCACCTACAGGCATACTGCTGCAACGAAAAAAAAATCCTCTGTTCAGATACACTCAAAAACAAACTACCGACAGAAAAAAATTACCCGCAAAGCCCATATCTTTTCGACCATCTGATAGACGTAACAATGAGAAGGCTTGATGGTATACCAGAATTAGCCTATGGATTACCACCTGACAAAGCAGGGAAAGCACGAAGAAAAACAATCACAGAATTTGCTAACAATACAAACGGTGAACACGCAGAAACGATAAAAAATACATTCACATCGTATCGAACACTCAACAAAAAAAACACAAAAGACCTGAAAAAAGTAAAAGAACAATTCGGAGAAGAAAATACAAAAGAATTCTCGCTAGCGGACAGATACAATACGGTATGTAAGCTTATGAAAGGCATCTACGAAGAAATTCAGGATAAGAAAACAGAAATAGGAGGGGAATTCGAAGACAACAGCTTCTTCAAAAAATGCAAAAATATGGTAAAAGAAAGAGTGGACAGAGAACAAGGGTACACGAAACTCATCATAATCAAACAGTCATCACAACTATTAAACAAAACCACCGAAGCATACACCCAAACATACTTTGTAGAAGAGAAACTGATGTGATTATGGAAGCTCATCAGCAACGTCAAAGATCTATTTGAGACTATCGTTCAACAAGCCCCAACATCAAAATCATGCAGTAAATAATTATTTTATACGTTTACCCACTCCATCAATGAAAAAAACATTTCTCATCAGCATCCTTATATGATTGCGAATAGTGCCGATCAGTACATTTGCACAAACGAACAACGATTTTGAGATCATACCTGAAGCAACAAGCGGAGGTGGAGTAATTCAATCCGTACAGAATGTATGAGAAAAAGGAGGTAGCGTATGGGATATCTACAACAAAGAAGCAGATACAATGTCATGAAAAGTAGGTGATCAATTAGCTTCAGGTATTATGACATGGGATACGTTATTGGAATATATCGTATATTTAGTCAGGTTCTTGTCACAGATAGGGATCGTTATAGGGGTGATCATGATCATCTATGCAGGGTATCTCTATGCAACAAGCGTATTTTCTTCAGGAAACATGGGAAAAGGAAAAACAGCCATCACCAACGCAATCATAGGTGTATTGGTAATAGCGTTTTCATATGCCATCATGAAATTATTGACCAGTGCATTCCTATCCTAAGAATTATTTACTCGCCTTAATTTGTTCTGTCAGGACAGCGCTCGTGATATTCATATCACGAAGTGTTTGCCTCATATTTTCCCAAAAAGATTGATTTTCCTTGAGAAAGGATATGGTAGTATTGATAAAATCTACATAAAGCAGATTTTGTTGAGTACGAGACAACGAAGCAATAGTGTTTTTAGGCACTTTTAGTTTTTCAGCAGCAGTTTGTACAGCCTGGAATGAAGCAATATTTTGTTGAATATCATCAATAGTGTCAGCAAACTCAGCGGAAGCAGCGGTTCTCACAGGATCAGCGATGACGATGTATTTATTATAATTGTCAGCAGTCGGGTTGGTGGTATTCATATCAAGGATTCAGACATTTAAATCCGTAAGCTCCTTTTCTTGTTCTTTTGTAGTGATCGTAGCACTCCTCTGCGCAAAGACAGGTTTGAAGCCCACCAAAATCTTGAAAGCAAAATTATCTGCAAGTTTGATTTTGATAGTACCATCAAGAAACTCTTTTGTTTTGGAAAACTTGATCATCTGTCCGCTATCTCTAAGTCATTGAAGGACGTCGGATATTTCCTGAAAGATAGCCTGTATACTGAACACTTTTTTTCCCTTGCTCACAGTTTTGCTCTGGACAGGGACCTTGCAAAACTTGATACGGAACATATCTTCCATTTTTTCCCGTCACAAACCGTTTGGTCATGCTATCAAAGCACAAGTACAATCAGATACGCAGATAGCTTTGTTCTGTATACCGGAAACTTCATCGCATTGTTGGATACAAGAAGACACACAAGAGACTTCACATTGTGCCTGCTCTTTGACAGAGAGACCTTGGCAGCCATATTCACAGCTTCCTGGCTGAGGATCTCAAAAAATCTGTTCTGCATAGAGATTGGAGATATATGACGCATATCAGGAATCCGAAGTGCTTCATCAAGAAGGTAAAGGATTGGAAGCATGAAATGAAGCGACAAGCGAATCAAGGACGACATCATCGGTATTTGCCGTAGTGATGAATGTGTTGATGTCTTTAATATACGTTACAGGATCCTGATATTCGATCTCTTCTCAGGAGAGTACAATAGTCTGAGCGCTTTCTCACGAAAGACACTGATTTCAGAAAACAAGTGCAGCACCAACAAGAGGAGATGATGTAGGGACAGTGCTTTGGACAAGAGTATTGATTTCCTTATCATCCTCGATAAGTGCAGATGAATCTATTGGACGAGTCAGAGAAGAAGATGGTGTTGTACTAGGTGTATTAGTACGATCTGAGAGCGAAGAAGCATTTCATAAAGATGCTACTCTACCAGTTCATCAAGATGATGAAGAGGAAAGAGAAGCAGCTCATCAGATAATGCTCGCTCCGCCACCGCCGCCGACCATGTATGAAGTTTGATTATCCAACGTAGAAAGATCAGCTCACGCTTGTGTGGATGCTTGATCTATTTCAGGAAGCCTATAAAAAAGGATTTCAGGAGTTTCCTTGAACTCCTCAAAAAGGAGTTTACCGATAGCATTGATATCCACAAGCAAGTCAAAATCACTGTCATCCAAAGTGCCGTTTCGGAAAAGATCAGATCAGAAATTTGCAGTATCTATGGTAGATAAAGAATAATGATTGGTATAGAGTTCCATATACAAAGACTCGATCTTATTATTTACTGCATCTATCTGTAGTTGTGTAGCAGATCAAGTAATGTCAGTGTTACACACCAAAAATTTTTGATAGCTTTTCTTTATATCATCGGTTGTTGGGTATTTGACACCTTTGGGGAAAAGTTGTTTGAACGTGATTTGAAAAGAAGTATTGTAATTGTAGAGAACATTGATGAAATCCGATTCCTTCACACCAGGGCAATTGGTATAATACGCTTTCATGCCTTTAAAGGAGACATTAGTAGCGATTACTTCCCTATCTTTGACAGATTGTAAAGCCTTGGAATAGAGATTGCTTACAAAGGATTTTCCATGAAAAATAGAAGAAAGGGAAAGCGATCTCTCATTTGCTTGAGTAAGTGCTTGAGAAAAATCAATACCAAAAGTCCAGGAACATGTTCCGATAAGCAGTACACAAAGTGCTAGATATGTCTTATTCAGGTTTCTGAACATTCCTTAGCTTATCATATAAAGTATATATCGGAGTGGTGATTTTGGCTAATAATTTTCCGAATCCATTGAGATCCTCTTGATACATCAGGAATCCTATATGGAGCGGATATGCCATATACATATCACGCATCATTCTGAGACTCAAAGAAAGCGCTTCCTTGGATCGATTGTATTCCGAAGAAAACTTTTTTGAGACAGTAGCATAGGTATTTTTAGAAATATCTTTTGGATATTTTTGGATTGACAGAAGATAATCTCACATAAAAAGACGATAGAAGAAGAGTTCGTTATAGACAAGATTGATAAAGGAATCCATAGATGAAGTAGTATCACCATACAATCAGCAGAGAAGAATATTATAATCCGTAGATGTCTTTGATGAACAAGTACTGAGATTTTTTGATGGTTTAACAGTTATAGAATAAGGAATCTCTCGAACCTCTTTTGCGTGTATTTCTACAATAGGTTTTACAGCATCAAGAAGCTCTTTCGTATCAAATATGCGGACATCGCTCAAGAGATTGCGAGCATTTTTGAGATATGATTTCATAGTACGACAAGTTGCATCATAACTACGAATTTCATTGTCACAAAGCTTAATATTGAAGTTTGCCAAAGAGAATATATTGGCTTGTTTCTCCATATCGTCTTCGCTAGAAGGATTCCAAACCAATCCGTAGATATTCGCTTGCTTCATATTCACATAATCCGTGATAATCATATTGAAGAGTTCAGGGAGCTTGGAAGCAAGATCACAATCAGTATCCAAAGAAGAACAATAATCGATTTTATTCTCATCCTCAGAGATATATTTTTGTAATGTTGTAAAATTATTATCAGTCTTCTTACAGAGTATATGGACAAAAACAGAGTATTGTGCATTATAAACATATTCATCGTTGGAGAATGAAGAATTTCAAGATACGGCAGTACAAAAATTATTTACTACAGCCTCTAGTCATTTGTCTCTATCGATATCTTTATTATTGAGTGATCATGCAATGTTGTATATATAATCATCAGCAGGAGTGTTAGCCCAAACGCGAGCATGAAAAAAGAACGCACAGATCGCGATACACGCTATCATCGAGAGATATGTCCGTTGTTTTCTCATGCCAGTCATACAAAGATAAAAAAGAGATAAAAAGGAAGAGGAACAAAATCATTATCTGCTACATTGGGTTTCAGCTGCTTCTCTAAGGTTTTTGATCAAAGAAGCATCCTTATCCTTATCGCCTATGATTTCTGTCTTGATAACATAGATTTGTTGACCGATAACATTGAATGCAGGAGTGATACTCTTGATCTCCGCATACGCAGCAAGGTCATGATCCAAAGCCTGTTGTTGGAGAACATCCGTGACCAATTTGTTCAACTCATTACTGAAATAATCATCTCATTTCAAAGAAGCATTAGATTCGATAGACACAGTACGTTTTTGACTGCTTACGAGATCGTCTATTTGGGATGCAAGATCTTTGGGAATGATATGTCGAGACCTTAAGACCAAATCTCCATCCAACAATCACCATACACCAGTGGCTGCAGCGACCGTCGTCTGATACACAACAACAGCAGCACCACCTATAGCGGCTGCATCCTTGGCAGCTGCAGATCATACAGCTTTAAGATCGCCATTTTTATCATAATTAAAATCAATGAGGTTGAACAGTATTCCATCCTTTCTCTTGGATTGGCCATAGGTCGCCATGAGGAGATCATATTCCCTATCCTTATATGCTTGAGCATCTTGAGGATTGTTAGCTTGTTGTTTTTTTGAAAAGAGCATGGCAAGCCTTTTTGTCGCATCGACAAAGACTTTTTTGCTATTGTATGGTGAAGTAGAAAGCTTTGTTTTAAATGTCTTTCGAAGCGATTTTAATGTTGTTTTTTTCTTATCACAGACATCAGTCCGTCCTCTCGCACAATTATATTCTCTCTCTATAGATTCCTTCACATCAGAAGCGAAAGTAATCTCTATATAGCCTTCTTTTCCTCATCTAGAAAATTCATCGAACTGACTGGTATTATCATAATAGAGGAAACTCTTCATAGCAGACAGCATCCTAGTAAGAAGCGAAGTGACATTATTGTAGGTTGCTCCTTCTTGCAAGGAATACGCGGAAAACAATCATTTGTTCTTATATGATGCAAGAATGGCATCCATGAGCGCAAGATTCTGTTCGTTGACCTTGGAATATCGGCCTCATCAGAGTCATATCTCATATTTTTTGTCACTCAACAAAGATTCCATTTCTTCAACCAATTTGCTATCTCTGAGGAATACTTTGTTCTTGCTCGTAAGGATGACAGATCATATCACCTCCTTAAGCCCTCATACATTGATAGGATTGGTGAAAATTGTCGTAGCAGCAGCACCGAATTTAAGCTTTTGTTCAACATTTTGAGCAACCTTACCGACAACTGTCTTAGTCTCAGGAACAAATTTGTTTCATTGGAACCGGTTCGGATTGACATATTTGCCTACATAATCTCACTCAGTACCTATCGTCTTGATGCTATTGATCATTTCCCTGACGAAATCGAGCATGAAGGTAAACTTTTGAGGAGCGGTTCAACAGATCGAAGAAGTAGAACAATACGAAGGATCCTGAGAAACGCCTTGTGTTCATTGAACAAATTGAGCATGAATATAGGAGAAACTTCCCACGTATGCGAGCAGCAATCATATGATGCTATAGGAAAGATTTCTCTTCATCAGATAAAAAAGAATAAAGGCTATTGTGCGTCAGTCGCTTGAGTTATCTTATTTTGGAGTATGCTTTGTTCTGTACTATTGTCACAAATACTGAGCGCTTTGAGATAGGTATCTTTTGCTAAGCTGTATTGCTTATTAGCAAAATAATAATCGCCAAGAAGATGGTAAAGATGTGACTGATGATAGGTCTCAGCAAGTGACAAAAGCTGTTTACTTATTCAAGATAGGTTTTGTTTTGCCAATTGCAATCCTACCTGGCCATATGTACATATATCAGCTTGACTACCGGTAAAAAGAGTGGAACATTTCCCTAGATAGAGATCGACGAGCTGAGGAGCTTCCAAATAGAGTGTAAAGGGTTGTGCTGTACGAAAAGGGATATAAAACATCTGATCAAAAAACAATGCAAAATCCGATGGTTGAAGATCCACTTCACCAAGAAGGTTCTGCCGCATGCGAAGGATATTATCTCCGTCGCCAGCCTGAATATATCCCAACAGCATATATCTATACACATCTATTTTTAGGCCAGGATCAGTGACCTGATTGAGATACAAAATGGATTGTTCATAATCGCCATACCGATAATAACAAACACCTATCAGAAACTTGTAAAGGAATTCATTGGCTGCGTCAAAGTCAGCGAGTTTAAGAAAATATTCTTTAGCTGCCTCTCGATTGTGCATAAGGAAATTAGTATAGGCAAGGACTTGATAAGGCAAGATATAGGTTTCATCCTGGTTCAACGCACGAAGTGCAAGTCTCTTGGCAAAAGAGAAGTATCAATTTTTGAGAAGCGTTAGCGAAACCAAAGCATCTCTATAATATACAGGAGGATTTTTGATTTTGACGTAATTAGCCAAAGCAGCTTCATACGAAGCGACAAAATCCTTATAACGAGGATCGGTAACTTTACCAAAAGCCGCAGTAGCGGTAGTATAGTCATAAGCTCGTAATGACTGGAGTCCTTTGTAGAACATTTCATCATCTGCAGTGATCATATTGCGCGTCCTATATTCCTTCACCAAAGTAAACGCTTCACTGAGTGAATTTACAGAATCGAGACCGACATTAGAATCATGGAAACGCGTGTAGATCACTTGATGTGGATCAAGATCCAGTTCAAAATAATCACCCACGTCTGCGACCAAAAGAGTAAGGTACTGATTGGCTTTGTCAAATTGATAATATTGAAGGAATTTTTCTACCAAAGGCTGTAATAATTCTGGATTTTTATTCTTGGTATAAAGATATTCCAAAACATGCAAATCCTGAAAGACCTCCGAGCTGCCCAATTCCTGATGAAGACTCTGATTCACCATCTCATTCACCTCCCCTATCGACGCAACCGTATGTGTAGATTCTTCCAGAGAAGATTCCGTAGTAACTGAAGATGATACAAGAGATTCTTGGTCTGATGAATCATGAACAGAAAATCTTCCATCCAAAAAAAGGATAACCAACCAAAACACGAGAATCATGGTTCAGATAATCAGTCAATTGGTGTTTTTGTATGTGGAATACATAAGAATGTATACAAAAGATAAATCAATCTAATTATAGTCAAAATAGCCAAAAAAGACCAAAAAATGAGCCCAAACCAAGTTAATATGGTTTGACAAAAAATAAAAGAGTAAAAAATAATTGACTTATTTTATAAAAATATAATAAGAAATGTTTTCTTCTTTATTTCTTCAGTTTTTTTCTTTTTTTTTCTGAGTATAAGATCCGCGTCAAACAAAAAAATCATAAACTAAAAAGAAAGGAGTAAATTATGGGTTGTACAAAAAAAGTGTACACAGAATGCAGTCAATGTGGCGGAAGTGGAACAAAACACTACTGGCATAACAACAGTGACAGCTATCTCTCCAATAATGGGAAAATTTATCATGAACCAACCGGACACAATGCAAGCAAAAAATGTCCGTATTGTGATGGCACGGGAAAACGTTATGAAATTGAAAGTACACATGACTTCGATTATGAAGAAGCTATGAGTAAAGATTGGTATTATGCCCGATGTAAAAAATGCGGCAAATACGAAAATCAAGTATAAAAGAATCTCAGGGTATATCCCTGAGTTTTTTACAAAAAAAACTGAGCCTTTCAGCTCAGTTCTCTTTTTTATGTACTAACTAAGTTCCTATAATTTGTTAATATTGTTGGATACCGCGCCGAGATCGATCTTATCATACCTCTGCATAAGCATATCCGTCTTGATCTTATTCATGATATCCTGGACGACTCATACAATGATGATCACTCATGAACCGGTGACGACAACAGGAAGCGACCCTAATGTCTGTACGAGATTCTGGATGAACGGAATATAATTAAGCAAATAGCTGTAGATACCAATAAACGCCAATCCTGCTCCTCATCGAAGACAGAGATGCATCAATATACCATTAATATATTTTGCTGTCTCTTTTCCTGGTCTGATACCTGGGACAAATCCTCATCTCTTCTGGATATTATCGGAAATCCTTTCTGGAGAGAAGACAATCAATGTATAGAAGAAGGTAAACACAATGATCAAGGCAAAATACAAGATGATAGCAGGTATTCCAGGCTGTTGGGTATAGATATTAAGGTTAGCCTCTATCCAGTTTGCCATACCAACCAACTTAGTATTCATCGGCTGAAATTGAGTAATCAGTTTGGAAATCAAATAAGGGAAAGAAACAAACGCGATAGCGAAGATGATAGGCACCATTCCTACAGGATTCATTGGGATAGGCAATGATGATGATTCTTCCACTCTTCCTCTCCTTGCATAAATCACAGGGATTTCTTTGCGGGATTTGAGGATAAAGATAGAAAGCAAGACTAATCCGAGGACAATGACGAGCATAAAAATAAATACTCACATAATGCTATCAGTAGAAGCAAAACTTCCATATATCTTTTGAGTAATTCCTGCAACGATGGATGCGAAGATCAACAAAGAAACTCCATTAGAAATTCCTTTTTCTGTAATCAACTCTCCTATCCACATCAAAAGAACAGAACCGACAGTCATTACAAAAGCAGAGAGTATAAGGGTTCCTGGATCTGTAGGAATAACATTACCACCTAACAAGTAGTTGATAAAAAACACCATTCCTATAGATTGTAAAAATGCTAATGGGATAGAAAGATATCTAGTGTATTGTTGTATTTTTTGTTGTCAAACTTCTCATTGTTCAGTAAGTTCCTCAAGTTTAGGGACTACAGAACCCAGCAATTGCATAATGATGGATGCATTGATGAATGGAGCAAGACCAACAGCTATGATAGCGAACTGATCCAATGATCCTCAAAGCAACATAAGGAAATATCCCAACCCAGAATCTCATGTAGCAATAGTTTTTGACATAAGTGCAGTAATATCTACGAAAGGAACAGGGATAAATACCAATAGCCTATAAAGTGCAAGCATCACCAAAGTAAATATGATTTTCTTCTTTATACTAGGATTTTCTCGTACCTCTTGAAGTTTTTTGAAGAATTTTTCCATCAAAAAAAGATAAGGAACATAAAAGATTATTTTGCCTTCTTAGTTGCTGGTTTCTTGACTGCTGGCTCTTTTTTTTCAACAGGTTTCTTGGCTGCTGGTTTCTTGACTAGTGATTTCTTTTCTACGGAAATTTCTGGAGCAGTCTCTATCAATTTTGCTGTTTCTATTTTCTTCGTTTCCTTGATGACAGGAACTTTCTTAGCTACAGATTTTTTTGCTTTTTTCATAGGCTTAACAACCTTGACTGGAGCTTTCTTAGCTACAGCATGGACAGTACCTGGATTCTCCATTTTTGCTTTCGCAGAAGCGGAAAACGCATCGATATCTTTGAAAGTAAGATGTTTAGCATACTCACCATGACCGAGTATCTTGACGAAATCGGTAACAGCCTTGATATATCAGAAATCCTTCAACAATGCTTTAGTAATTTCCATAACATCAGAGATTCTTGCATCAGCATCAAGTGTACTCAAGTTAATGATAGTTACGTGTTTTACGAGTTTATAATATCTAGTGAATCATCTAGCTTTAGGCAATCTCTGGACGATAGAGGTTTGTCCTCCTTCGAAGAACGGTTTCATAGAATGTCCGCTCCTAGATTTTTGTCCTTTAAGCCCTTTTCCAGAATAATTTCCTGTTCCCGTAGCATTACCTCTTCCTATTCTGACTTGCTTATTCTTAAGTCCCTTGCTTCTTTGGAGTTGATGGATTTTCATATCGATAAGTGATAAATGGTATAAAAATTATTTCTTGATGGTCTTTTTGACTGGTTTCTTGGCATCAACAGCAGGTTTCTTTTCAATAACTACTTCAGGTACAATACCTACTTGTTTCTCCTTGATTTCTTTGACAACAGAAGCTGTCTCTTTTTTTCCTTCAGTTTCGTCTTCAAGAGAAGCTGATTTTGCTTTTTCTACAACACGCTTATTGAAATGATCAGCATGTTTGTATGCAGACAATGCTCTGATAGTACCCAAAGCATTATTTAATTTGTTGTTTGATCACATAATCTTGGAAAGGACGTTTTCAAATCCTGCAAGTTCCAAAACAGCTCTCACAGAAGATCCAGCCTTTAGACCAGTACCTGCAGTAGCAGGAAGAAGCTTGATGACACAAGCTTTATACTTGGTAGTTGTAGGATAAGGAACAGTCTGATTTCCAGTAATAGGCACGATAAACATATTCTTGTATGCCTCACGTGAAGCTTTCTGCACAGCAGCGCTCACATCCGGACCTTTGGAAACACCTATACCAATCTTACCTTTCTTGTTTCCAACGAGAACAGTCGCTCTGAAAGAAAGTTTTCTTCCTCAGGTTGTAACTCTAGTGACTCTTCTCACCTCAAGCATAAGCTCGTCGAATTCCTTCTTTACCTTATCTTTGTTTCAAGATCTCATGAACGATAATTGTTAATATGATAAAATTATATAGCGATACCTCATGATCTTATTCATTCAGCCAAAGCTTTAACTCTTCCATGATACAGCTGACCATTTCTATCGAACGCAGCTTTTTCGATGCCTTGTTTCTTCATCAACGCAGCCAAAGCTTCACCAGCCTTCTGAGATCTCTCTGTCTTGGTCGTTCCTGCGATACCCTTATCAGTGATATGACAGAGGACTTTTCCATTAAGTCCCAAAACTTGTGCTTTGATAAACATATTTGACTTGTCTATAACAATTCTATATTCAGGATTGTTTGCTTTGATCTTAGCATTGACTCTCTTTTTTCTTCAAAGAAATTTTCTTGTAGCTTCTTTGATGCGCTTAGTGATTTTTAACATTGCATTGAATAATAAATAATAAAGATGTCTCAATAAATATTAGTTGTTATCTATTTAGTTGTTGGTTTATTTCTTAGCTGCTTTACCTGGTTTGAGCTTGATATATTCGTCAAAATATCTGATACCTTTTCATTTATAAGGTTCTGGCTTCTTGAGCGCCTTTATTTTGGCTGCATATTCACCAAGGAATTGTTTATCGATACCATTCAATGTGATGATATAATTACCTTTTGCATCCTGCTCGACTTTTGCTTCGATAGTTTGAGGGACATCAAAATTGATTTTATGAGAAAGACCGAGAGCGAAGACGAATTTTTTGCCCTCCAATTTAGCGGCATATCCTACTCAGGTAAGCAAAAGCTTTTTTTCATATCCTTTGGTCACTCATTCGATCATATTTGCAAGCAAAGTCCTGGAAAGACCCCAAAGATTTCGTTGATCTTGATTTTCAACAGCAGTTATCGCTTCATTATTTTCCACCTTTATGATAACTCCTTTTGCAAAAGTATGAGTAAGCTGTCCCTTAGGACCCTTGACTACTACAGTTGAACCATCAATATGAAGTTCTACTCCTGCAGGTATTTGGATGGATTTTTTTCCGATCTTTGACATGAATATAATGCTAAATTGTTAAAATACATTAGTATGGACAATCGACTATTGTCTAATAAATCTCTGCTATAAGTTCTCCTCAAAGTTTTTTCTGTTTTGCGATATGAGCAGGCATAAGTCATTCATTGGTAGAGATGATGCCGATACCTTTTCCTCATGCAACGGTAGTAATGTTTTTGTAGCTAACATACCGAGGTCTTGATGGCTTAGAAAAGAATTTTATATTCGGAACATCATTTACAGGGTTGATGACTCTCTTGAGCGTAATGGTAATATACTTCTTCTTTTCTACCTCCTTGATTTCAAACTCCTTAATGAATCCATATTGTTTGAGAAGCTCCAAGATCTTCACCTTGAAATTTGAAAATGTTACCTCTTCTACAGAAGTTTTCCTTGCCATATACGCATTTTTGATCCTGATAAGCAAATCATGGATAGGAGCGTTAACATAGGTCATGTGTACAGATATGATTAATGATAAATAGATAGTGATGAATATGGAAATAGAATATTACCAGCTTGATTTTCTGAGTCCCATAATGACGCCTTCTCTAGCGAATGTTCTCAAACACACTCTGCAAATACCAAAATCTCTGATATATGCATGAGATCTACCGCAGACTCTACATCTGTTATAATATTTGGTAGGTTGTTTAAGAGCTTTTCACTCAGTGAATCTCTTTTCGTACATCTTTGATTGCTTTGCTTTTAGTGATGTTCTTGCCATGGTGAATAGAAGTGAAAAATGATAAATGTTATTTGAAGATGAATCCTAATGCTTGAAGCAATGCCTTTGCATGAGCATTATCTTTTGTTGTTGTTACGATAGTGATCTGGAGTCCCATAGGAGTAGCCACATCATCCAATGAAAGTTCAGGAAAGATATTGTAGTTAGGGAGTCAGATAGAATAATTTCCTTGTCCATCGAAATTCTTTTCGCTCAAACCTGAGAAATCCCTAATTCTCGGCATAACCAATTTCACGAATCTATCCAAGAAATCATATGCTCTCTGTTTTCTCAATGTAGTCTGAAGCATCACAGGAAGACCTTCTCTCAGCTTGAAGTTTGAGATAGCTTTCTTTGATTTGAAAACGCGAGATTTCTGTCCGGTAATCTTAGTGATTATTTTTTCGAATTCATCGAAATCCTTGAGTGATTTCCTTGTAGACAAAGATCCTATACCTACACCGACAATCACCTTATCGATTTTCGGTACAGCATTGATATTCTTGATATCGAGCTGCTTCTGAAGGTTCTTGATGATATTTGTATTGAATGCTTCTAATGTATTCATGAAGTCAAAGATAAAGATAGTTAAAAATGCCTATTTTATAGCAACATTAAGTTTTGCTGATTGTCTAGTCTTCTTGCCTTTTTTATCAGTAATCACGTTGATCCTGGTAGCCTTTTTCTTGTCATCTACATAATACATAACATTGGAAACATGGACAGGATGAATCTTTTTGATAAATCCTTTTCATTTCACCGCTTTTTTCATCTCGTTGATGCCTTTTACAACAACACGCTCAGCATCCACAAATTTTTGGATAGTGGAAACCTTGCCTTTGTATTTTCCAGCAATCATGATGACAGGATCTCAAGTTCTTAATTTTTTCATGATAATTATAATGAATAGGAATAAATGTTTTCTATCGACCGTCGACTATCGACTATTACACTACTTCTTCAGCCATATTGGTGATGGCCTTGTATCCAAGCTGTCTAAGTTCTCTAGCTACAGGACCGAAGATTCTCTTTCCGATAGGCTTGATTTCACCCTTAGCGTCTTTTGTCATAAGAATAACAGCATTATCGCCAAATCTTACATAGGTTCCATCTTTTCTTGGAATTTCTTTTGCAATCCTAACAATCAAAGCTTGAGAAGTGGTTCCTTTTTTGATAGCGCTTGTTGGCAATGCATCCTTGATAGCGATCATGACTCTATCGCCTACCGTTGCAGTTCTAGCATTACCCTTTAGGATCCTGAATATTTGTCCTCTTTTGGCTCCCGTATTGTCTGCTATGATAACTTCTGATTCGTTCTTTAGCATTGGAATGATAAATAATGAAGTAAAATTATGCCTTTACAACTTCTATGAGTTTCCGTTTTTTTAGTTTGCTCACAGGTCTACATTCTCTGATCTTAACCATATCACCCATTTTGGAAACGTTTCCTTCGTCATGAGCATAATATTTTTTTCTGACAACAAATCTCTTTTTATAGAGAGGATGCATCTTGACGGTTTTTACCAAAACAGTACGAGATTTGTCGGTCTTGTCGCTGACGACTTCTCAGAACAACTCCTTGATACTCTTATTTCCTATTACCACCATTTTGTTCTTTAGATTTATGAGTTAAAACGGTATTTACTCTCGCGATCTTGACTCTTACGTCTCAGATTTTGTGAGTCTCTTTAAGTCATTTGATCGCATTTTTCATCTTGTAGGAATAGAGTTCCTTATTGAGATCTCTTCTCATAAGAATAAGTTCCTTGATGCTCTTATCATGCAAATCTTTCATAAATTCTTTTGTACCCTTCATTGATAGTATATTTTAAATAATAAATCCGAGCTTCAAGCTTCAAGCTTTAAGCTTGTAAGCTAAGTTTATTTTATTTCTCACTTTTCTACAAATTTCGCTTTGAGCGATAGCTTTTTCGCTGCCTTGAGCAAAGCTTCCTTTGCGACATCCCTAGGGATTCCCATAAGTTCAAACATCACTCTTCCTTTTCTTACAGCAGCAGTATAGATATCAACATCTCCCTTTCCTGTACCCATAGGCATTTCTAGACCTTTCTTGGTGAATGGTACATCAGGAAACACTCTGATTCGCATCTTACCGGTTTTTTTGATAGCTCTAACAATAACCTTTCTTGCAGCTTCTATCTCTTTGTTGGTAAGATAGGAACTAGTCAAAGCTTTGAGTCCATATTGGCCGAAAGCGACCGTAGATCATCTATAGCTTTTTCCTCTGAGCTGTCTTACGAGAGGTTTTCTATATTTCCATCTTTTTGGGGTCAACAACATAATATATCGATCAAAACAAATAAAATGATACTATATGATTATAAATTTATTTTCTTATTAGCGTTAGCTTGGTTTTTGTTGTAGAGAACTCCTTTTTCAATCCAAACCTTCACTCCGAGCATACCGTATTTTGTCCTAGCTTGGAGATAATGGAAATCAATATCTGATCTGAATGTTTGGAGCGAAACTCTTCCTTCAATGAATTTTTCAGTCCTGGAGATATCAACACCTCCAAGTCTTCCTCCTACCTGGATCTTGATACCAGAAGCACCCTTTTCCATAACCTTTTGGAGAACTCATTTTGCAACTTTTCTGAAAGGCATTCTAGCCTCGAGCTGTGAAGCAATGAATTCCGCCATAATCTTTGCAGATAACTCAGGAACCTTCACTTCCTTTATGATAGCTTTCATATCCTTGCCGAATTTCTTTTTGAGCACATCCTCAAATTCCTTGATCTTTGCACCTTGTTTACCCATCAACACTCCTACTTTGGAAGAGAAGATAATAATTTCACCTTCTTTCGCAGTTTTTCTGATTACAACTTTTGAGATTCCTGCTCTAGGAAAAAACGCCTCAACAAATCTTCTCATCTTGATGTCTTCGACGAAAAAATCTGCACCAGTCCTTTTAGACTTAGCGAACCGCTCTGCAGGCCATGATTTCATAATACCTACTCTCATTCCTATTGGATGGGCTTTTGCTCACATACTTGTTGTTACTTAACATGTAAAAAAACTTTTACAAACGATCTGTATCTTACATAATGACTAATTCTTGATCTTGAAGAGAATCTGATTCTCTGAATCTTAGGACCTCTACCGATTTCTATTTTGTGCACATAAAGTTTATTAGCATCATAGCTGCCATTTGTTGTTGCGTTAGCATATGCAGATTTGATGACTTTATGGAGGAATTTTGCAGCCTTCTTTGGTAAGACACTAAGAAGCATTAATGCATCCTCAACTTTTTTTCCTTTGACCATCTGGGCAATCAACGCCATCTTTTTATCAGAAACCAAAGCGTATTTGAGTGTAGCCGTCAGGTTGTTATCTACTGTCTTTTTGGTGGTAGTAACCATTACAAATAAATTTTAAATGATAAATTAGAGATATTTTATTCTGAGTTCTGAATTTCACATTCTGCATTCTGAATTTAGAACGGATGTCACCTAAAGTTTCTCGTAGGAACAAATTCTCCCAACCTATGTCAGATCATATCTTCTGTAACATACACACTGACAAATTGTTTTCCATTATGAACAGCAAAGGTAAGTCCTATCATATCAGGAACAATATGACACGCTCTATCTCGAACTTTGATAACTTTCTTATCTCCCGCTTCGTTCATCTTCTTAACCTTGATAAGTATTTTCTCGTTCACATAGAATCATTTTTTTAGCGATCTTGCCATAATAACAATAATGAATAGTTAAAAATGAATAATTGATAATGTTGGATTGTATTATTATGGACTATTGTATACAACCATAGTTTATAAGTATACAATTCCACCATTTTTCATTCTTAATTGTTAATTCTTAATTAATTTTTAGTTCTCTTGGAGATAATAAATCTCGTAGATGATTTTCTATTTTTTCTCGTCTTGATTCCTGGAGTAACTCTTTTACCAGCAAATGATTTTTGTCCTCTCTTGAGACCGATAGGAGAGTGTCCTTCTCAACCTCCATGTGGATGGTCAACAGGGTTCATGTTCTTTCCAAGAATATGAGGTTTTTTTCCAAGCCATCTTTGTCTTCCTGCTTTTCCGATGACAACATTCTGATGTTGTTCGTTTCAGATTTCACCTATAGTAGCAAAACAGTTTTCATTGAATTTTCTTACTTCTCCAGAAGGTAATTTAATAAACACAACCTTAAGAAGTGTATCTTTACCAGCGATACTTGCAGATGATCATGCAGTCTTGATAAGCTTTCCTGAAGAAAATGGAGTGACTTCAAGATTAAACACATTCACTCATTCTGGAATATCTTTCAATTGCTTTCTGTTTCCTGGAGCGATGGGAGCTTTGTCTCAACAAAGCACGGTATCACCTACTTTGATATGTTTCCATGCAAGTGCATATCTCTTTTCTCCATCAACATAGTTGAGCAAAGCAATTCTTGATGTTCTATAAGGATCATATTCTACGCTTGCAATCTTTGCAGGAATATTGAGTTTATCATATCCCTTGAAATCTATCAATCTATACAATCTTTTATGCCCTCCTCACATAGATCTGGAAACGGCCTTTCCAGAGTTGTTTCTTCCACCAGTTCTTCCTAAAGTCTTGGTAAGTGACTTCTCTGGTCTCTTTTTGCTGAGTTCAGAAAAATCATATCAGATCATATAACGTCTTGATGGGGTATATGGTTTATACTTCTTGAGAGCCATGCCTATATAATGATAAATGATAAATGCTAAGTGTTGAATATTTTATTCTAAATTTTAAATTCAGTTTATGATCCGAGTTCTATCTTGTCTTTTTTGCCAAGAGTAACAATCGCTTTCTTGTAGGATTTTCTCACAAGTTTTCTGTTATTTCTTCCTTTATAAACAACATTGACGATATTTACTCCTTCAGGATATACATTATAAAGAAGTTGAACAGCTTGCCTTACGTCATTTTTGTTGGCATCCTTATGAATTTTGAACGAATATTTATTTGTAGCCTCTTGCTGTTTGTGAGTCTTTTCTGTGACCAACGGAGCAATGATGATACCATACGGAGAAAGTTTCTTGATGGCTTTCCCAGAAGTATTTTTCTTTGCTCTTGCTTGAAGTATTTGCTTAAAAGTCATAGGGATAGATATAATAAATACTAAAAGTTTATTTCTTATTGATATTATCCAAAGCTGATTCGAGGAACAAAACAGTATGATAAGACATCAAATCAACAGGATTGAGATAATTAGCATAGATATATTTCAATCTAGGAAGATTCCTAAATGATTTGATAGTGTTTTCATCTTTTTGTGCGATAACAAACAACACTTTCTTGTTTGCTAAGCCGATATTTTTGAGGATATCTTGAGCGTCTTTTGTCTTTGGAGCAGCCATACTAAGATCTTTGAGTCCGAATAATTCACCTGCTTTAGCTTTCAAAGTAATGATGCTATTCAACGCAAGTTTCCTTGATTTCTTGGTCATAGTCTTGGTATAGTTTTCTGCACCTGTAGGACCGAAGGCAACTCAACCTCCTCTTCTGACAGGTGATTGTTTGATACCTGATCTAGCTCCTCCTGTACCCTTTTGCTTATAAAGTTTTTTTCCTGATCATGAAACTTCTCACTTACCTTTTGCTTTTGCAAGATTTTGACGAGCATTGCTAGTCTGTAGAAGATAGTATTCATGGATAAGGTCTTTATTTACCAATGAATCAGCAAAAAGCGCCTCATCAAGAGCGAACTTGGAAACTACCTTACCAGCTTTATCGTAGATATCTATACTGTATGCCATCTTTCTAGAGAGGTGAAATGAATATAAAAGATTATTTTACGGTCAAAGTGAGCAATGAATTATATGAACCTGGAAGTGATCATTTGAGTACAACCAATGTTTCATTGTCTTTTGTTATCTTATCAAGAACAGGGATATTTTTGAGGGTTATACGCTGATCTCCCATATGTCCTGCATGAGGATGTCCTTTAAGCGTTCTTCTTGGTTTTCTGTTACCTTTTGATCAACCAGTTCTCGTGAACTTGTGACCGTGAGTAGCTCATCCCCCTTTGATATGAAATTTTTTGACCATACCTTGAAATCCCTTACCTTTTGATATACCGGTAACATCAACAGCATTCACACCTTCAAGCAAAGCGAGGTCCAAAACAGAACCTGCTTGATAAGTAGAGACAAAAGCATCATCTACCTTATATTCTTGCTGTTTTTTATATGCAATTTTCTGACCCTTATCTTTTTTGAGCTCTTTTTTCCCTACACCGACTACGGCTGAGACATACCCATCTTTTTCTTGGGTCTTATATCTGACGATTTCTTGTGGAACCAATTGTACCAAAGTAACAGGCACAAAATTATCCTCGATCCACATCTTGGTCATCTCTTTCTTCTTTACTATGAGTCATCCTTTGGTCATGAGTGTATATAACAAAATGATAAATAGCGCAAACGCATTAGAATACCTTTACGTCAACCAAAACTCCTACAGGTATTGCGAGATTCTGGAGATATTCCATAGTCTTGGAACCAGTTTCTACAACATCGATCATTCTAGAATACGTAATTCTTTCAAATTGTTCTCTAGAATTTTTGACTATGAAGTTAGATTTCAAAACCGTGTAGACCTTTCTCTGTTTAGGAAGCGGAATAGGTCACTTTATGGTTGCACCAGACTTAATAAGAAGTCCTACAACCTTACCTACAGACGATTCCAACATCTTAATATCATAGCTTTTCAACTTGATCCTCAATTTAGTCTTCTGAGATTTTTTGTCAGTCATACTATATAGTAGTAGAGAGTAAAATAATTTTTTTCTTACAATTTAGGTCTCCGCACAGCGCTAGGCTGTGCGGAGCAATAAAGTGCAAAAAACTATTATAGAACCTTAGTTACAACTCATGCTCAAACTGTTCTTCCACCTTCTCTAATTGCGAATCTCAATCCTTCTTCCAAAGCTACTGGATAGATCAATTCTACATCGATCTTTGCATTATCTCCAGGCATAATCATTTCGACACCAGCCTTGAGAGTAATAGTTCCGGTAACATCAGTAGTTCTCAAAAAGAATTGTGGTCTGTATCCTGTCATGAAAGGTGTATGTCTTCCACCTTCTTCTTTCTTCAATACGTATACTTCAGCCTCGAATTTAGTGTGAGCATTGACTGTTCCTGGTTTGCAGAGAACTTGTCCTCTTTCTATCTGATCTTTTTCAATACCTCTAAGAAGCAATCCAACGTTCATACCAGATTCAGCTTGATCGAATTGTTTGTGGAACATCTCAACTCCAGTGATGACTGTTTTCTTTGGCTCCATTCCGAGTCCAAGGATTTCAAGTTCATCATTCATCTTAACAATACCTCTTTCGATTCTTCCTGTTGCAACAGTTCCTCTTCCTTTGATAGAGAAGACATCTTCTACTGGCATAAGGAATGGTTTGTCGTTTGCTCTTTCTGGAACTGGAATATATTCATCCAACGCCTTGAGAAGATCCCGAACACATTTAGCGTCTCCGTTTTCATCAGCTGGATTTTCAGTAGCCTTAAGTGCAGATCCTCTAATAATAGGAGCATCTCCATCATAGTGATTTTTTCTCAATACATCTCTGATTTCCTCTTCTACGAGTTCCAACTCTTCAGGATCAGAAACCATGTCGCATTTATTCAAGAATACGACGATCTTAGGAACATTAACCTGGTGAGCAAGAAGAACATGTTCTCTTGTCTGAGGCATTGGTCCATCAGTTGCAGCTACTACAAGAATAGCTCCATCCATCTGAGCAGCACCGACGATCATGTTTTTGACGTAATCGGCATGTCCTGGACAATCGATGTGTGCGTAGTGTCTTGTTTCAGTTTCGTACTCTACGTGTCTGGTATTAATGGTAATACCTCTTGCCTTCTCTTCTGGAGCATTGTCGATCTGAGCATAGTCCAGAGTCTGAGCAAATCCTTTGGTTGCAGCAACCTTAGTAATCGCTGCTGTCAATGTTGTCTTTCCATGATCTACGTGACCGATGGTACCTACATTGACGTGAACTTTGTTAGCCATAGGTAAATTATTTAAAAATTAAAATGGATATACACGGTTATAAAAAAAAACGCGTGGACTGTTACCATACCAATTTCGGCATGAATTGCAACAGATTTTTTGAGAATTGTAAACAAAATATTGATTTCGATCGACCCGATAGTCAATATCCGTCTATATGGATATGCTATCTGTCTTTCCGAAACCTCGGGGCTGTACATAATAAATCCCTAGGGGATCATTGTATTTACAGCATGTTCTAAGGTCACGTGGACCTTCAGGGGATGAAGTGGTCACTACCTTGACAGCGGTCTATTGTTTCAACCATCCACCTAGCTGAAACAATTTTTTTGAGATTTTTACATCTCGGGGATGCGGGACTCGAACTCGCGGCCTCTTGGTCCCAAACCAAGCGCTCTAGCCATCTGAGCTAATCCCCGGGCTAGACTTGAATCATTGGACCTAATAACGCAATTCTGGTTTTTGCATTCTACATTCTGAATTCTACATTCTGAATTTTAAATGGTGCCAGGAGGCAGAATTGAACTGCCGACACAAGGCTTTTCAGGCCTCTGCTCTACCACTGAGCTACCCTGGCATGCTTGGTGGGCATAGGTGGACTCGAACCACCGACCTCGTCCTTATCAGAGACGCGCTCTAACCAACTGAGCTATATGCCCATATCTTTTTTTGCTTCTGAACATTGCTCTCGTCCTTATCACCCCGAACCGTCGGGGTAACCAACTGAGCTATATGCCCATACAATAATACAGTTTCAGCTATACAAAAAAATAAAGCTGTTTGAGCTGTATAATAATCTCATCTGCAATTTCAAGCAAAAAAACACGAAAATTTGCTTGTTTGAAAAACGAAAATAATTACCATGGCGTCATATGCCTTATATATAGTAGATTATCATGAAACAATTCGGTATCAGTAAAGAGAACAAAAAGACACGAAGATATTATCTCAAATACATAAACGGAACATTTGTTATCTTGATTGTTTTTTGTTTCATTTTTTTTGTGTTTTTTGCAAAGATCAACGATATGCTCTTCAGCAAAAACAAAATTGATGTCTTCAAAGAAGATTTATGACAGATAGCGTTTTATACACGGACATTCGACAAAGAGCTTTCGCACTTTCTCGTAACGCTGGATGAAATAGTCCAACAATACATACAAGGAGAAAACATCTTCAGCACCAAACAAAAAGAGATAGACGAATGCCGAAAATATATTGAAGAAAACAAGGAATACTTGAAAAAGGTGTGATTCTCAAATTATGATAAACTCATCAACCTACTTTCAGATCTGAGAACATATCAAAACGAATTTTTTGAATTGTTGGGAAAAAATCAATCCTTCAATTATCTCGTCATCCTACAAAACGCAAACGAAAAAAGACCAAACGGATGATTTTTTTGATCCTTCGCATTCATCAAAGTCAACCAAGGACATATAGAGGATTTGGAAATCATAGACTCCTATTATCCGGACTTTATAGCCTACAAGACACGCATCACCGCACCATCCCGAACTTCACCGTTTTTGCCGGATCGCAAAATCGGATTCATTGCAGGAAACAAATTCGGATTCACCGATATCGACGGGAAAAACTTGAAAGATCTCTATGAACTAATGTTCAACAAGACATATGAAATGCGAAAAGTGGAAAAAACCATGCAACCAGATCTCTACAACAAAGTACTTCATCAAGACATAAAATGAGTGATTTTCATCAGGTCGGATCTCCTCGAGAATTTTTTTCCAAGCTTCAAAAAAAAGGCACGAGAACGGCAGTTTCTCAATGCATCAGTCGACTTGATCAGAAAGGAAATCCGCGGAAACAAAAAAGAATTGTACATCAAGGAAATCAAACAGTATTTTGACAATCAGAAAGGAAATATTATAAAAAGCGTCATCAATAGGTTTGACGAAATAACCAACAGACAATACGTCACGATGTATTTTTCCAACATATCGACAGGATTCAACGACATCATAAAAAAACATAATCTGACCAACATCTTCGATCCGAATTTCATCTACTTCCGGGATACCAATGTGAGTTACAATAAAATAGACAGCTTCGTTACCAAACACATCCAGATCAATGATGAACAAGGAACTATACAAAAAGACAGCAAAAACGATATCGTAGACATCAGTACGCTCAAAAACGGGAAATATACGATCAACATCTATTACAAGTTTGAAATACCGAAAATGTATATAGATTTCATCAAGGATCTGGAAAAAAAATATGAGATAGAGATAACCGATAGAGAAATGGCGATTTTGGGATTAAAATCAGGAATATACGAAGAACCAGGCTTTGGTAAGGTCAGAAAACGACGAGAAACCA
This sequence comes from uncultured Candidatus Peribacteria bacterium, assembly GCA_964545415.1. Lineage (GTDB taxonomy): Bacteria > Patescibacteriota > Gracilibacteria > Absconditabacterales > Absconditicoccaceae > CAJBLF01. Next base: position 70,339 of record CAZJFP010000003.1, read on the forward strand.
AAGCGACCGTCTATTTTCCAAAATATATAACCGTAACAAACGTAACCTGAGATATTTACTATCAAGCACCGTTTACCGCGCCATTTGCAAATGGAGTATTTTATCAGGCAGGAAGTATAGAAAACAACAGCTTGAGAACAATAAAGATGAATATCGAAGTAAAAAGATAACATATTATATACAAATTAAGAAAAAAGAGAAGCAAATACTACAAAGAAGCCAAGAATTTTTGGCTTTTTTCGTATTTGAGAATATAATAAGACCAAAGGAATATTGTTGCATCTTTTAATCTTTCAATTATAAAAAAATGGGGACACCAGATATCGGACCTGTCAAAGCCGAATATGATAGCGAAACAGCAAACAAATATGACAATTATCTTGAAGAAGAAGTAAAAAAATCGCACGAAACAACAGAAAGCAATCTAGAGGATCTAAAGATTGCCGCTATCAGCAAAACGCTAAAAGAAAATATATATTCTTCAAACCTGACTATTTCCACATACCAATTCACTGATCAAGAAAGCTACACGGACACGGATTTCAATGATAAGACCGATACCTATATCAATATGAACAGTTCATTTCGTTATATCAGATACAATATCGGTGGAGCAGGAACGCTCTACAATCAATTAGCTGAAGGTAATGATTTCACAAAAGATAGTCCCAAAAAAGTCTTTGAAAACATCAAGAATCGTCTCACGCAGTTGGGATTCAATCAAAAAGTCGATGATCAAGGAAAATTAGTGAAGTTCGATATCCAAAACGATCAGGATATGCTCTATGCGATAGGATTTTTTCAAACTATCGTAGAATCCAAAGTAACCAATGCAAGCAAAAAAGATTTCAGGATAGGACCAAAAACCCTGACTGCACTCTTAGACAACACCACAGCGATGATAGCCGCTTCAAATAAACCTGAAACACAAACCACATCAGAGAAGCCAAAAGACAGCCAAGATGTTATCGATGCAACGGAAGTAGTCGACAGAACAGCAAAAAAAGCAGAGTTAGATAAATTCAACGAAGCGACGATGACCGTGAAGCTCTATTCAAGAGTAGAAAAAAGCGATTACGAAAAACTCTTTGTTGCTGTTGCAGCGACGGATGATGAAGAAAAAATCAAACTCGCCTACACATACATGCAAGCGCTCATCAAGGGAGACCAATCTATGGCAGGAGCTACAGACGACAAGAAATATCCTGGAATCAAAACCTTCAAGATTATCTGCCAAAATCTCTGACAAGAAGCTATCTATCAAGAAGTAAAAGATAGATTGGAAGGCAAACCAATCTATGAATACATTCCCCAACCTAATATGGACATATACAACAAAATAGAAACAGAAGAAACAGAAGAAATAGAAGAGCCTGAATCACTTAATATCGAACCAATAACCACCACACCACAAAAAAACCCACTAACTAATGAAGAAAGCAATACAGACGTACAGACAATAAATACAGCAATAGAAAATTTACAGCAAAAAAATATTGATCCAAATACAAATCCAGACGAATACAAAAAGCGAATGCAAGAAATAAGCGATCTTCAAGAACAAAAAGATGCGTTACTGACTCCGGAACAAATTCAAGAAGAAATCAAAAAAAATCAGGATGAAATAAATCTATTGCAACCCACGATCACCAAAGAAAACGAATTTGAGATAAATAGTAAAATCAATTTTCATCAATCAAATATCACACAATTACAAAAGCTCTTGGATCAAAAATTACAAAAAACACAACCAAACAACACACAACCCCAAGAAATAGTCCTTTAATCTTTTATACTATTACATCAGCACCATGAGTAATGTAGAAAAACTCACCTCAGAAGAATCCACACTAGAGAACGAGATCAACGACACGTTGAAAGATTTCTCAGCAGAAGAGATGAAACTCAAAAAAAACATAGAGACATCCAAAGACATCAATTCACGAACGGTTGAAGAAATGGAAGCATATCTCAATAGTGGCGAACTAAAAAAAAGGCTCGATGCCTACATCCAAGTGAATGGAACCAAAGTGGATATTTCTAGCGTTGAATTGGACAAGACCAACAAAACATTGAAAATGAAATACAAAGTGATGATGGATGGAACATCCAAAGATATCACTAGCTACTTTCAAATAGTGGGAGAAACAAACAATAGTTATCTCAAATTTACCGCAAATCCTGATAAAAAAACAGATATCACTAGTGTTGAACTCTACAATAACGGACAGACATTGTTGCCAGAAAACGGATATAACGGAGGAAAAATGTTTGATATCAGCATCATCAAGACACCAGCCAAAGGAATCGATATCAGAATTGTAGAAAACGAAAGAAAAACAAAAGAAAAAATCCTCAAAAGAGTGAAAGATTTTGATCTAGCGGCAAATTTTCTCAAACCAGACGGAACAGTCGAAGATTTCAAGGATGAAAATTTGGAAAACACCAAGATAGAAGCACTCAAAGACACTAAACTTGGAAAAGAGGCAATCGCAGAAGGCAATGAATTTTCTAGAGCGATTTTTATGAAAGAAGGAGAAAAATATCGTGAAATAGGAAAAGTATATTTCAATGAAAAGGGAGAATTTGACGCAAACAAGACAGAAAACACACAGAAATTCAACCTCTTGGGTATAACGATGAATGTCAGTATAGATGAAACGAACAATACATTTAATATAGAAAATGTAGATGCGCTCAAAGAACAAATAAAAAAGCATAGAGAGATTTTGAGCAAGTATATAGAAAATTCAGAATTCGGTGATTACACCATCTTTACAGGATTCAACAGACCAAAAGGAGGAAGGTGGATACAAACAAAACGCTTATGATTGGAACTGGTAGAAGATATGTACAGCTTCAAACGATGAGAAAGAGATGAAGATGTAATGAACTTTTGATTTACGGAAGACAACAGTCTCATACTAAGAGACGCTGCAGGCAAAGTAGTCGAAACGCTTACGATAGAAACAGCAGATAGCAAAAAACAAATAGAGTTCAAAGATATTACAAAAAACGCAGAAAAAGAACAATTAGTCATCCAAAAAGCAAGCAAAGAAATTACAAAAAATCAAGAAAAACCTGAACTGATAAACCAACCAGCAGCATTAGAAAAAGAGTATCTTTACAATCAAAACGGAGAAAAACTAGAATATCACGACAAAAAATGAACGCTGTTAACAAAAATACCAGCAAAAAAGACAGAAGAGAACAAACGAGAATTAGGAGAATTATCAGAGGATGTACAACTAGAAGATCTCTACAAAGATTTCAAAAAAAACATGATAGAAAAGATAAAGAAAGAAAAAAACGAAGATAAGACGTTCGAAGAGCAGTTAAAAAGCATCAACCTTCTAGATAACGATATCTATGCAACATTTACAGCGTTACGATGAGAAAGAGGGACAACCATCAACCAAAGAGAAACCGTAAGAGTATTGGATGATGAGAAAATGGGCATCTACAAATACTACAAAGTAGAACAGAAAAAAGAAGGAGAAGCATTCACCTTCCAAGACGACACAGAATTGTATAATGAGACAGAAGAGATCATGAACGGTATTTTGGACAACATACATACACTAACAAAAATTGAATCTACCGCATTAGTATACAAAGACAAAAAAGAAAAAGTCGAAAAATCATTCACCCAATTTGTAGGAGGAAGCGGATTCTTGCCGTTAAGTACCGTAGACAAAATCAACTTCTTAAAAGAAGATAAAAAAGACAAAGGATCTCTGACCAAAACATTCATTTGGGGATCAAAGACAGAGGACATCAAGAACTTCCCTGTACAATTCGACATCACAGAAAAGAAAATCACTATCAGCGAAAAAAGACAAACGATCAACAACCAAGAATACAAGACAAGACTGGAAGACAACGACAAGGGACTCAAGCTTCGATTCGACGACATTGAATAATCACCTGCCAACAAAAATAGTTTACCAACCAAATAATTCTGAAAAAAAGAGGAATTATTGAGTTGGTAACTACATATTCTTCAATCAAATATATTTTTGAAGGAGAATATGTAAAATATAAGCCCCGTAGATACTACGGGGTTTCCTTATATCCAAAAAGAGACTTTTCCAAAAATAGACTTGACTTTTTGTGGTATTTGAGTATTTTCTGTATTAGGAAATAAAAAAATAACAACTAAAAAATATCGCCAATGAAAAAAATCGGAATTGTCATCATGATTGTGCTTTTAGCTGCCACGGGCACCTATGCACAAAAAGCATCCAAAAGCTTCAAGGGAATAGCTAACCTGTATAATACACAGGTTGAAATATTCCTTGCAGAGGTATTCGAACTTCAAAAAACCGGATTGGTTATGTCGGCTACCGCAAAAGCAGAATTGGATCAAAAAATTTACGAAGCTTTCCTGATTGATTTCGCCAAGTGGGCTGCATTTACGCAAAAATACGAAGGCGGAAAAAAGTTTGATTTGAAACTGAAAGGCACCAAGGATTTCGAAGCAGAATCCAAGGAATACTTAGCTCAGTTCAAGCTTATACAAGCTGAATTTGTAAAAGAACGTCTTATCTGGACAGAAGCAGAACTCTCCAAAGTTCTGACCATAGAAAAACTCCAGAAATATATTGACCCGGTTACGAAGAAATTCGAAGACCGTACAAAAGCGCTCTTTACGAAACTTGTAAACAACAAATAGGAAACATTACACAACATTTGAAAGGCGACCGAGTATTCCGGTTGCCTTTTTTCGATAAAACCGTATAGTCCAAAAAACGAACAAACATCGCTTCGGCATTTAGTCGTTTTAGGCCGACTTCTCGGCCCCCCGAAGCGTCGGGGTCGTTTATTTATTCATCGTCTAGTATGAAAGTCAAAATCCCACTCACCAACGCACTCTGTGTAGATGCATCTTGTTCAGGCAATCCATGACCCATGGAATATAGAGGAGTGGAATTACACACACGAAAAGAGGTTTTTCGTTCTCCCATTTATCCGACAGGGACTAATAATCTCGGAGAATTTTTGGCAATCTACGAAGCAATCAGATACATAGAAAGTCTCGAAAAAAAGAAAAGCAAGAAAAAATACGACTGCATCTTCAGCGACTCAGAGACGGCACTTGCACGGATGAGATCCAAAAAGATAAAGACGACATTAGCTTACACCGAAGAGACTAAAGAGCTACTTGAAAAAGTGCAGGAAGCGCTCACCCGGATAAAGACTCATGACTTCAAAATCCCTATCCGCAAACGGGAAACAGAGATCCGAGGAGAGATACCAGCAGACTTCGATAGAAAATAAAAAACTAAAAACATTTATTTATTAGGAAGAGATAATGAAAAAAATATTTTTTTTGTCACTTCGAATGTGATTGATGATATTTGGATGATGTACTTCACAGACAAATGAAAACGAAGTGTTCACCTGAAATATACTTCCGGAACAATTACTGAATCGAACCGAAAAAGCTATTGCACGAGAAACCATGGCCAATAGCGTCAAAATAATAGATTACGCATGGTTATGAACGAAAAAGGTAGATAACGAACACATGAAACTTTATCTCATCGGAGACTTCAGAGAATTTGGGTTGGATAAATACGGAGATATAATAGCATGATGAGGAGCATGACGCATACCATTTGTAGTATATATAAAGAAAAATGGAGATAATCGGATGTATGAAAAAAGCGAACAAGCATCCGACGGAAATATGTATAGAGAGAGTCTTTATAGGATATTTTCACAAGAGGTAGCCAAAAAAATAGAGAAAAATGAGTATGTTATGTATATACAGAGACCATTTTTGGAAAGAGCAGAAAAATTATTAGGAAAAGAATTATATACACCATTTTCATGATCTCGAGAACCGATAATCGGCAAACGATGTGAGATAAACATAAACAAATATTTAGAAGAATGAGCGCAAGAATTCAAAAAAACAAATGAAAATTGTATCTGATGAAATGGAATAGATTATACTATGATATTTTCATCAGGAGGACAATACCAGGATTTCCTTGTCAATCAAGGAACCAAAGCAGTATGGAAATTTTCAGGATGAACAGGAACTATTTTAGTACAAGAATATAATAATAGTTGAAGCATTACACATCAAAAAAGAATAAGAATTATTGAATCCACAAATGACACTATAAAGATAAAAATGGATATTTTTTAGATATATGTAAGCACAAATATGTTACTGAACAGTAAATATAGATACATCTGATTAGATTTTGAAACGACCGGACTCGACGTCACAAAAGATGAACCTATCCAGATAGGAATCATAGAGATTGATGAAACGGGAAAAATCATCGGTGAATATCAATCGCTCATCAAACCAGACAAAAAAACTGACGAACTCAAACAAATCGTTGGATTCATCACGGGATTGTCAATCAATGATCTGGAAACAGCTCCGACAAGAGAAGAAATCTTACCACAGATAGAGCAGTTTTTCGGAGAAAATTGTATCATCATAGGACACAATATCGGATTCGATCTTGATTTTTTGAAGAAATATTTCCCTTCACTCACCTATCATGCACAAATAGATACGATGAATCTCGCACAGACTATCGTACATTATGCACCAAGCTATGCATTAGAAGTACTCATCGACAATCTCAAAGACGAAAAACTGTTTAACGAAACATTCAAGGATGAAAATCACGGAGAAGAAAAATCGCATGACGCATTTTTCGATACCAAAAATAGCATAAAACTGTTTCTCTATTTTGTGAAATACGTTCATGAATTGATTGGATCCTATCCGAATCTGGCACATATCATCAGCCAAGCAGAAGGAACAATCAAGGAAAGCATAGATCTGCAGGCATATGAAAACACACCGAAGATAAAAGTGAAGTTCCCTGCATTAGAAAAAATTTCGCCAAGCAACATCAGTATAGCAAAAAACGAAGAAAGTATCGATACCAAAAATTTAGAAAATCAAAAAAGATACTACATCGGTAATATGCCGATCAAAGATCTGCTCAAAAAATTGGCAGCGAATAAAAATATCATCCTTGCATTCCAGAATATCCAGAAACTCGATATCGCCAAAGCGGTATTGAACGATATAGGTGTCAAGAATATAGGTTTCACAAAAGAAGAGCAGACCATCAATCAGGAACTATTCGAAAAATTTCTGAACAAAGAAAATTTCATCCAGGAAGAATGTCTGTTTATCATCAAATATCTTTCGCATCTCAAGAGATGATTGGGCGTACTCAATCTCAACAACCAATACGACTACAGGATTTATTATTATATCAAAGACACGAAAAAACAGAGCAAATACCAGATCATCCTGACAACCCACCATGGACTATTCACCAGCATGATAGAAAATGAAGAGACATACAAAGACTATGATATCTGTTTTTTCGACACAGAGCAGCGATACAAAACCTACAATTTTTGGCTCTCTAGCCCGATAGATCTCTACTATACGCTCAACATCCTGGAGTCCTTCATCTACCAACAAGAAGTAGACGCCCAAATCCAAGGTAATAGCATAACATCACATGAGCTACAAGAACTCGTCAATCTCTTCCAAACTTTCATAGGCATACTCTTTATGGAAAGCAAAAAATTGTTTGTAAAAACGGAGGACACAATACTCCAACACGATCCTATATGGGATCACGGAGATTTTTATCAGACGAATCTTTTGCGAAAACAATTGATAGAAAAAAAAGAGTGACTCAAAGAAGTGCTCTCAGAAGAAAATTATAAACTGCTCGAGAAACAGATCGCAAGCATTACCAAGACTTTCAATGGCATCGTGAGTATCTTCAAGAAAATGTACGGAAGCAGTGATTTTTATTTCACCTATGCCGAATCACAAAAATACACCGACTGGAAAGAGTTCATAGACATTTTCAAAAACAAAGTAGCATTCTTCTCCAACACCAATGCACAACTAGCCAAATTAAGCGAGAAAGAACAGATATTAACACAAACTATCAAAACAGTGCCGCCAAAAGTCGATGTTCTGATAGACTATATCACCAAGGAGATAGAAAAGAATCCACAAGAAATCTCATATTTCATCTTCTCACCGAAAAAAGATGAATCCAAAAAAATATTTGAAGATTTGTGCCAAAACGGTATACCTGCCAAAGCTACCCTGCTCATAGAAAATATCACAGGCGGAATAGGGAAAAATATCTTCAAGGCCAAACAAACAAAAAACAAAATTTTGATCTGATGATACAACTTCATCCTGTATTGCTATGTCAACAAAATACCGATCAAGGAAATCATTCTCTTCAATGCAAGAGGACCAAGCGAACAGAACATTATAGACGACATCAAGCGATACAATATCTCAAACTAATTAAAAATTAAGAATTAATAATGAATAATGTATGAACTATTTCATTATAAACCAAAGTAAAATACGATAGTTCATAATAAGACCAAACGAAAATCATTCATCTTTCATCATTCATCTTTCATTATGAAAGCAAAAACCATCATCAAATTTATCATTTTCGTCGCTATATTCTATGCATTGCTTGCGTTCAATGTTTTTCACCTCGGAGAAAAAATTGTACCATCAAGCAAGGATTATTTAAAAGAAAGCATGCCAGAAGATATAGGTATAGAAGATGAGTTTTTTGACAATACTGCACTGCCGCCATGATCATGACATTTTGCTGCAGCAGAAAATAAGTATGAAGCCATGCTCAATGCCCTATGCAAAAGTAGGAATATCTGCAACAAGGTGAATTTCATAGGGAACCACAATACCTACGACAAATATAGCTATACAAAAGCTATCGTTATCCTGACCGATTTTATAGACGCCAACGGAGAACAACAAAAAGAGATCAAGGAAGTGATAAAAAACATAGATATCAAGAAGGAAAACGGCAACAGAAGAGGATATGCGACATGGGATACTATCATCATGAATCTGGGATCAGTAAAATCCAAAAAAGAATTTGCAGAGCTTCTGACGCATGAGATGGGACATATCGCAGATCTCGGCTATATACAATGATCATCCAGCAAAAAAAATAGGACATATACAGAATTTGGCAAAGCGGTATTCGCACTAAACGACCCATCATTGCTTTTCTATAAAATATCACGAAGCAATGAAACCATCAGAAAATCTGAAGCAAAAAAGAAAGATTTCTGTAGCGGATACGGCATGAGCGATCCCTTCGAAGACTTCTCAGAATGTTTCAATCTCTACCTCAATCACAACATTCTCTTCAGAGAGATAGCCAAAAACAACACGATACTCAAAAAAAAATATAATTTTATCGCTGCCTTGATAGACGGAAAATATATGGCATCCAAAAGTTCAGAACTGAATCTTATAAAGAAAAACAACACACGAAGACCTCGAGACACGACGAAAATATCAAATTAAAAATTAATAATTAATGATGAATTAATGTATGAATCATCTAAGCACAAACTATTGTATCTCACAATAATACACGCACAACAGCGGGCAAATCAAACATTATTCATTTTTCATTTTTAATTATTCATTATATTTTTATGCCTCTGATCATAGTGTGAAGTATCTTGACCCTATTTGGTGTGCTCTCGATATACAGCGTAAGCATACACGAATCATTTACCCTAACGCTATCCTTGATAGCAAATGGAAATTGGACTGGCGATCCTTCCAATAATTTCTATTTTTTCAGACAAATCAGAAATATAGGGATGGCGCTCATTATGGCAGGAATAACCTATGCAGTTCCGATAAGGTTTTTTCAAAAAAACAAAAACATCACTATCATAGCAGTAATACTCATGGCATTACAGATAGCAGTATTTATCCCAGGTATAGGAATCGTTCTCAATGGAGCAAGGGGATGGATCGATTTGCCGGGATTACCAAACATCCAGCCGGCCGAATTCTTCAAATTATGATACGTACTCTTTCTCTGATGATGGCTGATCAGGAAACGCGATAAAATAAATACGAAGGATTTTTTTGTATCATTCATCATATTGAATGCGCTTTTCTTCGTACTCTTCCTCTTGGTGCCGGATCTCGGAACCGTGATGATCCTAGGAATCGTAGGTCTCATTATGTGCCGATATGCGTGAGCAAAGATCAAATACATCATGCGGATACTCTTCTGAGGATTGCTCTGAGGACTATTGATGGGAAGCATAGCCGGAATGGTCAGCGAAAGATTCGCATATATCCAGAAGAGGTTCACCTACTTCCTAAGTTCTGATGTCGATCCACAAGCAAGACAGATATGACGGCAAAATCAGCAAGCGCTCCTAGCAATAGGAGGATGAGGATTATTCGGAAAATGATATGGAAAATGATTGCAGAAATTCTGATTCATACCGGAAGCACAAAGCGATTTTATCTTCTCGGCATTTTCGGAAGAGATAGGATTTGTGGGTAATATGCTGCTTCTTGGACTCTATCTCTATATCGGATATTATTTTCTCACGCGCGTACGCAACATCAAAGACGACCACAAAAAAATCATAGGAATAGGAATCTTGTCGTTGATTCTTGTACAAGCGTTTGTAAACATCTGAGTGAATGTCAAAATCTTACCAAATACCGGACTAACCTTGCCATTTATCAGCTATTGATGAACAGCGCTGATGGTGAATTTCATGGAGATCATACTGCTTTATAAGATACTAAAAAACAAATAATGAGAATCGGGATCGACAAAAACAACCTTCTGACCATCTTCAACGAAAGCATTCCGCAGACGAAAGAATACACCTACAACGTAAGCGGCTACACCTTTTCCGATTATGACAAAGGGATCATCGTACTTCACAAGAAAGATCGGAAGATCATCAATCTCAAGAATCTCTGAGACAATATGAGTGTCTGTTATAGTACAGCAAAAAAGGAAATGAATATACCGTTTGACGCTGAATGATTCATCAGATGATTGTGTTTGTTCGATGCATTCAACGAAGAAAACGGTAAGAAATATTTTTTTATTCCAAAATTTCCGGAAAAAGAAATCGAAGCGACGAATAAGAAACTAGAGTTATTGGGTATCCAAGCGGCAATCGAAAAGACAGAAAAATGATGTTTGATCAAAGGAGAAATCCAACCCAAAGACCATCGAGGAAAATACGCATCATTTCTTTTTGCGCTTATACTCATCTACGGCAAGATAGAAGCGAAAAATAATGAATTATTGTCTATCAAAATCCACATACCGTTATTTGGACAATTTATGAAATACGAAGAAATTTTTGATACCATGAAGCAAACATTAGCGCAAGAAGGAATATTCATCACAACCAGTTGCCAAAAAAACGCGGAAGGGGCCGTTTATCAGATCAGCAGCAACGACTATGAATTACTGGAAACATATGCAAAATGGTACGAACCTGTTGAAAAGTTCGAGAAAATCACTAAACGTGATTTCACGCAAGAGATGAAAACCAAGCTGATAGAATTTTTGGAAACAAATACAGAAATCCCATCAGAAGGAAAAGAGGAAGTAATCAAAAAGCTACAAGAAGGAACGATGAAATTGCTAACGAAATAAACATTAATGGAAAAATGAGAATGGAGAATGGAGAATGGAAAATAAAATATATGTATTCTAAATTCTAAATTCTTAATTCTAAATTCTAAATTCTTAATTAGTATCGTAGTGGGGCGTTGGTGTAGTGGTAACACAACAGTCTTCGCAACGCTAAAGCGTTGTCCGAACTGTATCGGAGGGTTGGACCCCGCAAGGCGGGGCGATCCCACAAATAAATTTTATAACATAAACCACAATGTATTACGTATATATTTTGAAAGGGAAAAAATATTATTGCTGATATACCAATGATCTCAACAGAAGATTAAAAGAGCATAAAAGAGGAAAAACAATAACAACAAAAACATTAAAAGTAGATATGTTAATTGGATATTATACAGTTACAACAAAAGAAGAAGCAGAAAATTTAGAAAGAAAGATCAAAGATAGTGGACACATAGAGAGACGAACAACAAAAGAAGGCTTTGAAAAAAAAGAAAGTTCAATAGAGTAATCATAGTATGGGGCGTTGGTGTAGTGGTAACACAACAGTCTTCGGAACTGTTGTCGGGGGTTC
>CAZJFP010000004.1:0-66550 GCA_964545415.1 uncultured Candidatus Peribacteria bacterium
AAATACTCTTTTGCGATCAATTTCGCTAAGTATGTCTTACCTACTCAGCTTGGTCCGAGCATAAGGAATGAACCGATAGGTTTAGTATATTTGATGACTGACAATCTGCTTCTGGTGAGTGTTTTGACGACAGCATCGACGGCTTCATCCTGGCCAACGATATTTTTCTTCAATTCTTCGCTCAATCTCCTGAGCTTCTCAATCTCCGATTCATTGACGATGTTGGTAGGGATTCCGGTTTTGTCAGCAAGGACGTTTCCGATATCTTCTTTTGTGATGGTAGGTCTGAGATTCATCGGGATATTTTTGTTGCTTCTGATCTTGAGCATCTCTTGTTTCGCTTCTTCCTCTTTGGCTTTGAGTTCTGCAGCACCAAAGTAATCTTGTTTTTCTATAGCTTCTTCGATCTTGGCTTGGATTTTTGCCAAGGTTTCTTCGAATTTTTTGTAGTCTTTGTCGTTGTCGAGTTTTTGGTTCATGGTGGATTTTCTTGCGCAGGCTTCGTCGATGATATCGAGTGCTTTGTCTGGCAGATATTTGTTCATCATATATCTCTTGCTGAGTGTGATAGCTGTTTCCAATGCTTCTTCTTGGATCTGAACACCATGGAAATCTTCGTACGTTTTTTTGAGTCCTATCAAAATCTGTTTGCTTGCTTCTGCATCTGGTTCGTTGACTATTACTTCTTGAAATCTTCTTTTGAGCGCTTGATCCTTTTCGATATATTTTTGATATTCGTTGAAGGTCGTTGATCAAATGAGCTTTATCTTTCCTCTCGACAACAATGGTTTTAACATCTGTGCCGCGTCGCCATTCTCTTGTCCTCCTGCGCCGATGATGGTGTGGATCTCGTCGATGAAGAGGATGATGTTGTTCGTCGGATCGATTGCTTCCTCAAGGATGGATTTCATCCTAGATTCAAATTCTCCTCTGTATTTTGTCCCTGCAACCAGTGTCCCCATATCGAGTAGGAATATCCTTTTGTTTTTGAGCTTGTCAGGTACGTTGCCTTTTACTAATCTCTGTGCCAATCCTTCTACGATGGCGGTCTTACCGACACCGGCTTCTCCGATGAGGAGCGGATTGTTCTTGTTTTTTCTGAGGAGCGTAAAAATGATCTGGTCAATCTCATTGTCTCTTCCTATGATCGGATCGATGACTCCGTCTTTGACTTCTTTGGTGAGATCGGTTCCGAAATATTCTATCGTGAGTTTTTTTTCTTCTTTTTTTCCTTTGTCGCCGGTGATGGTATTTTCTTTTTCGACGATTTCGCTTTCTACGGCGTCGAGGAGCATGTTTACGTTGTGTAATTTTTCCATCTTTTCGATTTTCATAAGTTGTATCTTGTTAACATCTAAATTGAACGTTATTAAGATTTTACTCAAGACTTGTAAAAAAGCAAACAATCACATCTGCTGTATGATAGGGTTTTTGGTGAGTTTTTTGTAGTTCTCAACTATGATTTGTTGGTTTATGCTGTGGGTATGAAGGTGGTTAGTAAATTGATTTGACATATCACAAAATGATACTCAAAATAATATGTCCAGGTCTAGTTTTTTGGTAGTTTCGTTTATTGTCGCACGAAGTGCGTTGCCAAATCTTTTGCTAAGCGGTAATTTTTTGTTTTCTTCTCTTGTCGCCGTGCCATATTTGTTTTGGAAATATTCGTCTAGGATATCTTCAGATACGCCAATCAATTTTCGAAAAATATTGCTGAGATCGTTGTTTTTCAAAAACATGGAGATTCATCGAAAAAGATCCTCTCCGTGAATTGTTCTTTGTCTATTGGTGAATGCAAGCTTATTTGCGTATTTGATGCATGAGCTTGAATGATTCGTAAGCAATGTTTCTATCTGTGAAAACATACCGTTCGTTGCTCAATATAAAAAATCAGGTTTTTTTACAGTATCGTTTTGTGTAGAGAATGCAACAAAAATTTTTTTAACTTTTCCTATTTTTTCCTTTTAAAACGTATTTTTTAGCGATGAAATTGTCTTTACTTGAGCGCTTTGCTAGACTTACTTTTTCTCTTGATAGAAAAAGTAAGCAAAAAGATCAAGCCAGACTCAAACCGCCTTCGCCTGATGTTTCGTGATAGGATTTATTTTGTAATCGCCTCAAACCCCGTCAAAGCGGGTCCCCATTTCGGCTCATATTCCTTATTTGTTTTATGTTTGGACAGTATCTTTTTCGGCTAGCACGAGTCTGGCATTTGTCTTTTTTGGTAGTGGATTCATGGCTCAAGAGTATCTCGTGGCGAGCATCTGGTGTTGTATAATAGCTGTGCTTGAATATTTCTTACTGATGATTACTCTCTTTTTGGCAGAAAGCTATAAGCGGAAAACTGTAAGTTGTAAATATCCAATTGCGGCTTTATGCTTTGAACTTTAAACTTTAAACTAAAATCATGTTCTGATTTTTAAGATCATTATTCAGTCCTAGTGTGAAGCCGATGAATATCATTTGGCTCCGTAGGAGAGTATTATTGGAAAATCTGGAATATCTTCAATCTCTCCAGCCACAAGCTGCTGTGTTTCCGGTATTGAAATCCAATGCGTATGGGCACGGATTGAAACAGGTCGTCAGAATGTTGAGAAATACGGATGTTCCTTATATCGCTGTTGATAGCTATCCGGAATATGTTGTTGTCAAAACATATTGCAAGATTCCTATCTTGATTATGGGCGAGACCTTACTTGAGAATTATAGAAAATTTGATCATAAAAAAACAACTTTCTGTGTCTACAATATCTGAACTATCAGATATCTGTGAAGATTAGGCAAAGAAACGAAGATCCATCTGTTCTTCAATACCGGAATGAATCGTGAAGGAGTTCAGGAAGATGAGTTACCTAATCTCATTAATGAATTACAGAGCCATCCTAATCTAAATGTCGAGGGTGTGATGTCGCATTTCTTCGATGCAGACGCTATTTCTGATGTGAATATGACTGAGCAGATCCAGCGTTTCAAACGCATGTATTACAAATTGTTGGATGCGGGTTTCACTCCTGAGTGGAGACATATAGGCAATACCGCTGCAATGTTCAAAATTGATGATGAGTTTTTTAACGCCTATAGACCTGGCATCTGACTCTATGGATACAATCCGTTGCGTCCGGAAGATCCGTCCTATAAAAAATGAAATAATCTGCTTCCTGTTTTGTCAGTCACATCGAGAGTCATTAGCTTGCAGACGGTTTGGCCAGGGGAGTGAGTGAGTTATGGCCATGAATACAAACCGTATGACAAAGAAACTATCGCAACGCTTCCTTTCTGATATGCGGAATGATTGCCGAGGACAGCTTCCGGCAAGATGTTCATGAAGCACCGTAAGACCTTCTTCCGTCAAGTGGGTACGATCTGTATGAATCTTTCTACCTATGTTGTAGATACTTCTGTCCATATCTGAGACGAAGTGGAAATCATCTCTGACAATCCTCGTTCCAAAAACTCTATGCAATGCTTAGCTGATGCGGCATGAACTATCACGTATGAGACGCTTGTTAAATTGGATAGAGGAATAAGAAGAGAAATCGTGTAACGTAGTGGCGATTATCAATCGTCTAGGCGGATATTATCCGCCCCTACATTTTATATATGTTTTTTTGTGATATGACTTTTGTATATGCATTACTTAGTGTCTTGGCCGTGAGCGCTGTTTCGCTTATCGGTATCGTCACCTTTGGCCTTAAGCTTAAATTTTTGCAGAAGATACTTCTCTTGCTCGTAAGTTTTTCCGCGTGAGCGCTGTTTTGAGATGCATTTTTTCATCTCTTGCCTGAAGCTATTGAACCGAACTGATTGACGTTGTTTGTCTCGCTATCATTGCTCTGATGAATACTTTTTGGTCTGATTACCGAAAAAGTCATTCGTCGAAATCACTGCCATATGCCGATCACCAAGAACCATACGCATCCGGTCGCTACCATGAATTTGGTCTGAGATGTTGTCCATAATCTTATTGATGGACTCATTATCTGATCTAGCTATTTAGTTAGTATTCCTTTGGGACTCGCTACGACGATTGCGGTATTGTTTCATGAAATCCCTCAGGAGATCTGAGATTTTGGTGTGCTCGTGCATGGCGGATATTCTAGAAAGAGAGCATTACTCATGAATTTTTTGACGGCATTGACTGCAGTATTAGGTGTTATTATCGTATTTCTCCTTTCTTCATATGTAAACAATATGATTGGATTCCTGATTCCGTTCGCTGCCGGAAGTTTCATTTATATCGCAGGTTCCGACCTTATCCCTGAATTACACAAAGAGACCAAAATATCCCAGACTTTGATTCAGATCCTTTTCTTTCTCATCGGACTCTGACTGATGGCGAGCTTATTGCTCTTCGAATAATATAATTTTCATATACAAAAAAAGCGCTTCATCACACTGAAGCGCTTCTCCTTTTTTTCAGATTTCTCTTTTTTCGCCATACGACGATAGATCCCATGATTGTTCCCAAGACCGGTGAGGCTATAAAAGAATTTCGCATGCTCTCTATCATATTATTGTAGCTTATTCCCCATCCTATCAGATAGAAAATATAGAGGCGAAGGAAGTACGTGCTTATATATATCGCTAAGAAACAGCTGATATATAAAAATGTTTTGCTTGGTAGCTGTGCTATCCATTTTCTTTTCTTGATGTGGCGAGTCAGTTCATTGATTTTTCGATTGCCTTTTAGAAGCAATCTTTCATAGATCCCGCTGACGAGATATTCTATGATCAATGCAATGATCTGGATAATGACGCTGACATATCCATCTATGCCTATCCAGAAGAAGTGATAGCAGAAAAAGGCTATGTTTCCAACGGTTACGAGAACCCTGGAAACCGTGAACCATTCGTTGAATGGCTTTCCGAAGATTCTCATAGTGTCATATTTTTTTTATGTTTAGATGCTAAACTATATACTTTTTCTCTCAAAAAGCAATAGTGCTAGGATTTCTTCAATATATAGATGATCCTAGGAATATCTTCTTCGAATAGCTTGTATTCGTGGCATTTTCGGAGTCTGAATTTATATTTTGGTGCCAAATCCTTGATGTCTATGCTTTCTTCGGGAGAATGCTGCTTGTAGAGAATCAGGAGCCCTCCTTTTTTGACGAGATGATGGACTCGCGGCAGTAGTTTGTCTATATAGCTGACCGCTCTAACCGTAACATAGTCGTATGTCTCTTTATGGCTTTCCGCTCTGGTCCATATTGCTTTAGCATTTGTTATCTTGAGATTTTTGATCATTTCATTGATAGCATCTATTTTCTTTTTGGTCGAGTCAATGCCGATGCATTGTACTTCCGGGTTGCTCATAGCGATTGGCAATAAGGGAAATCCGCCTCCTGTTCCTACGTCGCAGAGGGTAGATTTTGGCTTGAAATGCTGAATCTTATTGATTTCGAGCGAATCGTTGATATGTTTGATCTGAATTCCCTCTACATCTCTGATAGCTGAGAGGTTCGTATGCGAATTTATACGTATAAACTGATCTATTAATGGTTTTCGTGATTTTTCCATGGGTGAGAAGCTGTTTTGCTAAAGTTTTTGTCCTTTCTTATACTCTTGCTTTCTTTCTTAAAATCATTATAGTAGGTTACTGTATTTATTTTTTTTTACAATATACCAGAATACGCTGACAAGAAACAAGTAAACACTTCTTGTCGATTTTATGTACTCTATTTCCTTATGGTTATAAGAAAATTGAAGCAAAAGAAAATATTAAATACAAGAGTTATCTCTTGGTTTATTCTTCTTTGCGTAGCGACGTACTTTCTCATCAAGATTGTTATGGGCATCTCTCAGAGACTAACACAAACACCTCAAGAAAACATGATCTATACCTTGGGAGCATCGCTTCCTCTGGCTGGCAAGATCACCATAGACAATAATTTCCCTAATTATACGCATTCTATCGTTGCTACGGATGGTCAAAAAATAGGTCTCAAAAGTTCTACTATCAATCTCAATACATATACAGACAAAGAGATCCAGCTTGTCGGTACAGTCAAGAAGTACTTTAAGGTGACGCCGGTCGTAGAAGTAACGACGGTCAAATTTCCTGATCAATGAGTTATCATCAACGATAATAAATACTTTTTTGTCGATGATTTGTTGTATTTGGATCTCTCTACACAACCGCAGTTACGTGCTATCAAGTCATGATCTGATATCCAAGTCTGGTTTAACGACACCTTGGTCGTCAGTATTGAACGTTTTGTTTGTAGTAAGGTCACAAAATCCCGTGATTGTACCTATCTCATAACCAATTATATCACAAAAAATATCGATACTTTCGAATCGTATCGAGGCTATACCTTCTATAAACATAGCACTGGGTTTTGGACTATGTTCGATAATGATGAATATGGTTTTATGTTCAAGGAAATTTCCGATGATATGATTCTTGATATTTCAAGCATGTTCAAAGTCGTCAACAGACAATTTGTCGTCGACAACAAACTATCTCTCATCAAGGCTAACTGTCAAAATGATTTCGCTCAGCTCCGTTCTATAGATCCTACATGAACATTGACATATCATGATCCATTCACCATTACCTTGGGTCTTCAATGAACCGATAACAAAAAGAACCCTGCGACGTGCAGGATTACTTTTGATATATGGAATGAATGGAATGTTACTGATGTACAATTTAATTAACAATGAATAATGAAAAATGAATAATGTCGGAATTGCCGTATTATTCACTATTGTATGCTACAGTAGTTCCTAATAAGACATATCATACATTATTCATTATTAATTCTTAATTTTTCATTAGTTTTTGGCTATTTAACGTTCAATATCTTAACATCTTTTTTTCCTGTGTGGAGTCTCATCTTGACGACATCTCCTGCTTTTTTTCCTTTTATTGCCAATCCCATAGGTGATTCCAAGGAAATTTTGATGGAGTCTTTCATGGCTTTGAAATTTTTATCGAACTCCATAGTTGTCTCTCAGGTTCCCACGATATCTACGGTATAAATGTCATTGTCATCAGTTTGTACGGTTACGGTAGAACCATAATCTACGAATTTTTCCGCTTTGGTCTTTTTCTCTTCCTTGATGATTTCTACATCATCGATCAGGGCTTCTATCTCGGTAATCCTTGAATTGATGAAATCCTTGTCTTCGAGTGCTGATTTGTATTCGAAGTTTTCAGAAAGATCTCCCATCGCTTTTGCTTCTCCGAGCCTTTCTAAGACCAAAGGCAATTTTACTTTTTTTAGTTCATTGAGTTCTGCAACCAACTGTTCATATCCCTCTTTGGTAAGATAATTTTTTTTCATAACATAAACAATAAGACGATAAAAAACGACTGTTGTATACTAATTTTTTTTAGTCACCTTGTTTGGAAATGTGCATTTTGAAATGATCGAATGCGTGAAGCGGTATATCTTCTATGATTTTGAATCCGCCTTCTCCGGTAGATCGTTTGAAAACATTTCCGTCATAGGTGAATTTGAAATCACCAACCCATTTTCCTTGCTTATTTTTGCTGATGATATATTCTATTCTGATCTCTGCAGTGTCTTTTTTGGAATAGATTTTTTTGAAATACGAATCCATCTTGCCTTCAATGTTTTTTTGGACAAGTTGTTTGATCTCTTCTTGCATGTTTCCAGGTACGTCTACAAATTGATAGGAAATTACAGGTAATTTTACCATTGTTTCTTGGGGTACAGAATAAAAAACATAGATCGATATCGGATATATACGTAATTATCTGAAAAATTCAATGTATTTATCTATCAGAGCTTTTTTATAAAATCTTTTTTGATATCTAGATTTTTTTGACCTTCTTTGATCAATCCATAGCTTTTTCTGATGATCTCCCTGATATCCTGGTAATAGATCAACGCAAGCACTTCACTGAGGGTACATCGTTTATGTATTCCGATATATCCTTCTGCACGTTCTATTTTTACAAAATCAGGATCTCAAGAATACTGTATCAAGAAGTAGGTTACGTCTTTGTTCATCTGTCCTTTTTGATTTTCTGTATTTCTTAGTTGTGTCGTTCCTAACTGCTGTTTGATTCTCATCTGATTGATCGGTATACCGGTTTCTTCGCTCACTTCCCTGAGCGCTGCTTTGGTTATCTCTTCACTACCTTGGATCTTGCCTTTGGGAGCTACTCGTTCTATCTTGCCGCTGAGTGCGTGTCTTTTGATGAGCAGATATCTTGGTTCTCCGTCTTCTGCGATGAAATACACAATTCATCAAGCGCTTTGAATTATCGCCATACTAAAATGCTAAAATGCTAAAATGTTTAAACGCTTAAACGACTAAACGCTTAAACGACTACATGAAGAAATGATTATGTACTATTGTAGATTATTTTTTCCGAGGATCCATTTGCTGATATTCTGCAGTCGTTTTGCTGGTCATTTTTCTGGTGTATTTAGATCTTGTACGACGTTTTCTCCTGATATAGCTCTCTCTTTGTTTGCTAGATTATCGCTATGATTTTTTGCTCGTTCCATTCATGTCTTCCGTTGTGTGGTCTTCTGTATGTTCTGATTCTGCGATACATTTACTTGTTCTGTAGTCTTGGTTTCAAATTTTTTCTCTAGTTCTGCTAATTCAGCAGCCTTTTTTGCTGCTTCATCCAATTCTTTTTTGTTGAGCTTGCTTTCTCCTATCTCAAATTCTTTCTGGACCTTGTTCACTGTTCATCCAGCTCCGACTTCGATATTTTGCTGTTCTATATCTTTTGCCATGTGCTCTAATTATTTACATAAAGATTGTAGTAGCTTTTTGAGTATCGCTACGTTTTTTTTGTAATTGACTCTGGTTGGTCCGATGATCGAGATCATGCAATCGTAGTCGTCGACAGTAATTTTTGCGTATAAGCATGATATGAGTGTCTTGTGATCTTCTATAAAAGTATAATAAATCTGATTTTTTTTCAAGATTTTACTATCGATGAATTTTACGATCCTTTTTTCTTCGATGAAACGGATGATGTTTCTCGTCGCTTCATATTCACTTACCATATCGTCTTTGAGTAGATTATTGATTCCCAGGTAATAATATTCGTCGTTTCTGACAAATCCTACGACGACACCATCTGCCACACCTCAGATACTTTCTACGAGCTGTTTCAATCCACTTCTGACCTTGAGTACTTCGATATTTTTCTCTTCTTCCTGTGCTACCAGATAATTTTCTATATAGGTTGTCAATCCTTGGACGGTAGGAACTCTTCCGGAAGAATTGTAGGGTTGATATACCATACCTGCTTTTTCCAATTGATTCAAATATTTTCTCAATGTAGATGGTGCGTATTCTGCATCTTCCAGCGAATGCAAAAATTTGGAACCTACCGGTTCTCCTTTGTTGATATAATTGTCGATGACGACATCGAGCAGTGCTAAGAGTTTAGTATTGAAATTTCCCATATCAAAAAATCAGGGTTCTATCGTGTAAAATGCTTACTATTTTTTTTGTTATTGAGACTATACAGTTTTGTCGTAAATTCTCAAGACAATTATATTCTTTTTCCTTCGGAGACTTCCTTTTGTCCGGCCATCCCGCAGCTTTGTGCGGGACAGGCGCCAGGAAGCAAAAAAAGGCCTTTTCCCTTGAGTGACTTTCGCCATTAAGGCAATTCCATATATTCCCTTATATCACTTCCAGATCCTGCCCAAGCCGTTGTTTGGGCTCATTGCTCGACCTACTATTTACGCTGATTTGGTAATGGCGAAAAAATTTTCAGTACTAAAAAAACCCTTGGTGAGGGTCGATGTTTTCCGCTATTCTATTTGTTAGTCTGGTAGCGATGCGTCTTCTGTAATCAGGTTTCCTGTGTTTTTGAGCTGTTTTTGTCGGAGCATCCTGTTGATGGACATCCTGGTAGGGGAAGCATTACAGAATTCGTCTGCTGTCAGTACGAGGAACCCTTTTACTCCTTGCATGACGTAGTTGAGATTGAAATTATTTTCCCATATCTTTTGTTTGATTTTGTGCTCTCCTACTTTTTCCAGTCCTTTGCTGGAGATGTAATATTTTATATCATGTCCTTCATCTCGTTGCATATCTTCATTGTGGAGGTGGTCGAGTTCGTGGATCTGATCTGTATTCTGTTGGTCGAGACAAATGAGATATTCTTTGAGCGCGTCGATGTTTTGGAGAATGTTTTTGATCTTGTAATAATGCAAATGTTTCAAAAAATCATTTACCTCTTCTTTGAGATATCCTGCAATATCCAAGGTGTCTATCTCTTCAGCTATGTTTCTGCTGATGATCTCTTTTTTGCTTTCGGCCATACGATAATCGTCGTTTATGAGAGGTAAAATGTTATTTGATAATATGGAGCGTAATAGGATGGTTAGCTTTGAGATAATTTAAGAGGTGGATGTCGTGAGTAATCAGGAATATAGTTGTTCCTGTCTTGTGTGCTTCTATCAGAATATCTGCTATAGCTTGGGTGCTTTCCCGATCAAGATTTCCTGTAGGTTCATCAGCGATGATGAACTCCGGATCGTGAATGAGCGCTCTGGCAATAGTCACTTTTTGTTTTTCTCCTGAACTTAGTAGCTTTACTGGTTTATCGAGCAGGTGTTTGATATTGATTTTCTGTAATATTTGCTTGAGTTTTGATTCTATGATAGTTTCTCCCAATTCATAGAGATGAAGTGGATAGATGATGTTGTCTTTTACGCTTTCATTTTCTAAGAGCTGATAGTCCTGGAATATTATTCCTAATCTTTTTCTTAGAATCTGTATATCTTCTCCTGAAAATTTGGAAATATCCATCCTATTGTAAAAGATGGTTTTTTCTGGCGGTGTAAGTTTTCCCGTGATGAATTTTACCAATGTCGTTTTTCCTGTTCCTGACTTTCCTGTCAGCACAAAAAACTCGTTGGCTTGAACGGATAGACTCAATCTATCGAAAAGATGCACTGGATTGTCCCGGTATCATCGGCTGAGATCCTTGATCTCTATCAGTGGTATGCTCTTTTCCATGGTATATGTTGATGTAAAAACTTTGTTTTGTGTATACTTGATTATATGCTCAGCATTCTATTTTTGCAAAATAAACCTATTGCCTCCTGGTGTTTAGATTGACAAAAACGTCAAAATTGATGAAAATCGTTGAAAATCATCCAAAATCGAGGAAGGTTGAGGAAGGTCGATAAAAACTCGTTGAATTTGGTCCAGGATTGTATATGTTTGATACGCAATTTTATTCGTTATTTGTCTACTATGCTAGAATTGAAACATGCTTTGTGAGAATTGGAGAAAGTCGTAGATGTTAATCAATTGGAAAATTTCTTTCAGATATATTTGTGAAAAAAAGGACTGCTCAATGAAGAATTCAAGGTGATGCTCACGTTATCTCCTGAAGAAAAAAAAGAAAGAGGCGCTATATTGTCTGAGATCAAGACAAAATTGACTGAGGCCTATGAAACCAAGGAACAGCATTTTAAAATGGCGCAGATCAATGAACAGCTTGAAAAGGATATTGTAGATGTAAGTCTGGATGTCTCCAAGGAGCAAGGATCGTATTCGCTCTTGGCGAATATCAGAAGAGATGCAGAGGAAATCTGCAAATCCATGGGATTCGTGATGGAATATGGTACAGAGATGGTGACTAAATTCGAGAATTTCGAATCCGTGAATATCCCGCTTACCCATCCGGCTACAGAGATGCATGACACTATTTACCTGACGGAAAAAGATCCGAATGGCGAGAATCTTATTTTGAGGACACACACGTCTTCTATGCAAAATTATCTCATCCAGAAGTACGGATTGCCGCTCAAAGCTGTCGTTCCAGGAAAGGTCTATAGATTCGAAAATATGGATGCTTCGCATGATACGATGTTTTATCAGCTAGAAGGTATCGTTATCGATAAGGATATTAGCATCGCTCATTTCAAGGAAATGATGACAAAATTCTTGGCGGCATTGTTGCACAAGAATGTGGAGACGAGGATGAGGCCTGGATATTTCCCTTTTGTAGAGCCAGGATTCGAAATCGATGTGAGATATGATGTGTACAATAAGGAAACCGGTAAGATGGAAAAATCCAAGTGGATGGAGATTTTGTGAGCAGGCATGATCCATCCGAATGTCTTGAAAGAAGCAGGAGTGGATCCTACTCAGCGATCAGGATTTGCATTCGGTGTGGGAATCAGCAGATTGGCTGCGGTACGTTATGCTATCAAAGATATCAGATATTTCACCAACGGTGACTTGAGGTTCGCGAAAAGCTTCGCGTAATTTGAATGCAGAATTTAAAATGCAGAATGCAGAATTCAAAATATAGAATTCAGAAAAAATTATATATATATCAAAAAAATCCGTCTAGGCGGATTTTTTCATTCATGGTTATTTGATTGATTGTATGATCGCTTGTTCCAGTTTTTTCGGTTCATCCGTGCCTATCCTATAGATCTTTCCGTTTTTCATCGTTATTTCGACTGCATCCCAACCGGAAACATTATAAATCAACATCTTGCGACCTATTCATCTCCTTATTCCCCATCCCGTATATCGAGGATTCTTCACGATCTTGGCTGATGTTATCTCATTGAGCGCAAACTTTTGTTTGTAGACACCATAACCGAATTTGATGTGGAGATATGTTTTATCGATATACACCTGAAGTGTTGTGAAGGAAATTAGGATATACAACACCAATATCATGATGGCAGTGGTGAGTAGATTATTGCCGGAATCGATTGAGACAGGTTCGGCAGCGGTTGTGATATATGTCCGTGCAAAAAGCGCCAGTACGGCAACGGCAACTAGTATCATCAAGTAGCCGATTTGGGTGTGTTTGTAGGTCATGGTATAGAGATATATTTAAAGATTTATTTTACTTATTTTTCCATTTTTCTCTGATTTTTTTTGCGATAAGCTTTCTCTCTCGTTTTGTATTCATAAACTTTTTGAATCATTCTACGAGGGTATGATGCTTCTTGTCCTTCACTAATACACCGCAATCCTTATCCACCAATTCCGCGGTCGCTCATTCGCCGTAGCCGAAGATAGGAACTCCCAAGAGCATCGTTTCCACCGTTCCGATTCCGTAGCTTTCTTTGGTTAGATTGATGAGACCTTTCGCTTGGCTGATGATTTTGACTCTTTCATCGATATCACTTATCCGTCCGATGAAGATGATCGTCGGACCGGCGATGGATTTGAGATAGGCTTCGTCGGGACCGCTCCCCATCATAATGAGCGGTACTTTCATTTCGTTGCAGAGCTTGATGATCTTGTCCGCTTCTCTGACGAAGGATACCAGTCTTCCCACATAGAGATAATATTCCAATGGCGTTTCTTGGATAGCTGGAATAAAGAATTTTTGTGCGATGCGCGGATATTTTACCTGGATATTTTTGATGTTATACAGTTCTTTTGCTACTTTTGCGGTATAGGCGCTATTTGCATATACTTTGTCGAATTTGGTAAATTCCAAGTCTCGCTTTCTGAGCTTGGGTACAATCCGATGGAATAATTTTCCTTTGATCCCTTTGAGCTTTTCATTGTATTCATCGTAATGCGTCCGGATATATTGCATAGGGGAGTGAAGATAGAGCGTCATCGGGACACCGGATATCGGCGTGATGTTTTTTGCAATAGCGAAGGAGGATATGAATATATGGTCAGGATGATATCTTTTGATTTTTTGGGAAAGGATGCTCATCAAGCTGGGATAAAAGAACATCAGGTTACGATAATCGAACAATCGTGAAATGAGCGGGATATTCCTTTTGCTGCATCGTAAGAAAAAATTGTTGATCCGTTTCGGTAATGCGGTGATAACTTGGAGATTATATTTTTCTGTGTGAAGCATGCCGCAATCAGAAAACAAGGTGAATACTTTCGCCTGTTTCATATCTTTGTGTTCGTCTATGAGGTCTTTGAGTACGGCAAGCGCTCCTCCTGGTTGAATCCGACAATGGACAAAAGCAAACTTCATAAAATTAACAAAAAACTAAAATTGAAAGGTGAAAAACGATCGAATAATTTTTATGTTCTTAGACTATATATTCTTGTTTTGTAAGCAAGGAAAATGTTATGTTGCGATAAGTCCTTGAAAAGAATTTTAAAAACACTATCACTCACTCATTCATTTACCTGTTTTTTGTTCTATCATGAATCAAGAGGAAAGAGTTTTTGTGAAAAAAAACCTTATCAAACTTATCATAGGACTTATCTTGCTCGGATTTTCGTTTTCTTATATCCAAAACCATCCTGCAGAAAAGGCTTCTATTTTTTCTGGTTTCCAGGTGCTACGACAGAGAGTTGTGGTCTATGTCCATAAGGTAACCAATACCAATTCTGAAGCTTTCCAAAAAAAATATGATTATGAAAAGACCTATCAAGAGCTTATCAATATGGCTGAGAACAAAGATTGTGTGGATCCTAGCATCCTTACTGAGCTCAATGAAACATATTTGAAGCTCAAAAAAGAATGACTCAAAACGATTGAGGAAAATCTTCCTGGCTATATCCGCAAGGCAAATGAATATAAGCATATGATAGACGACTGTAAATAGACAATAGCAAGAGATGATAGAAAAAACCCCGCTGTAGAGCAGGGCTTTTTTTTGTTCTTTGATGAGTATTGATTACTTGATGAACGGTATGCTGATATCCCAGAAACGTACTAAATCTTTGAGAAGGATATAGACTCCCAATGCCATGAGGGCTATGAAAAAGATGAGATTGATATATCCTTCGATGTTGAAATATTTTTCTGGTTTCAATTTTCCTATTCATTGGATCAATACGCCTAGCAATCTTCCTCCATCCAATGCCGGGATAGGTAAAACGTTGAATATCGCTAAGGCCAATGAAATCATACCTGCGAATGCGAGATAGAGCTTCCATCATCCAGCTTGAAGCAGCGCTTCTCCGAATTTGATCGCTCCGGCAGGTCAAGTCAATTTGTTGAGCGAAGTCTTGATCCTTTCTTTGTTGAGCGAGATCAAGTCGCTTCATAAGGTGCCTAATGCAGAGAAAGTAAGTACTGTTTGGGCTTTTATTTCTTTGGCTCCTACCCGCATGGCTTTGAAAAAAGGAAACTTGATAGGTTTGAGGTTAAGCTCTTCTGCATGAAAGGTTAATCCGAGTATGCAATTATCTGTAGGGCAGTGTGTTTGTGCTATTACGTTTTTGTTCTCTCTTTTGAACACGACTACAATGTCTTCGTCGATATGTTTTTTGAGAATGCTGCCTATATTCCGCACATCGACCGGTTCGTCATTGATAGAGAGGATGGTATCTCATGATATGAGTCCTATTTGTTGTCCGATCAATCCTTCAGATACTTTGTCTATGTTTGCTGGACTAGAGACTAGTTCTCCACTAATGAATCCTTCTTGATTCAAGAAATTTACCGTAGGCATGAGGTAACTTTTTTGCTGTGAGGTGACTGCATTCTCCGGTAATATAGAGAGCGGTTGTGTTCCTATCGTGAAGATGCTTGTGAAGAGTATCCGTGCAAGGATGAGGTTCATACCGACACCGGCAATTAGGATTAGGATTTTGTTCTTTATCTTTCCTTTGATGAAACTGTCTTTTGCGTTAAAATCCGCTTCGTCTTTTGGATCTTCTCCTTTGAGTCTGACGAATCCTCCGAGCGGGATGAGGTTTAGGGTATATTCTGTTCCGGATTTGTCTTTTCGGAGTTTACATACTTTGGGTGGTATTCCGATACCGAATTCCAATACTTTTACCCCGCTTTTTTTTGCTGTGATAAAATGTCCTAATTCATGAATCAATACCAATCCCATGAACATCAAAATTCATAATACTATCGCCATGACTTCAATTATCAATTAAAAAATTACGAATTACGATTTTTTTCGTTGATTAGTATTTACGAAATTATATAAGTAAAGCAACTCTTTTTAGCTTAAAGCATAAAGCTCGAAGCATTGTTTTGTTCTTATGAGACTAATAGACGCACACACGCATTTGAATACTACGCCATTGGTGGAGGGTCGACCATGATATCTCCAAACATTTGTCGATGCTGGAGGTGTGGGTTTAGTAAATTCGTGAGCCAGTGAATCATACAATGTGCAGGGTATCGAGATTGCCAAGACTGTTGAAATATGAAAAGATGAAAATATGGAACCATGGAAAGAGATCATTGTCAAAGCGACGGTAGGTTGGCATCCATTGGAATGTGTCGAGAATGTCGTCACTCTTGAAAATATCTCTGAAAAGATGCAACGACTCAAAAGATTATATGCTGACAATACACAGTATGTGGTCGCTATCGGAGAGACCTGAATCGACCTTCATTATTCCAATGGATTCGAGACGTTGGAAATCCAAAAAAAACTGTTTATCGAGCATTGTGAGTTCGCTCGTGAGACGTGATTGCCGTTGGTTGTTCATTCGAGGGATGCGTTTGATCAGACTTTGGCTATTTTGAAAGATTATCCTGATCTGACTATCTACTTCCATTGTCGAGGATATGGACCGGAGGAATTCAGAATGCTGAATGCAGAATGCAGAAACTTATATGTAGGGTTTTGTGGAAATGTTACGTACAAGAAGGCGGAAGAGTTGCGTGAGACCTTGAAAATCGTACCTTTGACCCAGCTACTCTTGGAGACGGATGCGCCGTATCTGACACCGCAGATCGTTCGTGGAACAGATAATCATCCGGCGAATGTGAAGTATATTTATGAATTTGTGTCAGAATATCTTTCTCTTAGTCTTGATGCGCTTTCTCACCAGGTAGAAGCTAATTTTCATGCTGTGTACAAAATATAGTTTTCTTATATAAAAGATTGACTTTTTATTATAAATTTTTATATTAAGGTATATTTATTTCCTTTTTTTCGATGATGGAAAATACTGGATATAAAGATATAGAGGTACTCATAAACAGTCTTTCTGCGGCGAGAAAACATCTTTTGGATCTATGCCCTAACGATCACGATATGGTCACTGAAGATCATGATAGTCAAATAACAATTTTGACTATTCAGCTAACTTGTTATAATGCTATCAATCAACTTCTGAAATTTTGCGACAAGGAATGGAAAGAAAAAAAACATACTGCCATCATCCATATAAGTGACCAGCTTCATGATAATTTCACTGTAGATTATCCTCAAAATCTTCCGGTAAAGAGCATCAAGAATATTGATGGTATACTCTCTGATCTAACTTCCTATATCCAAGCCCAATCCAGATATGATACCGTTATGTTTACTGATGAAGATGATTATCTCATCAAACATTTCGTCAAACCTAAGCCTGGCGATCTCAATATTGATTTCGTCAATAAAAAAATAGAACCGCTCAAAAAAATCCTGCCTATGTTACCTTCTGTTATCACTCCTGAAAATGCTCACGATTTTCTGAAACATGCTCTCTATAAAGATTTGGATGAATTCACGCTCACTTGTGCAATCGACGAACTCAAAACACTCTTAAAATATTCTTTTTTTGATGTAGATGTTAAAGATAATGCCTTTTGGATGCGATCTATAAGATTTCTCAATCAGCTCAAAAATATCATGAGAGAAACCTCTCGCAAATTCTGAGATATCTTTTATGTTGAGAAACCATCTGTAGAGAGGAAACCTAATATAGCTTCTGATCATGTAACATCTCAAAAGAATGAATCAAAAAAAATCCCTGTTCAACAGAAGCAATCTTCTACAGTTTCTTCTGCCAGTCAAACCTCTCCGGAAGATCTTCCACAAACGAAAAGGAAAAGCATGAGAAATGCTGCCATTGTTGTCGATCCTTCTTTGATGCCAAAAGAGAATAAGACGATAGAGCAATATCTCAAAGAGGCCGATCAGGATTTTGCCGTAGGCGGTTTTAAATTCCTTTCGAGAGCTAAGGAAAGATATGAGCGTATTCTCAAAATGTTCCCATGAAACGGACAAGAGGAATATATCTGTAATCAAATCGCACGTATTGATGAAAAATTGGATCTGATCTATCGTCCTTTACCTCAAAAGACCGTCGATACCAAAAATCATAAAAAGTTTCCTCCACAAGGGAAAATAGATGCAAAGACATGAACCATCGAAGATGATTTTTCTCATACATAAACCTTTTATTTTTTCTCTTCTATGCCTATGGCAGGATATGATACTATAAGAAAACTTCTCAATAAAGTGTATGCATATAAAGGTCGTATAGAAAATAATGCGAGTAATTCCGTTGTTCCTATCAATGATGCCGATATTTCATCCTATGTGAAAACGAAAGAGAAATGTCTCAACGCTTTGCAGGACATTCTTACATTTACTAAATCGTATGCTATCGTCTCAGAAGCTTCTGAAGATCTTACGGCTCTATTGTCCAAAATCGCTTCTCCTATAGATTTGACGTGGGAGGTATTGAATAAGGCTACTGATTTGTGCGAAGATATCAAAAAGGATTCTCTTGTTCATTCAGTAACCAAAAAATATCAACGTGTGCCACGTAAAACATTTTCTGGATCTGATCGTTTTCAGCAAGAATTGCCTGTTTTGAAACATATCTTATGATTTTCCGATGTCCATTTTACTTGTAGAAATATAGACTGATTCCTTGATCCTAAACTCTATGATAGCATGGATATCAAACAGGTACAGTTAGTGATCGCTGAAATCAATCGTTTGCAGGAATACTTTTTTAGCGATGAATGATCAAGAATATCTATACCTCGTCGATTCTTCAAGTTTTTCTATAAACTCAAAGAGCTGTTTTTACATAAAGAGAAGCTTTTTTATGATCTTCCCTCAACAAAACATTCTTCTTTTGCTTCCAAACCGGTGATAGAAAAGAAACCAATTCCTGCTGTAGAATCTGTCCCATTGGATGCGGCTGCATTGCATAAACGCGCAGAAACGGATTTTGCTTTGGGAAACTATGTAAGAGCTAGAGATCTCTGCTACAAGATACTTACGTCTTTCCCTGATTATGAATCTTTGCCTGATATCCTTAAGATGTTGGAAAACATAAAATCGTATATCGAGAGCATAAAACAAACTCTTTCTCACAACCATACAGACAACCAATCGATTGAAGATGCTTCGACTCCAGCAAAAAAGATCGATCCTCGTAAGATCGATCCTCATACGTGAAGGCCTTATGACGATTTCGGTTAGACACCGACCCTAAAGAAAATTTCCTTATCCACCAATTCCCTTTTCGTTCATCGCTTCAACGCAGAAATCTGCTTCATGATTTCCACTTTTTCCGGTATATTTACGATAGGATCATTGTATGGTACTCTAGTCTGGAAACTGAATGGTCTGGTAGGCTGGTTGTTGACCACTATTTTTGCTGCTGCTCTGAAGGTATCTCCGTTGACCATATCTATTGCTGAAAATTCAGGTCACATCTCTTTTTCCAATAATTCCGCATCTGGCGCACCCACTTTATGGAAGAAAAAATTTCCTACGTTACCGAAGATGGTTTTGGAAAGATCAAGGTTTCCTCCCAATCCTTCCTGTTTCAGCTGATCGATATATTGATGCGCTATGATCAATCCTAATTTATATTTTCTCGCTTCTGAGAGAATGCTTTCGATGGATTTGGATACATAATTCTGGAACTCATCGATATAGAGAAAATAATTCTTTCTTTCTTTAGGGTCAAGTCTTGCTCTTTTGAGCGCAGAAAGTTTGAGCTGCATGGATACCATTCTTCCCACAAGCTTACTGTTTTCTTCTCCTGTCAGACCTTTGGCGAGATTGACAAGAATGACTTTTCCTTCATTCATCGCATCGAAGAAATTGAATGCTGATTTCGGTTGTCCGATTACGTTCCTGATGAATGTTCCCGTCGTGAATGGTCAGAATTTTGCTTGCAAAAATGGGATAATCTCTGATTTTTCCCTTTCTCCCATTTTCCTATACGTTTTATTTCGCCGTGCCGCAATGATAGGATTCTTTACGTTTCTTATTTTGGATTCTGCAAATGCATCGTCAGTGAAGAGCCTCATGATATCTACGAGCGTTCCTCCTTCCGGTTGTTCCATAAGCAAGAAACACGCGTTACGGAAGTAATCTTGGATACGCGGTCCGAAAATCTCTTCTCCGTACATAGAGACAAACATCTCTACCAGATCGTTGGTTACGACATCTCTTTCGTCATCATTTTCTGTTCCATCCAAGGGATTGAAAGCAATAGGATATTCGGTATTAGATAAGTCGAAATGGATCAAGTCATCTATTCTTTCTTTGGGATAATGCTTCATTACGAATTCCACCAAATCGCCATGCGGATCGATGACACAGAAACCATTATTTAGTCTAATATCCTCCAATAATGAGGTAAGCATGAGCGTTGATTTTCCTGAACCGGTTTGTCCGATGATGTACATGTGTCTGAATCTATCGTCGTTGTCTGTCCTGATCCTGATTTCTTTTTTGATGCCGGCGTAGGTGTTGTAGCCGAGTAGGATTCCTTCAGTAGGAATATTGTCCGGTGCTGGGATGATCTTATATTTTTGCCGGCTTATTCTTGGATTCCTGTTGAACTTCGCATTAGGAATGTGAATGATAGATGAGACTTCTTTGATACTCAGTATCATTTTTTTGTTCCGTTTGAGGATGTTTCCGATTGTTCAATTGTCGTTCCAGAAAAGCCTATTGATAAAATCTTTTGCAAATTCTTGGAGATTTTTTGCTTTTTTGAATTTGAAGGCGTTGAGTCCTATATAATTGTATTGGCTGAATGATCTTGCTAAATCTTCAATGATTTTTCCTGGCCTATTGGCATCAGGCGACGTGACGATTGCTCTGATTCTTACTGAAAAGATCTCTTCTTCCGATTTTTTGTCGAGATCGCCTGTCTGCTGTTGGGTAAGATCGCTTTTTTTCTCTTCATCTTTTGATGTGTCTTTGGCGTCACTGCTTGAACTTGTTATGCCCTTTCGCATATCTTTTAGCAGGAGACTTATGAAACTTTTGTTCTTGCCTTCTTTTATTTTTTTGGATTCTTTTCTCAGCGCTTTGAGTTCTTTTTCATCGAGAGGGGACATCAGTACTTGCAGACACATTTTTTCGTCAGTAAATACTTTGGAGTATGCCGATAAGATACTATCCATAGGATCAGCTTCGAATGCTTCGTAGGTTTTGATCGGGAAGGCGTTATCTTTGGTGAGGAAAAATTCTCCACCTGCCATATATTTGCCTGCTTCGAGCAGTTTTGGCTGATCTATAGAATCTACTACCGCTCCTATCAGAAAAGATGAAATCAATTTTTCCAATGTTTCTCCATGTTCTTCAGGTACTCCCATGATGAATTTTATTACTTCTTTTTCTATAAACATCTCCATGCTGATATAGTTGTTTCCGAATTTTCTGTGCGATCGTTTATCTTCGACTATAGAGTAGAAGTTTTTGTATATCTGATTCATAATCTGGATATTCTGTTTCATATCTCTGATAGTGTCCCCTCACTCATCACTTCCTTTGGTAGTCACACTTTTTGGTATCTTGATCTGCATATATCTGATTTTGCTCGTTTGATAGATTCTGTGTTTTTTGTACATCGAAGAAAAAATAGCTTTGATGAGGACGCTACCTATCAACCGTATTCCTAGTGCTATGATGATCAGTATGATAAAATCGTTCATCTTTCTTTTTTTCGCTAAAATCGCGAGTATGGCTTACTAGATAAGTATATCTAATATATCTGAAAATGCAAATTTTGTCTTTCCGTTTTGTCTTGACAAAGGATGTTTCCTTACCAAAAACATGGAAATAGTATACAATGTGTTTTTTTTTGCTAGAATTGCTTGTTTTTTCTTTTGGTATCGGTATTGTTTGCGGGTGATACTATCAAGAGCGGACGATAGAGACTAGGCTCATCAAGCGTCCCGGCAACCTCCATTGGGAACGGTGCCAATTCCTACCCTCACGGGAAAGATATGAGAAAAAGCAATCATTGTGTTTTTTGAACTCTTTCTTCGTGATAAAGAGTTTTTTATTTTATTATCTCTTTCTCATGAAACAATTGATTACTAGTGAATCCGTCACTGAATGACATCCTGACAAAATCTGTGATCAGGTTTCCGATGCTATTTTGGATGCGTGTCTGCTTCAGGATCCTTTATCTCGTGTCGCATGCGAATGTCTCACAACGACCGATACCATCATCGTAGCTGGGGAAATTACCACTCATGCAGAAGTGGATATCGAAAGCATTGTCAGAAAGACTATTTCTGATGTCGGTTATGATAGCGATGAAAAGTATTTCAACGGCAATACGTGTAAAGTACAAGTGCTCATCCATAAACAATCGCCAAATATCGCTCAAGGCGTAGATACGTGATGAGCAGGTGATCAGTGAATGATGTATGGGTATGCGAGCAATGAAACGAAGAATTACATGCCCTTACCTATAGATCTTTCTCATGCGTTAGCGAGAAGACTTGCACATGTCAGGAAAGCATGAATCCTTCATTGGATCTATCCTGACGGCAAGACACAGGTTACGGTTGAATATGATGGACATATGCCGGTGAGAGTCGATTCCGTCGTCATCTCTGCACAGCATGCCAAAGATATCTCCAACGATCAGATCAAAAACGATATCATCGAATATGTCATCCAACCTGTTGTCTGAGACTATATAGATGATAAGACGACTTTCTTTATCAATCCTACGGGCGCGTTCAATATCTGAGGTCCGGCAGGGGATACCTGAGTGACCGGAAGGAAAATTATCGTTGATACGTATGGTGGAGTAGGTAGGCACGGAGGATGATGCTTCAGTGGAAAGGATCCGACAAAAGTCGATAGAAGCGGAGCATATATGATGCGTTATCTCGCCAAGAATATCGTCGCTGCATGATTGTGCGATAAGTGCGAATTACAAGTTTCTTACGCTATATGAGTCCAACAACCGCTCAATATCTATATCGATTGCTTCGGTACGGAAAAAGTCGATTTACAAAACATAATCGATGCTATCAGGACACATTTTGATTTGAGTCCGAAGTGAATCATCGAGTGACTATGACTTCGTAAACCGATCTTCAAAGCGACCGCTGCGTACGGTCATTTCGGCAGACACGAATTCCCTTGGGAACAGTTGGATAGCGTAGAGGTATTCAAGGCACTTTTATAACTATTCCTTGAGAAAACTTCCTGATTAGCTATAGTCTTTGGGAAGTTTTTTTATTGCTAAAAAAATATCTATGCTCCTTTCATGAAAAGAATTGTCTATCCATCTCAAGCAGGAATTGTCTGAAAAGGCCGCAAAGCTTTTCGCAGGCAAGAAAGCGTATGTCGCCATTATTTTCCTGTGAGATGATTATTCTTCTGCTGCATACGTGAAACACAAGAAAGCGTATTGAGAAGCTATCGGGCTTCCGGTCATTGTCTTTGGACAGAATCATCAAGCAGAATATGATAGAAATCAAGCTGGTAAATTCGATGATGTCGGTATCTATATCAATCAGAAATATGATAGTGTGTGAAAGGTCATGGAACTTATCAGATACTTGAATCATGATGATGAATGTGTCGGTATCATCATTCAATTGCCATTACCTGAACAATTCGAGCCATACAAAGAACAATTGCTGGCTGCTATCACTCCGCAAAAAGATTTGGACTGATTGTGAGGAGTGATTCTCTGACTCTCGGAGATAGGACTCGTTGACTTTATTCCTGCTACGCCGAAAGCAGTATTGTATCTTTTGGAGCAGTACAAACTCGACAACTTCAAAGGTAAGACCATAGCGATCCTCTGACAGAGCAATATCGTTGGCAAGCCGCTCGCTATAGAATGCATCAAGAGAGGAGCGACCGTATACACCTGCAATTCCAGTACCCCTCCTGAACAGATAAAAATGATAGCCAAGATGGCTGACTATATCATCTCTTCTACCTGAAAAGTGCATTTGATCGATGATTCATTCGTCCGTGAAGACAAGACACAGATTATCGTGGATGTCGGGTATGGGCATATCAATGGAAAACCTGTCGGTGATGTGAATATTGAAACCATCCAAGACAAAGTCGCTTCCTATACGCCGGTTCCTGGTGGCGTAGGACCGCTTACGGTTGCGTGTATCTTTGCTAATGTCTTTGTCCTTCAGTGATATGAAGATGTGTTGAAACCATATAAACTGTAATTAAATTCAGAATTCATAATTCAGAGTGCAGAATTTTTTTTCTGCATTTTGCATTTTACATTCTACATTCTGTATTCATGTATGATGTTCTTATCATCGGTTGAGGTGCTTCTGGGCTCTTTTGCTCTATGTTTTTGCCGAAGGAACGGAAAAAGTGCATCATAGAAAAAACGGATAAACTTGGTTCCAAGGTGTTGCTTTCTGGGTGAGAAAGATGTAATCTGACTAATATAAATCTGGATTCTGAATTGCATTATGTCGGTCAATCATTGAAATCGTTACCATCATTGTTCCATGGATTCTGACCAGAGGATATGATTTCCTTTTTGCATGATCATGGTATTGAAACGAACGTAGAGGAATATGGAAGAGTAATGCTCAAGAGCGGCA
The DNA here is from genome assembly GCA_964545415.1 of uncultured Candidatus Peribacteria bacterium. Lineage (GTDB taxonomy): Bacteria > Patescibacteriota > Gracilibacteria > Absconditabacterales > Absconditicoccaceae > CAJBLF01. The sequence continues at coordinate 24,470 of CAZJFP010000004.1, forward strand.
AAGCCAAGCAATTAGTGGAATTCCTTATCGATGAATCCAAAAAAAATGAGACGGAACATTTACTTTCCCATGAGGTCCATTCGATAACGAAATCTGATGAACATATTTTCGTCGTCACGACTTCTGCAGGTGTTTTCAGTGCTAAGCATGTGATTGTCGCAACTTGAGGAATGACCTATCCGCAGATCGGTGCAAGTTCGTTCGCGTATGAATTAGCTGAACAGTTGTGATTAACGCTTTCTACTCCGCGTCCCGCATTATGCGGAATAGAGACAAAAGAGGATCTTTCTTTGTTGGCTGGCAATACGGTGCAAGCGATGCTTACCTTGTATCGTGATAATAAAGTTTTCTATAGCGCTAAATGACCATTGTTATTTACCCATACGTGAATCAGTTGACCGATCGTATTTGACGCTACCTTGTATATAGATGATGTCTCCAAATATTCTTTACAGTTGGATTTTGATCTTTCGTGAACGAGCAAAAAGGTTATGCAATATTTTAAGCTTGTGGAAGGTGATACTATTCGTGATTTCAGGATCAAAGCGTTGAAGTCGATCCAAGAGGCGAAAGTTTCGGTCTGATGAATTCTTTTGAAAGATTTGGATCAAGGATTTCAATCAAAGAGAATCCCATGACTGTATTTCATCGGCGAGTCGCTCGATATTACCGGCAAGACCTGATGATACAATCTGCAGCGGGCGTGGACGAGTGCGTATATCTGTGCAAAAAAGATTGTATAAAAAAAGGGACAGCTATTCCTGCCCCTAAAGATTATAACGTTATCTCTGTATGATAAACGTTGAACTTTTTTTTTGATTTTCAAACGGGCCTTCGTCTGTGTAAATTTCGAGCATATAATTTCCGTTTGGTAAGAATTCAGTAGTGAATTCCATTTTTTTCAATCCCTGAAGAAATTCATGTGTCTTTTCAACTTTCTGTATTTTTTCTTCAAAGGATTCAGTAGCATTTACTTCTGTCATCATTTCAGATAATTTTTTTTCATTGTCGTACGAAGCAATGATTTCTCCTTTTGCATTGAACAATATGCATTTGATGATATGTTGTTCCATACTAATGAGAAATGCTTCTTTTGGGAGATCTCCTGCATGTGCTTTTTTTTCGCATTGCACATACAATGATTTTTCTGATAATTTTGTCCGTAGATCTCTCTTTTCTACCATACTACAATTGCATATTTGTGCTGTCGTAAAATGCACAATATTGCTCTCTTCAGAATTTGTAGTACACTTGTACTGTCCATTCATTTTCGGGGTTTGAATAATGTACGATTTTTGGTTGGAAACTATCGTATCCATTGCTTTCCATCCATTGTTTCCGATATTCTCCATGATGAAGATGTTGTCTTCGTAGCCTTTGTAGTTTATAATCAGACGTATTGTCTTTTCATATTCCATATAAAACCCCTGAATGCTTAATTGGCTCATTGCGTTGCTTGTCGTCAAAAAGAGGATAGCAACAAAAAAAATGTTTTTTTTCATTGTTTTGTTTTTTCTTTTTTATATATATTTTTTATCAAATGTCAAATATATTTTTTTAGCCTATTTTTTCATGAAATATCTGCGAAGTATGAGATAGGTAATGAATGCAATGACGATAGAAAGAACAATAAATAATGGATAGGCTATTCTTCGATTTTCCGGTCCTGTCATCATGCTTCGTTCGGACATACCTCCGATACCCGCGATGACGGTCAATGGCATGAAGATAGAGTTGATGAACGTTAATCTTGTTACACTCTTGTTGCTTTTGATGCCGACAAACGTGTTGTATGCTTGCATGAGCGAATCGTTTTTTTCTGTCAATGCATTGATGGTTCTGATAATTTTTGCAAGCTTGGATTGAAGATCGTTGAAATACGTGTTCAAATGTTTTTCATGAAGCTGTTTTACATGTTCACTGAGCTCGTCTACAATTTCTTCTTGGGATAAAAAGTTGTGCTTCACAAATATCTTATTGAGGTCTTCTGTGATCAATTCATCGATTACTTCCTCTCATCTACTATCAATCTTCGTCTGGATATCCAACAACCTCTGTCATGACATCGCTAGTGATTTTATCGTTTTATCATAGAATGCGTCAATGATCCTGTAGAGGATATAATAGGGTGATGATTTATATGAACCGTCGATAGTCTCTATTTCTTTTTCTATCTCCTCTATGGTTTTATTCAATGTCTGGGATTCCAATCATGTGGTAGTGATGATAAGATCTTGTCCTATGATCACATCCATTTCATTGAAGGTATATCTTGCTTCTTCAGTGATATATTTGGTAAACGTCAATGCCATGAAAAAATGATCGCTGTTGGTGTCGATCTTGGATTGAGCATTGATTCCCAAAATATCTTCTACAATCATTTCGTGAAAGTTATACTCCTTAGCTAGATTTTCTATTGTCTTTTTGTCAGGAGCTTGGATGCATATCCATTTGGTTTTTCCGACCTGTACTACTTTTTCCATATTTGTCTTGTAAAATAAAATTCACCTCTCATTATATTCCTAAATGTTTTCCTGTCAAATTTTGATGCATTGACAAAATCGCAAAAAATCAATTATCTTGAGTAAAATACGCTCTTTTGATAACTCATGGTTTGCAAACAAACATATTTTTTCTTACTTGTAAACAACAATCTTGTCGTTTTTCTTTTTTACTGAATAAATTCTTTTTTTCTGACCCTATTTTTTGATTTCCCTTTCTTTTCTGTGTATACTTATATCACAATAAAACAGACAGAATGGATAGAATAGACGGGATAGGAAAATCCAACTCATATAATCCGTCTTAATTAATTTATCACTTCAACATTTTATCACTTTATCATTGCAGCATGGAAAACTTCAATACCAGACTTTCACAAGAATCAATTCGCAATGTAAATGCGCTTATCCAAAAGATCGAAGGCGTATGTAAAGACATTGAAAAGAATCTTGCTATGTGTCTCGAACTCAGCGGCGATTCTGTAGCAAAATTCAGTGTCACTACTGCTAGCAAGGTAGAGTCTGAATTTGTGGATAGAGTCATCCTCAATATCGACAAGATCAAGAATCATCTCAACGATCTTAAAAGGGCTTTGAACAAAAAAGTAATAACAGATACTACTGATATCGAAAAAATTATCGGTTCTCTCCAAGAGACGTCTGATACGTTGCAATCATTCCTGCTTTCCAACGGCTTCTTCAATACCACCTTCCAAATGCCGGTGATGGAAATCCAATGAGCTATCGATCAAATTTTGAACCATGTGACTTTGGTGGAAGAGTATGCTTAACAATACGATGATATATGATACATGATGCATGATTCATGAACAATATAATTAAATAGTTTTTGTATCTTGAATCTTGTATCTAGCATCTAAAATAATGTAAGCGGTCTTTACAAATATATCTACTGAAAAACTCCCGCGGTATATCCGTCGGGATTTTTTTTTATCGGCATGGTAAGATTTACTAAAGGAAATATCATTTTTGCTTTTTTGGGTTTCGCACGACTTTTAATTTCTGTCATTTCATGTAAACTCTTTCGTTCATTACTATTCCTGTGATCAGCAGTGCTCCCGGTACTGATTCCAAATCTATTTCCATTACTTTTATCTTATAATCCTGATTCAGCCGTTTGAAATGAAGGATGGTCTTTCCTCTCTCGATATTATTTATCTTCTCTATTGCGGGTCATTTGCTTACGCTGGTATCGTGAGTGAATAATGTATGGATATCGTATTGGGTTCTTTTGATGGTGTTTTTCATATTTATCGGCAGTATATCAAACTTGTTCCCTAATTCATTCAGGCCCTCGTTGATTTCATAGCTTTCTATAATGTCTTTATTTATATATTTTCTTGGCTTGTTTTTCTGGTTCAGCGGAATTTCCAATCTTTCTTCCTGATTCAATCTTTTCATCGCATTTTCCGCTAGCTGTCTTGTTTCTTTTTTTTTATACATTTTTTTTTATGTATATAAATTACTTCTGTGCTCGGACTACTTTCTGTTCGCCGTTGATTTCCTTGAATTCCTTGGCTTTGACTTTGATCTTGTCGCCGATGTTGTAGTATTTTTTCCGTTCGACTCCCGCTGGAGCGACGATGAAATTCTTGTGCAATAATCCTTCGACTCCTTTGACCGTAACGAACATTCCGTAGTTGTACATCAGTTTGATGTAACCGTCATATTCCTTTCCGAGTCTGATGTCTTTGATGCTGAAGGTGCCGTCGTCATGGATGATTTCTCCTTCGTATGCTGGTGTTTTCTTTACGACTGGTTCCATCTTCACCGTTGTCGATGCGGAAGGGATTGGTGCAGCTACGCCTTTTATTTTTTCTATTTTCGCGATGTTTGGACAAAATTTGAAGTAGCTTTGGTTTTTCACTCCTGCTTGTTTGTAGATATCATTGAGCTGTTCAAGTGTGCGTTCTTTCTTTCCTATCCGGATCATCAATGGACCATTGTTCTCTATCATAATGGTCTGATGCTGATAGATATCTACATGTACCGGTATCTCTGTTTCTTTTCCGAAGCTCACTTTTCCGCCGATCTCATATTTGAGGTTTGCTTGGTCTTCTAATCCTTTTGGTTTGCTATATCGGACCGCCTTGTGGGAATAATATTCGGTGTCGAAGATGATTGCATCCGGTTCTTCGCCATCGATTGCAAATTCCGTAAAGTAGGATGCGTGTTGTTCAACGAAGATGTCATGCAGGTTTTCGACTTCCTCTTCTGTCACTCCAAGTGATTCCAATTTGGCTTTTTCCATGATTTTCTCCTGAAGGGAGAAGGTTTTGTTGGATCGAGCTGCCATGAGTTTTTCCAGTTGGCCCCTTTCCATGGCATATCTTTGCCTTGATTGCTTCCTTACTTTGTCGATGAGTTCGAGTGATCATTCTCCGAGTTTGATCGGAGGCAGCGTTTTCATCGAAAATGGATCTGATGAAATACCGTCGATCATCAGTCTGGTATACGTTGTATATTTCGGCAATGAGATGAGATCATTGACGCTTGCCATGCCCTTGAATTGACCGGTGATGATATCAGCGTCGTCTTTACCTAGAGTGAAAGCTACTGTTGTACCTACGTTTCCGAAGATAGCGTCTTTGGTCTTTTCATCCAACTGCGCGGTATATTGGTTGGCTACGATAAGCGCTAGCTTATATTTTCTCGCTTCCGACAAAATTGTCGCAAATGATTCCGATGCAAAATTTTGGAACTCGTCGATGTAGAGATAGAACGGTCTTCTCAGATGCGCTGCGATATTTGCTCTGGACATGGCGTCGATCTGGAATTTTGTGACGAGCAATGATCAGATCATATTCGCGTTATCTTCTCCGATCTTTCCTTTGGATAAGTTGACGAGAAGGATTTTTCCTTCATCCATCGCATTCCTAAGATTCAATTTTGTCCTTGGCTGACCAAAAATATTTCTGACCAATTTGGACGAGAGGAATTGTCCGACTTTGTTGGTGATAGGACCGATGGCTTCTTCTCTTTGTTTCGGCTGCCGTTTGTTGAATTCTGTCGTCCGGAATTTCAAGACGACTGCATCTTTGATATACGACATCACTTCTGTACGGAAATTATCATCGATGAGCATTCTCAAAATGTGCATCAAGGTTGCATTCGGATAATCGACGAGCGATAGTGCTACATTTCTCAATATGTATTCCAATCTTGGTCACCGGCTATCGCCGAAGAGTTTTTTGAATGTTGAAACCACTCCTGATGCGATGAGATTTTTCTCTTCTTCGGTCGCTCCTTGAAGCAGATTGAATCCGATAGGGTAGTCTGTGTCTCCGACATCGAACAAGATGACGTCGTTGATTCTATGAGTCGGGATATGTTCCAAAATATTATCTACGAGTTCGCCATGCGGATCGAGCAGTGCGAGGCCATTGCCTGCCGCCATATCGCTCTTGAGCAGGTTTTCTATAAAGGTCGATTTACCGGTACCGGTCTTACCCACGATGTACATGTGTCTGAATTTATCTTCTTCCCTGATTCCGAACGTGATTTTTTCTCCTCTATAATCCGTGTTTCCAAGGATAGTCAATGTTTTTTGGTCAGTATTCTTTGTCGTAGGCATGTTTGTCGGATACGATAACTTTCTGTAGAGCGTATATTCCAATCCTTTGACGAAGTTTTCCATGGTCGGGATGTGAAAAAAATTGACGGCTTGATTGTGCATCATACCGTGAAATTTTTCAGATGTCTTTATTTTTATCTTTCCATTGGAGATGAATGGCGCAAAAACCGCTACGATGTTTTTTTTGAGATTTTCTCTGATATAATGATCTTTTGTGATGATCCTATAGCTAAAAGAGCCGAATATCTCTGGTTTGTCTGCTATGGGTTTCTCTATAGGCGTTCCGTCCGGATTTTTCTTTTTGGGTTCTCGAATCCATTTGAAGACGGTATTCATATATTGGAAAAAATTCTTCTCGAGTTTGAAGGTATAGGTGAAATAGATATCAAGCTTTGAATTTTGGTCTACCATATTGTAGAGCGAAAATATTCCGTTCATAGGATCCATATAGGTTCATCCTCTCGTGAATTCCTCTTTGGTGAGCAGCGTGCCTTCTTTGTCGAATTGTAATCGTTCCCTTTTTTGCGGTATGGATAAGGGCTCTTTTATCTCTTGAAGGTCTGATGTCGGATAACTCGTATAGAATGTATTTTCAAAATAGCTTTTGAAATCTTTGGGCACACCGACATACATTTTGATATCGGTAATATTTCCACTGATCATAAATATGATTTTCTTTTTTTTGAGGCTGATGATGTTTTTGCTTATGGTGTCCCGATGATTGACGCCATGATCATTGTCTTTGAATGGTTTAATATGAAAAAAAACATAGCCCTTGCTCTGTTCTTCGGAAATTATCGTTCCTGGTATCTTGGGTGTGGTTGTCTTTGGTTTGGTTGTGGTTGCTCAGGCAAGCATTTTGCCTAGTCTTTCTGCATGTTTTAACATTTTGTTTTGGAATAATGGTAAAGTTTCAAAGGAAATACAGTTGAAACTGGTATTTGGATATATGTCAATATTATACATATTTTGAGATAAAAAGCAAGTATTTTTTCTCTTGAGCGTGTACTAATTTTTTATTTCTTTTCTTGTATTGTGGGTAAGAATTTTTATATATTTGCTACCTGTTTTTTTTAGGTGATATCTTCTTTATTTCTCTCTCAGATGGTATGTCGAGAAAATATGTCATTGCCAAGAACGTCATGGCGGAATATGATACGTATGTTATCGAACAAAAGATTAAACAAGAACATCATGAGGAAGTCGATATCCTCAACTTTAAGGATTGGCTGGACTATAAACTTGTCCAAGAAAAGGTAACTAAAGCTAAGACTATCACTCAATCAGCTCCAATAGAAAAAAGGAAATTTTTGGATTTTGTGTATCTGACTCAGGATGAATATACTCTATTGATTACTGATTACGGTGAAAAGATTATCAAGAGCACTATACTTAGATTAAATGATTATATCGGTAGTAAGTGAGATAAGTATAAGAGTCATTATTATGTGATTTTGACCTGGTTGAGAAATAGCGGCATCAAAAAAATAGCGCCTAAAAAACCTGTTTTTGTTGTACAAGAAAAACCACAAACTGAAGAAGACAAAAAAAAGTCTCAAGAGTTATTGCAAAAAGCGAGAGATCTCTTGATAGGAAAATAATGATACCGTTAAGCAGATCTTGGTGATTTGCGACATACGGTGAGTGATGTGTTTGAAAAAATGAAAAAATTGTCTGATCTTGAATTACAGATTCTCTGAATATAAAAAAAACACCTCTCTGGAAACCAGAAGAGGTGCTCTCGTTACGATTCTGAGCCAAGGAATCTCACGAGAATTTTTTTAATTAATAATGCCTAATTCTTTTTGCAAATATTTAGTTTTCTATATATATATATACATTTACTTATAAATGTCAAGTTTATTTTGTTTTTTATTGTTTTTTGAAAGGTAAGAAATGCTGTATAGAGCGTTTGATTTGGAAAAATTACGATTTCCGAATATACTTAGATATGATTTTACTTTGTATCTATTTCCATGCGTGCAGGCAGATTCCATTCTAGATGGAAAAACTACTTCCAGATATTGCTTATCATCTTTGGCTTATCATTGGTCGCTTTCATCTATCTCAAGGTAAGCATGTTTCTGATGAATCAGAATATCACGGATAAACGTGCAACTGTTGAAGAACAAACCAAGGAACTTGATAATTACAAATCGCTTGAAGGGTACAATAAATTGCAAGCTGTTAAGATTCTTGAAGAGAAACAAGTGACGATGCCACGATCTGATTATATCACCAAGGTGATCACGATGTTGGAAGATATGAAGCAGGTCGATACGAGCACAACAGATGTCATCCAGCTTTCTGATTTCAATGTCAGCATGGATAAGATAACGCTCAAGGGACAGGTTTCCAATCTTTTGCTTTTGTATTATTCCAATGTAAGTAAAGGTGTCCGTTCTTTGATCGATAGATTCTCTAGTTTGGATTTCGTCAAGAATATCCGCATCCAGACCTATGATAGGGTAGCGGAGAGTAATTCATATGAGTTTGTTTTAGAAGCTAACGTTATCAACGATGCAGGAACAGGCAGCACCGCAGAATAGTCAGATTATCGATCGTTTGCTGGGTGAACAGCAGCAGAAAAAATCCGTTGAAGTCGATGCACTTGCGGAAGATTCTCAGGTATTGATTACAACATCGAGAGTCGTCAGCATCAGATATAGGGTATATTTTATCATCCTTCTTCTCGTGCTTATCATTTTTGGCAACAATATCCTTTTGCCGGCATGGGACAAATATCAAGCAACCAAGACTGATGTCACCGATATCAATTTCCAAATCTCTACGTTCGAAACCAAAAAATTGCAAGCGGACGCGGACAAAAAATTGATCGAAAAAATCGAGACTCAACAATCCAATATCATTTCTTGTCTCAATACTAGAACAAATTGTAGTTCGATAGATCCTTCTTTGAGAAATAATTTTTCGTTTGCAAGATCATATATCCAGCTCAACAACCTGACTGATCCAAAGATGGCGGTCAATGAAAAAATCCTTCTTGCAAATATCAATGAATATCTTTTGAGAGATCCTGTCACCAAAATAAAAAACGGATTGGTAAATAAGATCGCTATAGGAGAACCAAAACAATTCTTCTGAAACCTTTATTACGTTCCGCTCCAGCTCAATATCACATTCGATACCAAGGATGTACTCCTTTCTTTTATCGATAATGTAGAGAAGAGAGTACTTTCGGATGAGGAATATCGTGTCCTGTACAAGATCGACAAAGTCAATTACGATATTGCTAATTATACGACTCAACAAGAAGTAGATATTACTATGAATGCGTATTACTACACAGACTAAATAATTTGGAATTTAAAATTCGAAATTTACAATTTAAAAACATCTCATCGTGCTTACGTTTGAAAATTACAAATTCAAAATTTAAAATTTAAAATTCGCATTGCTTATGGTGGAAACAGAAAAGCAAAACACACAGGAATACAGACCAGGTCCGATTGATAGTATGATCGTATCTACTTTACAATCCATAGATAGAGGAAGCTTTTGAACAAAAGACAAGATTCTCTTTTTCAAGGAAGTCTCTTATCTTCTCAATGGAGGAGTGTCTCTTGTTGAATCGATGAATATCATAGGCCAAAGCTCAGATAATTACGCACTCAAAGAAATCTCAAGAAATATTCTAGCGTTTCTCCGTAAAGGAAAAAGCTTTTCGTATGCATTAAATAGACTTCCAGATTATTTTGATCAAGGTGATTACACTATCGTGAAAGCATGAGAAATGTCTGGTAATCTGCCTATGATTCTCCAGTCATTATCCAACGAATATGTCTATGTCAAAGAAATGAAAAATAAATATATCGGTGCGTTGATGTATCCTATGATCTTGATAGTGATTTCTATCGTGGCCGTATTTGCTTTGTTTTTGCTTGTACTGCCTGGTATCTTCTCTATAGCGACCAGTTTCCAAAACCTCGAGTTGCCATGGATTACTAGAGCACTCAATGATACATCTGTCTTTTTTCAAACGCAATGGAAGACTATGCTATGAATTATCGCAGGATTGTGATTGGTAGGATGAGTGTTCTTTTCTACTGAATTCGGCAAGAAAACACGATTTAGCATTTTGCTGGGTATCCCTTTGATCGGTAAGATGACCAAATATTTTTATCTCGTCAAATTCTGCAGATATACCAAACTGATGATGTCTGCCGGTATGAATTACCTCCAAACATTCAGCTTGCTGCGTGATATTCTTGGTATTCCCGCATATCAACAGATGATTGAACGTGTCGTCACAGGATTGAACAAATGAGAGACTATCTACAATACCTTACAATATGAGACAGATCTGATTCCTTCTGACGTATCCGTGATGATCAAGGTGGGAGAAGAGACAGCGAACCTCTCAAATTCTTTGGAAAATGTTCTCAAGATGTACGAAGAAGATCTCAATGTCCTTGTCGGACGTTCTTCCAAGATTATCGAGCCGATCATGTTGGTCGGTGTCTGAGGTGTGATTCTTGTGATTGCATTGGGAATCTTCGGGTTGATTCTGCAGATTATGGAAGGAGCAGGACTGTAAATGAATGTAGAATTCAGAATGGAGAATTGAGAATGAAGAATGAAAAATGGAGAATGTCGGATTTTGTCTTGTTATGGACTATAGTAAAAAACTGTCGATGAAGACAGTTTTTTTACATTTGAAAATGTATATTGGTTATGTTAAGTTGTTAAGATTGGTTTCAAGATCTTCATCAGCTCATTGCTTTTCTTGTTTTTCGTTATTTTGAGCAGCATCTAGTTCTCTTTTTATTATTTTCTTTTTTTCCTTTTGTATTCTTTCTTCGATTATATCTAATGTTTCCTCTTCTATTACATCAGTTTCTCTAACTCCTTTAACTCCTCCTCCATTAGACATTATTATCCGATGTGGTTCAAGTCCTTTACTATACTGTATATTTAAATCACTAACCGTTTTCCCATCTGCATCCATCTTAGTAATGATGATATGCATACTCTCTGGTTCTTTATCTTTTAGCTTATTTACATCTACATAATCTTTTGATATGTAAAAATCCATCGAGACTTTTGTTACTCATTTTGCAATGTCTTGTTCATTAGGTTCAGCATCTACTGAAAAATATCACTCTTTTCAATCCCATGATGATGATAGTTTTCAGTCTGGATCATGACTTAGATAATTTATGTCTAGACCTGACGCTTCATTTATTAATTGCTCTACCCTTTTTACGCTTTCTTCAGGGGTTAATTTTTCTACTGCGTTTGTGTTTGGTGTTTTCGTTTCTTTACCTGTGTTTGTGTTTTTCCCTTCAATAGGTATTGTTTTTGTTTCTTCAATAGGCGTTGTGTTTCCTTCTTCAATAGGCATTTTATTTTTATAAAAGAATAAAAATTGTTTATGTAATTGTAATCGTTTTTTTTTTGTCAAATTCTGGAGGATTTTTTTGTCGGCTTTTTTGTTGAAAGGATTGAGGTAATCGTTACATATACACTATTCTTTATTTATCAGTATATATGAAGAAAGCGTTTACTCTCATAGAGATGGTTATAGTGCTTCTAGTGATCGGTGTCCTCATGACAGCGACCATGAGATTCGGTTCTGGCCGTATCGTCGACCTCAAGGCTCAATCCCTCAAAGAACAATTTGTGGGACGATATAATGATCTCTACAATCAAAATATGACTTCAAGTTTCCGTGACGGGACAAAATATCAACAGCTTACTATCGGTTTCGGTAGTGGAACTTGGTATCAGACAGATCAAGGCACTCCTATTTTTGATTCTAAACTTAACGGACTTGTTTTCCGTTCTTTTGTAATTGATGAAGATGAAACCAGTTCCGTTAATCTGTCTTTTGCTCCGTATGTAATCGGATGCTCTTTTGAATGATCGCTGTTTTCTTTCCAAGTCTTCGTTCCTGAGAACGGCAAACAATATTGCTTTGAAATTCCCTCGGAAACCTGTAAATTAATCGAAACTCGCTGCGTGGAATAATGATACAAGAAACAAGATACAAGATGCACGAACTATTTAGTTATAAAACTATAAAGTTCATGTATCATGTATCATGCAACATGCATCAAAAAATTTAGTTTGTTAGCCCTTATATGAAAAAGAAGTCAGCATTCACCTTTATCGAAGTGATCATCGCGATTACGGTTTTTGCTATTGGTGTGCTTGCTGTCCTACGTTTGATTACCCAGAATCTTGTGACTCTCGATAATACGCAGATGCGTACTACAGCGACGTTTCTTGCAAAAGAGGGAATGGAACTTGTCTACAATATGAGAGATTCCAATCTTGATAAATCGCTTCCTCGGGATTGTCTCGTATACGAGGATATCGTTGATATCACTATAGAAACCCAGGATGAAAACGTTTTGGTCGGTGCTTGTTCCTGGTTTTTTTCCTCATGAGCCGAGGATAGCAAAATTTTGCAAATCTCTTTTGCTTCCGGTACCTATATGCATGCGCTTCCTGTCAAAAAATGAGAGGATTTTGCATCATTGCGAAATGAAAACAGATTGTATATCATCACTTGAGATATCGCATCTACTCAATTGTTCCGATACGCACATCAGCAAGGATGAACAGAGACGCCATTTGCTAGATATCTATCATTTGCTGTTGTTCGTGAATGAGGAAAAATATTGCCGTCCAATAAAATTCTGAAAGTCGAATCACATGTTTTGTATATGAAAGGTACGAAAACCGGAGAAGTAGTCCTGGAAAGTTTTATTTGAAATTATTAACGAGAGATGAAAACTAAACGTTGAATGACATTGTTGGAGCTCGTTATCGTGATGGCTATTCTCGGTATTCTTTTTGTCTTGCTTCTGAGGACGTACAATCGAATATCTACTATGGTGTTCCGTGTTCAACAAGAAAAAGAAGTTGCACAAGAAATCCTTCAGATATCACAGACGGTGCAGAATCTTTCGGATAGGAATAGTATCGATTACACAAAATATACTACGGAATCTAGTTGAACCAATCTCGTGGAAAATATGTGAATTACCGATGTCTTGTATCTCAGCTGATTGGATGGCGAAGTAAAATTGTATACGGAAGGCGATTGTATCGATCCAGCTGTGGAATATGCGTTGACCGGTGCATGATCCGGTTGCTCTTTGTTCGTAGATGTCTGAGGCAAAAAAAGAGAACTCATCAATACAAAAAAAGTGCTTGTCAGCAAAGCGATGTTCAAAATCATTCCTTTTGCTTCTGAAGAACAATATTTGGAAACCGAATGATTGTGTGCTCAATCTACCTATATCAACTGTCTCAATGTTCCATGATTCCGGATGATATTCAAAGCATATAGCACCAATTATGGCAGGCAACGAGCGACGCATGTAACGGTTCCTTTTCAGCAATTCTTTTAAACGTAAAGATGGGACAGACCCATATAGACGGTTTAAATCCTATTCCATCTAACCTATCTAATCTATCTAATCTATCTAATCTATCTAATCTATCTAATCTATCTAATCCATCTAATCCATCTTTATATCCATCGTTCATCAATCTGTATATGAAAAAAAAATGAAACATTAGCATACTTGTGATATTCGTTTTACTGGCATCGTCATTGCTAGGGATTTTGTCGATGAATTTTGTGCAACAAATGATGAAGCAGTCTGCTGTTGTGCACTCATATTATAAGTCATATTATCTTGCAAAAGCAGGATTGGAATTTTGACTGACTGCGCTATCTGTCCGTGGTGTCGGTTTCGAATATACCATAAACTCTTGAGATGTTGTTATCCGCGACAATTTTGCTACATGAACGCATCTTTCGCTTTCTATTTCATGACTTACGTCGTTGCTTTCCAAAAATCCTCGACAGGGTAGCGGCTGTGATCATCCATATCTTTTGAGCGGGTGACAATCTATCATCGTTCCTTTGTTGAGAGATGGATATACAGGAGATGCTGCAGGTATCTTTACTACACCTATTTCCACTCAGAATCTTGCAGATGTTTTGAAACAGGATAAAATAGCATTTGCTCCTCGTGGAGAAGGCAAAATGATCTTTGGTATATTGTTGCTCACCTGAGGAGAATTGTATGAAAATGGCACTTATTCTCATTCCTGAAATAGGAATGATGGATTCACTTCATTCATCAAATCCTTTGAGGAGTATTATAGCCAATTGGATCTTACTATAGCCAATTGATATGCTAATGCTGATTTTAGATATTCGCTCTATCTTATAATCACCAATACTGATACTTCAGAACAATCTTTCTGTTTGGAAACTTCATCACCATATCTCCTTCCTACCGATACGTTCTTCCTTGCGAGCCAATCATCGTATGGTAATCAAAGCGTTGCTTTGGACGCTACGTATGCACAGCCAATTCCAAGTTTCTTATTTAGTACATATAGTTCATATTAGTAAATATTTCTCTACTTGACTTTTATATTAAAATATATATATTCATTTTTGTTTATAACAAAAAGATTAACAAAAATCACCTAAAACCTGAACAATGAAAACTTTTTTGGTTTTTATCGGCATCAGCTTAATAAGTTTATTTATAAGCTGCACGAACTCACGAGAAAAGGAAACTGTGAATGATGATTTCATTGTTTTTGATTCTCTTCTCCTTCCTATTGAAAGTAAACCCATTCCTCCTTCGAATGTAGTTAGCTTTCATACTGTCTATGAAATTCCTACTCAGTTAGTTGGTAGTGATTCCATTGTACTTGCCTTACAATATGCAGAAGATGGTACATATACCCTTGATGTGTTTCGTTGGGTGTATCATCAACCTTCATTGAATAGGCCCCGTCGTGATTATGAGATTAAGGTTACGGAACTTCTTGCTGGGGATTCTTCTGTTGGATGGACTTCCAGTCATTTTAATCTCATTGATGAGGATAAATATGGATTGCCTAATTTCATTGGTGGCTGCTATTTCCAACCTATTAAAAGTGGATACACTGAACTTGTAGAAATTTCTTATGAGAACAAGGTCATTGTTAAGCTTAAACTTATTCCGGACAGTCACCAAAATCCAAAACGATATGCAAAGCTTATCGCTTGGAAGAGGGTATACTCTCCTTATATGGAATAAAATTCTTATTCAAAAATAGGCTATTCGATTTTCGTAGTCTATTTTTTTTTGAAGGTACTTTTTTAGTTTTGAAAAATTAATTTATGAAATTATTATAAAAAAAACTCCACAACCGTGGAGCTTTTTTTGGAAAATATGTTTGCTTTATAGTTGTCCCATCAAATCTTCCATCTTGCCTTTTTGCTCTTCTTTGGCTTTTTCTCCCAATTCTTCTCTGTCGAGTGTCTGTCTCACTGCATCCCGTCTCTTGATTTTCATTTCTCTTTCTGTGTCAATGGTGTTTCTTTCGTTTTCATCTTCCGCTTTCAAAGAATGGAGGTTCATTTGTTCTTCGATATAGATCTCGTACAATCTCAATATTTGGAATGACCATAATTCTGAAACCGTCTTGACAACACTCTGATCTCCGCTTTTGACTGCGATATAGAGCTCTCTTTGCTGTTTATTCTCTTCTTTTTTGAGTTCATAGTCGCTGCTAAAAGATCCTACAACCAGTTGTTCGAGTAAGTCTCGATCAAAATCATTTTTGAGCTCTTCAGGTGTCTCGTACGGCAATGTTTCAAATTTGGAGAGGTATTCTGTATATCGTATCTGATCTTTTATATCTCCTTTGATTTCTCCGAAAAGGCTCTCGTATTTTTCTACGATTTGCTTTTTTTCTGGTTTTTCTCTGAGCTCTTCGATGAATGCTTGGAAGTCAAAAAGCATTTTTTTTTGCATATATGATAAAAATTAGTTATAGTTCGCATTGTATGATAGCGATATCATTTGTTATTTCAACATAAATTTTACTTCATATATCCGTTCAAAAACTCTTTCCGATCCATGGCTTTTTTGCCTTCCGGTTTCAGCTTGATCGCTTGTATGGCTGGATGTAATTCGTTTTTTTTGAATAATGGCACTTCATCGTTGCTATTGTAGAGTGGCTCATTCAGTTTGAGCTCTTCTATGATCACTCTTTTGTTTTCTAGCATGAAATAGATTTTTGGTCGAAGCGCGAATGCACGGTATTTGTTGTAGATCGTTTCGATTGAGTCGTTCCGTGGATCGATCAGTCAGGATTCTTTTTCGATTTTTCCGCAATAGGTCGCTTTGTTCTCGTTTTGTTTCACTTCTCCCAATATTTTTTTTCAGAATTTCCGAAGCGTATCGTTCAAAAATTTCGGACCTATCTTCTTCATCTCATCGATCAATTCTTTCGTGGTTCGTTTGAATGGGATCGTGAATCTGAGAATGTCGATCATATTTCCTGTGTCCATTGTTGCGTCCATCTTCATTATCGTTATTCACGTTTCCTTGTCATTATGTAGCAATGTCGATTGAATAGGGGATGCTCAACGGTATTTCGGTAATATCGAGCCATGGATATTGATTGGTGCGATGTTTGGGATATCCAAGATTGCTTGTGGGATTATTTTTCCGTATGCGATAACCACCAAAAAATCCGGATTTTTTTCTTTCAATCGTTGAGCGAATTCACGTCCTTCCTCTGATCTCTCAGGATTCAGCTTTTTGGGAGTGATTATAAATTCGGAATTCAGAGTTCAAAATTCAGAATTTTTCAATTTTTTCCCGCACTGTTTGATGATATTCTCGCACATTCCCATCCCTCTGCCAGCCGGCTTGTCGCATTGGGTGACGATGCCTACGACTTCGAATCTCTTATCGTTTGTCAGGCGTTCGAGAAACGGCACACCTATCGGCGCCGAGGAAAAAAACACCACTCTATAATGGTCAGGATCATAGTGTTTGTGCGTGCTTGCCGTACAATGCAGGACTCTATCTCATGCATAAAATATTCCCGGTCGGAATCCGTATCTTTTCAATACGGAGACGCTGTATTTGCTGCAATGCGGCTCGTGGGCACATATCCTTCCTTTTAGCCAAAAAGAGAGCAATCACTTGTCAGGTGACAGTGTATACTGATAGAGTCTGATCAATCGAATGACTGGCTTCGCTAAAGCTTTATTGATTTTTTTGAACATTATCTGAAAGAAAGGTAAAGAGAAAAGGAACAAGAAAAAAAGATATATAGTGATATTTTTTTTTCTGTTGGGATAGTGTAATTAGTTGATGTAAAATTACAAAGAATTTTTTTGTTTGAATTTGTTGGATGAAACGATACACTGGTCATGCGTTACATCGCTATTTTTTCACGACCATTATCGATTATCATTTATGCTGCAAAATGTCTATTTATTTACTGGGCAGGAGACCTATCTTCTGGACAAAGAACTCCAAAGACGAAAGGAGAATTTTCTCGGTAAATTTTGACCAGATAGTGTGTTCTATTTTACACTTGATAATCTTGATATAGGTCAAATCAAACAAGCTATCTATTATAGCGGACTTTTCACCACCAAGAAGCTCATCTTGATCAACGGTATCCCATTGGATGCTCTCACTAAACTTGGTGAGGACAAAAATGAACAGTTAGCAAATTTTATCGATGCGTTTGTCAAAGCTGATGGTAAGATTCCGGATGATTCTTTGCTGGTTTTTGTCAGTCCGATGCCGGACAAGAGATTGAGGTTATATAAGTTCCTCGAAAAGCATGCTACCGTCAAAGAATTCAATCAGCTCAAGGGTAATGATTTGGAGACGTTCATAAAAAATGAGCTTCAGGAATTTACTATCACTCGTGAAGCAATCCAACATTTCCTTACGAAAGTCTGATCAGATTTGTATCGTATCTGGTTTGAATGCGACAAACTCAGGACTCGAGCAAAAGTGAAACAGCAAAAATCCATAGATGAAGCGATGATTGATTATATCGTTTTTGGTCAGGTGGAGACTGATTCATTTACTCTTTTGAAAACATTGTTCACGGACAAAAAGAAAGCGATACAGATTCTTGAAAAGATCCAAGAAGGCGGTGCTGATCGGAATCAGTTCGTCGGTATGTTGTATCGGGCTATGAAATTCTATATCCTCATGATAGATTTGGATGAATCGTGAATCAAGGAGAGCAAGGATATCGCTTCATTCCTTAAGATGAATCCTCGGCAAGTGAAAAATGAATATACCAAGATAGCTGCTCTAAAGGCGAATAAACAGCATATAGAGATATTCTATACTAAACTCATAGAATTGGATGCAGCAATCAAGACCGGTAAAGTTCCTGATACGTATTTTTGGCTCGGTATAAAAAAACTCATCAATGAATTGTACTAATGTTTTGTAGGTATTTTATCTTTGCGTGTGTTGATGAAGAAAGCATTTGTGATAATAGCATTTATAGTATTAGGTATCTGAACGACAAGCGCTGCTTGGTCGGATAGTTTGTTTTGTATGGTGGAAAAAGACAATGTCATTATTTCCCTTAAACAATCTACGTGATATTATACCTGTAATGATACGATTGCGTCTATAGACCAGCTTATTCTTCAGACTGTTGGCGATCTTGATAAGATACAATATTATGTAGATAAACGCCGTAATATCTCTTATTGGTTGGAAATCAGAAATCAGAAAATAGAATACCAGCAAAAACTTCAAAATGCAAAAGCCCAGATCATGGAGAGCATGAAAACTTTTGAAAGCAATTTGATAAAAAAATATGTCCAATATTTTGTCATAAGGATTACGCCTTACAAGATCAGTCTGCAGAAATCTTTGGTAAAAATAGACAATCTTGTAACTCGTGGATATGGAACTATCGATTTGAGGTCTTATGCATTGTTACTCAAAGCGCAGGTTACTGTTATTGATTCTCTGAGTAATGCGGCTACGGTAAAAGAGCTTACCGATCTACTCAAAAAATATGTTTATTTCAAAAAAGAGATCTCATGAAAATATGAATAATCACTTCCGGCTCTGAGACATTGTCGCTGTTCACCTTTCTTGCAAAATATGACCATGAGTATGTCATATATTATGATTTTCTTCATCGACCTTATGGTGATAAGACATTCCATCAGTCCTTGGATTTTGTTGAGGCAGGGATCTCGTATCTAAAGAAGCAAAAAGTCGATGCTATTATACTTTCTCCGATATACGAATCGTATATCCTTTCATGAAAAATGAAGACTGCATCCTGATATACTTCTATTCTCCCTTTGTTTACTACCTACGTCAAAGACTATTGTTTCACTCATTCATTGGTAGGCAAAATCGGTTTGTTATGAGATTTTGCAGATGTTGAGGTCGCTCAGGATCTTTTCCAATATATGGAAAAATGATATTCGCTTACTGCTGTTCAAAAATCTATCAGAAAGTTCCATAGTCCGTTCCATTATCGGATCAAGGAAGTCCCATTGCGAAAATATTATCTTACCGCTCTTTCCTATTCTCATATTCTCGTCAATAAAATTTTAAAATTTGATCTGAGATACTTCAAGGACGCAATGGTTGATACGCTTATCCCTCTCAATTACGGATATTTCCATTATCAAGCCACTATCACCAAATTCCTCAATTTCAAAAAAATCAGATTTCATGGGTTGTCTGCATTGGAAAAGATTTTCCAGGAATTCACAAAAAACGATAAGAAAACATCAGCATATTCTGTCACTGTCGCATATACATGACATCCTGACATCCTCAAAAGGGAAAAGAGGATTATCCGGCTCTTGCAGAGGGGAAAATCTATTGAGATCAATCGAAAAACTATTTAATCGCTATGAATATGATATGTCATTGGATGACTTAAGAAAAAAAATAGACACTATAGATATCGCTATCATCGAGCTTCTTGCCAAGAGATTCGCCGTAGTGAAAAAAATCGGCGAATACAAAAAGCTTCATACGCTTCCTGCGTTAGATATTTCGAGATGGAATGAACTTGTTGCATTACTCAAGAATAGAGCAAAGAAGAAATGACTCTCTGAAAGCTTTGTTGCTGATCTTCGAGAGAGGATACATCAAGAATCTATATCATTACAGAAAACAAAAAAACCCGCCTAAGCGGGTTTTTTTTATACTCAAGAGAAATTATTTCTTGATCTTGACTGCAGCTCGTCCAACTAATTTTTTAGCAGGTTTCTTAGCTACTTTCTTAGCAACCTTTTTAGCTTTTTTGACTTTTTTAGGAGCCTTTTTCTTAGCGACCTTTTTAGGAGCCTTTTTTTTAGCAACCTTTTTAGCAGGTTTCTTAGCGGCTTTTTTAGCAACCTTTTTAGCAGGTTTCTTAGCAACCTTTTTAGCAGCTTTTTTGGCAGGCTTCTTAGCGACCTTTTTAGCAGGTTTCTTAGCAACCTTTTTAGCAGCTTTTTTGGCAGGCTTCTTAGCGACCTTTTTAGCAGGTTTCTTAGCAACCTTTTTAGCAACTTTCTTTACAGCTTTTTTAGCTGGTTTTTTTGCAGCTGGTTTTTTCTTTGCAACCATTGTGAGTAGATAATAAGAGAATAAAAAAGAGATATAACACATCAGATATATGCTATTTATTGGTAATTGCAAGAGAAAGTGAATTAAGAAAAAAAATAATCACTAAAAAAAAGCACATCGAAATATCAGGTACCACCTATTATATTTCTTTATCTTTTTCTGCGGAATATTTTTTTTCAAAAAAATAAAAAATATTTAGAAAAATATTTTAAAAAAATCGGCATTCGCCGATTTTTTAAAACAAAGAAATTCGTGTTATTTTTTACATTTGCAGCAGCATCATTTTTTCGCTGCTGGTTTCTTAGCCGCTGGTTTTTTCGCGGCCATCTTTTTTACTGGTTTCTTAACTACCATGAGTAATAATAAGAGGATAAAAAAGAAATATGATTCTGATATATGTTTTTGGTGTATGTATTCAATAGTAAACTGCTTTTTGATGTGGCGTTTCTATGTGTTTTTTTTGCAAAACGTTTTCATTGATGGATTTTTTGTGTATGTCGCTCTAAAACATAAGGTAAGAACCTTATTTTTATTCGGATCAAAGAAGTTTTTTTTTCCATTGTTTTATTTTCTAAATTTGCTACTATCGACATGCTATTCGCTCCGGCGAATAATTATTTTAGCAATTTCAGAAAAAACATGTTTGGAAAATTGATCAACTTGATAGCTGGTGATTACAATCAGAAACAGCTCAATAAGCTCCGACCTATCGTAAAAAAAATAAACGAATTTTTCATTGAATTCGATTCGCTTTCTGATGATCAGATCAAGGCGAAGACTCAGGAATTTAAGGATAGACTTGTAAAAGGCGAGACACTTGATGATATCCTTCCTGAAGCGTTTGCTGCTGTGAAACAAGCGTGCAAGAGAATGGTGGGTTCAGAAGTCGAAGTCAAATGAGAAAAGCTTGTCCGGAATATGGTTCCTTATGATGTTCAGATGCTGTGAGGAATCATATTGCACAAATGAATTATCGCTGAGATGAAGACTTGAGAAGGAAAAACTCTTGTGGCTGTTGCACCGGTATATCTCAATGCGTTGTCTGGTAAATGAGTCCATGTTGTTACCGTCAATGATTATCTTGCTTCTCGTGATGCACAATGGATGTGACATGTATACCATCGGTTGGGACTTAGTTGTGGTTGTGTGACTAAGGCTGTTTCTTTGCAAAAAAGAAGAGAGGAATATGCTAAGGACATCACCTATATCGAAAATTCAGAGCTTGGATTCGATTATTTGAGAGATAATCTCGTAAAATCCATGAAGGACAGATCTCTTGTTTGGAGACCGCTCAATTATGCTATCGTCGATGAAATCGATAGTATCTTGATCGATGAAGCAAGAACTCCGCTTATTATTTCCGAACCGAATGCTGAAGCTACGGAAAAATATATCTATTATGCACAAATAGCTAGAGGATTGACTCCTTGCACGAGCAAGAAAAAAGTATCTAAATGATTGCTGCAAGAATTATTGACTGAAGGTAAATCAGGCAAGGATCAAGAAGAAGATGGTGATTATTATATCGATGAAAAAACCAAAACAGCATCATTGAGCGGAAGCGGAATCACAAAATTGGAACAGATTCTTAAGGTGGAGAATCTCTATAAGGATCTCTGATATGAGGAGATTCATCATATAGAGAACGCACTTCGTGCACAAGCTGTCTATGAAAAAGACAAAGAATACATTGTCAAGGATAGTGAAGTCTTGATCGTTGATGAACATACCGGTCGTACGATGCCAGGAAGGAGATTTTCAGAAGGATTGCATCAAGCCATCGAAGCCAAGGAAGGAGTAAGAATCCAAAGAGAGTCCAAGACTTTGGCAACTATTACGTATCAAAATTTTTTCAAACAATACAATAAACTTTGCGGTATGACGGGAACTGCATTGACAGAGGGAGAGGAATTTGAAAAGATCTATGAGCTTTCTGTTTTGGAAGCACCTACCAATAAACCTACCATCAGAGTCGATAAAAACGATAAGGTGTTTTACAATGAATCTATCAAGCGAAAATTTGTGAAACAACATATCCAATTCGCTCATGAAATAGGACAACCTATCTTGATCGGTACGGCGAATATCGCTACTTCCGAATATGTGTCCAGAATCTTGGAAAAGGATGCGATTACACATTATGTCTTGAATGCAAAATTTCATGAACAGGAAGCGCATATTGTCTCTCAAGCAGGTAAATTCAAAAGCGTTGTGGTTGCAACCAATATGGCAGGTAGAGGAACGGATATCAAACTTGAGGCGTGACTCAATGAAAAATTAGCAGACAATTATGCTAAATGGATCAAAAAACAAATCATTACGGAAAAGAAATGACTTTCTGTAGATATCTATTCATCCGTTGAGTTTGAACTTACCATGGATGGTGTCAGAAGAATTATTTGAATGAATGATGAATTGATCAGACAAGCTGAACAAGATCGGATTAGCCATGATGGTATTATGATGAAGATAAAATTCAATCGTGGCAAGAGAGCAAACACTGATGCATTTGCTGAAATATTCTTCAAACCTAGTGATAACTCTGCAAAAGATACTATAGAGCAGGATTTCCATTATGGACTCTTTATCCTCGGTACGGAAAAACACGAATCCAGGAGAATCGATAATCAGTTGAGAGGACGTGCAGGAAGGCAATGAGATCCTGGTGTCTCTGTTTTTTTTGTCGCGCTTGATGATCTCATTATGCGTAAGATGTGAGGAGAGAGAATCCAAGGCATTGCTGCTATGCTGCTCGGAAAATCTGAACTTGAAAATCTTGAACTTACTCAAAGCCAATTCACCAGTTCTATCGTAAGATCCCAGAAGCAGATGGAAGGTCGGCATTTCGGTATCAGAAAACACCTCTTTGATTATGATAGCGTCATCAATAAGCAAAGACAGGCTATCTATAAGAAGAGAGATGATATCCTAGTCAGTGAAACTGATGAAGAAATGAGAAAATATCTAGTCGAGACGATTAAACTTGAGATACAGGAAAATATGGATGATATCGTGAGACAGCAGATAACAAATGCAAGAACGCTTGAACAATCTCCTGCACAATTTCTTCGTATTATGGATAAGGAATTCTCTTTGAAGCTTGAACATCAGCAGATGCAAAAATTTGCTGAGATGGATTTTGATCATCTGCAAGCAGAACTTTCACTGTTTATGCTTGATCAGCTCAAAGAAAAATTCGCTATGATGGATGTAGATAGATTGTATCAGATTTTCAAGGATGTGTATCTCTATCACTTGGATACGCTTCGAGTGAAACATCTTGATGAAATGGAATATCTCAGGGATAAGGTCGGACTTATGTGATATGCACAGCTTGATCCGTTGATTGTCTACAAATCAGAAGCGTATGACAAATTCCAGACCTTGCTTTATAGATTAAAATTCGATGTGACTGCATATATCGCTGGTATAGATTTTGCTATGCTTCAACAGCAGCAGCAAGCTCCGCAAACCATTACCGTCAATTCCCAGAGCGAAGCAGAATATCTTAAAATGCTCGAAAAGGTTGGTGCTGAGATGAAAGAAGTGAAGATTCAGAAACCACAATCTGCTCCTGAAAAAATGGTCTACGAAAATACTGATGGATTCGAAATCTTCGAAGTAGATGACAAAAATCAACCAAAATGATCACCTGAAGTTTTTGATGAACCGATGATTCCGCAGTCAGGAGGCAAGACTAGACCTAATGATCTATGTCCTTGCGGTTCCGGCAAAAAATATAAGAAATGTTGCGGCGCTAAATAGCTCGCACTAAATTAACAATTAAAAATTAATAATGAATAATGTCGGTATTTGTCATATTATATGCTATTGTGTTTTTTACAATAGTTCATAATTAAGCATTTCTATCATTATTCATTTTTCACTATTCATTATTCATTAATTTTCATGGAGTACAGTATCTTTGGTTGTAGACTCAATAAATACTATTTAAATCAATGGCTCGATTATTTTCGCAACCATGATTTTGCTGATACACCATATTTGATTACTACTTGTGAGGTTACTGATAGGGCTAAGCAGAAGCGGGTGAAATTAACGAAGAAGAAACTTGCTGAATGATGCCACGTCTATATTACGGGATGTGGCTCATTGAAGAGAGGAAAGAAAATTTCTGAGAAACTATTCTATAAAATCTATCCTGACCTGCTTCCTTTTTCGGACTCGATTACTTTGCTCGGCGAACATCCTGAGTGCACCTCGGCATTCGACGCATCCAAATCAAAAGAGAATCTGTTCACCAAAAAATTCGTCGTCATCCAGAATGGCTGCGACAATTACTGTTCCTTCTGTCTGACCGTTCACAAAAGGGGAGCGCATATGACGAGACCGTTGGAGGATATTATCATTGAGATCAACGAGTTCGCTCAGTTATGAGGCAAGGAAATCGTACTTACTGGAGTGAATATCGCTGCGTGGTGATGTTCGAATTCTACAAAACCGGAAGAATCCAAATTCACTTCACTGCTCAAGAATATTCTCGAGAAAACCCAGATACCAAGGATAAGAATATCATCATTATGACCAGAATACTTGGACGACGAATTCTTCAAGGTGATTGAACATCCAAGAATACTTCCGCATTTTCATCTGTCTATTCAAAGTTTTTCTGATGGGGTATTGCACCGTATGAAAAGGAATTATGCTGCCAAAACATTAGATGGTCTGCTGACAAAAATTCGTTCATTGAAAAGAAAAATTCCTGTTTCGATCGGCGCAGATATTATTGTCGGATTTCCCGGCGAAACAGAAAAAGAATTTCATGAAACGATAGAATGAATCAAAAAATATAAGATAAACAAAGTGCATTTATTTCCGTTTTCTTCTCATCAGATTTGAGAAAAAATTCCTGCATTCTCGCTACCTGACCAGGTCGATGCAGTGACCAAGAGACACAGAGAAAAAGAACTAAAAAAAATCGCTGACCAACTCGCGGAGGAATTTCATCAGTTCAATGTTTGAGTATCACATAATGTGCTTGTCGAATGAAAATGATCAGGTCGGACAGAAAATTATATCAAAATTCCTGTTGATTCGAAATACAAAAGAGGAGAAATTATTCAGGTGGTAGTAGAGTAGATTTAAGTTCTATTTTTTCTAGCATTTCCAACGCTTTCTTTATTTTTTTTTCTCTTTCCGGATATTTATATATTACACCTATTTTTTGCATAATTTTGATCGTTAAACAAGCATTGAAAATATTTTTATCAATTTTTTTCCCAATTATTTTTTCGTATCCTTCCCAAAGGTTTTTTTTCAAAATGTTTTTTTGCTCTCATGATATTGTACTTTTCATATATAAGTAATATTCTGTTGTAGCAAGATCCATTAATGGGTGATCTAATCTTACGTTTGGATCAAAAATAGTTATTGGCTCTGTGAGAAAGATATTGTCGAATCGGATATCTTCGTGATTGAGTGACGCTTTTGTTCCTAAAGTGAAATCTTTTTTTATTGTTTGTATCGCCTTATGAAATTTTGTTCTTTCTTTTTCTTCTATAAGATTTTTTTCTGTAAGATTTTTGGTTATTCTCCTTTCTAATCCATCGTAGTAGTCTTCCATCCTATCATATTCGCCTACGGCAGTATCTCTCTCTATCTTTTTTATCCATCCAAATCATTTTCCTTTTGATTTTGCTATTTTACCGATATTTTCTCCTATTTCATACGCTATTTTCTCTCCATTTTTTTCTGTAAGTTTCCTAGTGGGCTGTATATATTCCATGAGTATATATGGTATTTTTTTGTTGTTGAAATCTATCATAGACTCTTGATATATTTTCGGCGTTTTCACTCAGTGCTTGCTCCATATTTCAAATGCTTTTGCTTCTATGTGTGTTTTGTTGTCTCATTCTTTGAGAAAATTATTACATGACTTGAAAATATATTCTTTGCTATTTTCGGTAATTATTTTTGCTACTACGGATGATACCCCTTCTGTGAAAATATGATAATCTATTGTCTTT
The DNA here is from genome assembly GCA_964545415.1 of uncultured Candidatus Peribacteria bacterium. GTDB lineage: Bacteria > Patescibacteriota > Gracilibacteria > Absconditabacterales > Absconditicoccaceae > CAJBLF01. The sequence goes on from CAZJFP010000004.1 coordinate 50,958, forward strand.
CCTATACCGAATATGTTTTCCCCTATTGTCTGTTCTAGAAATGCTTCTATATTTTTTCTGAAGTCTATCTGCTCTTTGTCTAAATGAGAATGAATTATTACTTTCTTATTGTATGATGTTAAGTTGATTATTCCTTCCTCTTTTGTGAAATTGGTAATATTCTCCAAACGATTGTTTGTTCAGTTTCATGCTGTTCATGATGGAGGAGTATCTATCATTTATATTTTCTGAGTAAATTATTTTACTATAGGTTTTGTCGCAGTTGTTGATGCAGGAGCTTGTACTTTTGGAGCCACTATAGGAGATGAAACTGCTTGCGGTTCTGCTGGAGATTCTTCTGATCTTTGTTCCGTGATCGGCACATGTGGCGCTTCCAGTTTCGGTTGGTTGGCTGCTACTTTTTCGGCTTCCGCTGCTGCTATTTTTTCGGCTTCGGTCTGTTCCGGAAGCTGTGTTTCATCCGTATTGATTCCTAGTCTTGCTTCCATTTCGGCGTCGACGAATTCTCTTTTTCTTCCATATTTTTTGGCAGAATACTCCTTGAGAATAGGTACGATTTTCTTGTTTTGGTAACTCTTCGTATAGATCATATTTATACTGAATGCACGCGTAGTAGCGTTATCGATATTGAGTTTGATATATGCTTTATAGTTGGCTATACCTACGATATCTTCCTGTGAGAGCACTGGTGCATATTCTTTTTCCAAAAATTCTGCATCGGGCGCACCGACTTTGAAGGATTGCATCGTACCCACGTTACCAAATACCGCTGCTTTTACATCATTTTTTCCTCAACCGACATCTCCGAGTCCTTTTGGTGGATCGAGCTGTGCGATATATTGGTGCGCCATGATAAGCGACAACCTATATTTTCTTGCTTCTGATAAGATATCTGCAAATGTTCCTGATACAAAGTTTTGGAATTCATCCACATAGAGAAAGAAGTCCTTTCTTTGTGATTCTTCAACTCTTGCTCTCGCCATCGCTGCGGTATAGATCTTGGAAACAATGATCATACCTAGCAGGTTTGCGTTCAATTCTCCTATCTTACCTTTTGAGAGATTGATGATGAGGATTTTCTTGTTGTCCATGATATCTTCAAACTTGAATGCTGATTTTGTTTGACCGATGATGTTTCTGATCAATCTATTGGTATTGAAGGATACAAATTTTGCTGAGAAGTATGGGATGATCTCTTGCTTTTCTCTATCGCCCATTGCATTGAATGTTCTCTCTCGCCGATTTTTAACCGTAGGATTCGTTACTTTTTTTATTTTATATTCTCTATATCATTCGTCGGTGAAGAGTCTTACTACATCGAGCAATGTAGGTCTGTCCTCGAAGTCTTCAAGTAGTGTCAGTGCTCCGTATTTGAAATATTCTTGTAATCTTGGGCCAAAGATTTCTGGACCGAACATTTTGATGAATATCTCTGTAGCATCATTTACGACTCTATCTGCTTCATCGAGGATATTGATTTCAAACATATTCAATCCCATCGGTCTTTCTTCGTTTCCAGCGTCGAAATAGACGACGTCTTTGGCTCTTTCCTTTGGTATATATGCAAGCATATCTTCTGCAAGATCGCCATGCGGATCGATCAAACAGAGTCCGTCTCCGTTCCATATATCTTGCCTGGCTATGGTCTGTAAGAATACGGATTTACCGGTACCTGATTTTCCGATACAGTAGTGATGCCTCATCCTATCATCCCTTTTCATATACACAGGGGAGAGCGTGTTTCTGTAAATATTTGTTCATATCAATATTGCGTCTTTGTAGAGTTTGTATCAGAATCCTTTTTTTTCTTTGAGTATTTTGATATATTTCTTACCGTCTTTTTCTATCGTCTCTCTACCTGCTAATTCTTCTGCTGTGAATTTTTCCGCAAGTTCTAGCGCTTCTTCGTTTTCTGTTGTCTGTCCTACTGCTCGATGTTTTTGATATTCTTGCAATATACTATCGAGCTTTCCTCATTTATAACTTTCTGCCAACACTCCTCACATGATATATCCATTGAACTCTTTTGGGATCGGAAGATTTTCTGGTGCAGGCAAAACCTTGTATTGCATCCATGAGATGATAGGCGAACGGTTGTAGGTAGCATCAGGAAAATGAAAGAGCGATGTCAGTTCATTTATTCATAAAATGTTTTTTTTGAATCAGAATCTTGTGATATAATTGTTTATGGCAATCCTTCGGAATGGTCTCAATAGTCGTCAGAACACATCTGTTTTCCCGTATGGTTCTACGAGTTCGTTTCCATATTCGTCTCCGTAGATAGTCAATGAACTTACAATCAGATCCAGATTCTTTTCCAGATTTGTTTTGTCATCTGAACTAGTGGCAATCAATATTCCTGAATTGAAAAATGGTAATGCTGATTCTTCTCCCATTGCATTGAGATAATCTTCCTTGGCTTTGACCATACGTACCATAGTAACATTCTCTTCTTCTTTTTTGTTGCTCAAGAGTCTTTGGCTTGGTCCGTTGATAAGGAATCCGATGAGCTTTCGCGGCATGATGAAATATGTCCATCGTGCATTACTTGTTCCATGGAGCGATAGATTCTTGTATAATCTATCTACTGCTTTCTGAGATTTTTTATTGAATCGATCTCCCAGCGGTTTGATTGGCATCACAATCGTAAGCGTATCGTATCTGGATATCTTTCCTATGGAATCTATGATGTTGTTCATAGGATCATCCGGTTGTTGTTTGAACGTCTTGATATTGTAAAGTGAATTTTTTTTTGGTTCGATAGGTATGATTTCGTGATATTTTCTTTTGAAGAATTTTGGTTTTTTCGTTCTTTCTATTGAACAATTTGGAAACTGTGCGGAAATAGCTCCTTCCATTACTTTTTGATATTCTGGATACGCTCCTATGATAAAGTTGAGAGCTCCGTCTTCATAATGATAAATCATCGTCATTTTCGCTTTATCAAAAAGCTTTCTCATCAGATTTTCTCTTAGGCTTAATGATCCTACTTTGTGGAAGTTGTGAAACACCTGTGCCATACGTCAGATTTTTTCTTTCATGTCTTTGGCTAACTCTTTTTCCTGCTCACGGTCAAGCTTGCTTTGTCCTCTTGGTAATAATATCTTTAGGTAGATGATTCTTCCAGAATTGAATACATCATAGAAAAATCTCATCATATTCCTTATGATGATAAGAAAAAATATCGTTCCAAAGAAAATCAGCAGTCCATTGATTGCGTAATGTCCGTATTCGGTTATGAATCCTTTTATTCCTGTTTCTGTGCTGGTTGTCGCTTGTAGAGTTTGCTGATCTTTTTCGCTTGGTATAGCGGTGAATCCTGGTCATCCATTTGTTTTTGCTGGTGTATATGGTTTCCCTAGAAGAAAGTTCTTGATCTGTGTCGTACCTCACATCAACTGCATGCAGCTAAGTTTATCTTGGCCTCGCGCTGAATTCGTTAATTGGGAAATGTTTTCCAATGTCGCTGGATTTTTTTCGTATTTGTTTTGGATGAGTTCTTCGCATACTCCTAATTCCATATTTTATTTAGCTGAAAGATTAAAGCTTCAAGCTTCAAGCTTATGGCTTTTGGCTTATTCAATTATAGTCGGAATTAGGTATTTGTACAAAAAAAAACGGCTTTTGGGTCTTGTTGTAAGCCATTTTTTCTTAAAAATTATATAATAGTGGTTATAATGTCTGTTTTTTGCGTACATTTTCGTATATTTCTTGCCAAAAATACGCGAAAAATGCTCTTATAATGGAACTTGCATAGGCACCAAACAATATACCGAAGAAGAATATACCATAGACGGTCCGTTTTACGCCACCATATTGAATGATATTGAAGATGATAGCAAGATAGATGAGCAAGATAGGTATAGCATATATGATCAGCATATTGAGCGAGAAGTTGATGATCAGAAGTGTTTGTATCCTTACATATTTGAAACTTTCCTTTATGTTTTTTATCGTTATTTGGCAGCTTTCGAGTAATCCGTCATATAACCCTTTTTTTTCGAGCGTCATGATGTATCTTGTATAGATCTTCAATGCGTTTACTATCATCATGGCTCAAAATCGTACTATGAGCAGCATTATTGTTGTGGATCCATGCAATCCTCAGGAAATAGTTATTTTCAATACGGTCAATCGGTAAACAGTCGGTGAAAGGATTAATGAGATGATACCGAATTCGAACATGGGAAAAAAGTCTTCTTTCCCTTTCTTCAGTGCAGATCTGATGCTTTTGTTTTTGTCGTTGAGATAGTGTATGATAGCTCCTTGTCCTATAGGATAAATGATGGAATATGCCACAAAGAGTACTATTGCTATGCCAATTACTCGGCTGATTACGTGATTGGAGTTTATTTCTTGGACAAAGAATTCCGCAACTTTTCCTACATAGAGTCCGTTTTCATAGTTTTTGGCAAAAAGAGTATTGATGTTGAGCAAAATAAGCAAGCTTGCAATCAATGAATGGAAAAATGATGTCGCAAAGGTCAGTCTTATAATCTTACGATCGTCTTTCATATATTCTATGGAATTTTTGATGATTGATTTGAGCATGTATGCTTTTTAGTGAAAAAATAGAGAGAGGCAATAGAATCTTAATCTTGCAAGTTTTGAGCAAATGTGTATAGTATTTCTGCATTTATTCTGTCTATGTACTTATGAGATTCATCAAAAGATTCATCTTTATGCTTATTCTTCTTCTGATAGCATTTTTCGTCTATCGTCTTATCAATCCATCAGGCGCAAAATCTATGCTCTATGACCTCAAATCTTTTTCTAATGATAAGATAGGGACACATTTCGCTTTGACAGGTGATGTAGTAGAATTGACATGAACTCTTGTTAATATGACGGGAGATATTTTAGAGGATACCTGAACTCTTCAAAATTCATGAGATGATTTGTTTCTTGAAGATAGCTTGCTTCTTGAAGAGACTTCCCAAGAAGAACCTGTAATAGATATACAAACTGGAGCAGATGAACAGGTACCGACTACAACTGCTACAAACACAAATACATCGACAACAAATGTTGCGAAACCTAAGCCTACTACTCAACCAAAATCTACTACTTCTTCTAATGGACTTTCCAATCAAGACCTTCGTGATTTGAAAAATTTGCTAGAAAACTTTCAATAGTTTTCATATCTTAAGTTTGAAAGCTTCAAACTTGAAGCCAAATTTATTATTGTATAATATATATATGGATATTACGCTCAAATCATATCTTAACGATACAACATTACATGGCCAAGATGTCGTTCAATTATATTTAGATAAGGCAAAGACATTGAATGCTGATTATTTTTCTTTTGTAAGATTCCATGATGACTATGTCGCTGCTCATGTTGGTGAATTCGCTTTGAGACCATTGAAAGCTGCTCCTATTGCTATCAAAGATATTATTTTGACTCAGAATTTTGTTACTTCTTGTTGATCAAAAATACTTGAAGACTATGTGAGTCCATATAGTGCAACCTGTTTCCAAAATCTAGAGAAAAATGGTGGATTGATGATCGGTAAGACAAATATGGATGAATTTGCTATGTGATCCACTACGGAAAGCTCCTACTTCGGTAAGACGAAAAATACGTACGGCAAAGATAGAAGTCCTGGAGGAAGCTCAGGAGGATCCGCTGTTGCTGTCGCTTCATGAGCGTGTTTAGGTGCGTTGTGAACCGATACAGGAGGAAGTATTCGTCAGCCGGCTGCATGGTGCGGTATCGTAGGAATGAAACCTACGTATGGTATGGTTTCTCGTTATGGTGTACAATCTATGGCATCTAGTCTCGATCAGGTGGGTGTTTTCACTAAGACAGTCGATGATGCAGAAATACTCTTAAAAGCTATTGCATGATTTGATCCGAAGGATTCACAGAGCGATCTGAGAGCGAATGAATTTGTGAATAGCAAGGATACCGTTGATGAAAATTCAGTTAAAAAGTTTAAAATATGAGTGCCGAAAGAAGCGTTATGAGAATGATTAGATCCTCAGATAAAGGCATTATTTCTTGCAACTATTGATAAACTTCGTACAAGTGGAATTATAGTAGATGAAATTTCATTGCCGATGATGGCGTATGCTGTTCCGATGTATTATACGTTGATGCCTGCGGAAGTAAGTACTAATCTGGCAAGATTTGACGGTATCAAATTTTGACTTCAATCCGATAGCATGAATGCTGAAACGATACAAAAATACTATGAGCAGATTAGATCTGCAGGATTCGGTGAAGAAGTCAAAAGAAGAATATTACTTGGTACTTTTGTCCTCAGCTCAGCAAACTATGAAGGATATTATCTCAAGGCTCAGAAGGCAAGAGAGGAGCTACAGGCAGAATTTGACAAAACATTTGCAAACTACGATATTATTCTTACACCTACTGCACCTGAAGTAGCATGGAAACTCGGTGTGAAAAATGATGATCCCTTGAAAATGTATTTAGCTGATATGTACACTATCCCTGCTAATATGGCCGGGTTGCCAGCGATGTCTATTCCGATGGGTATGGTAGAGGATCAGGAAGAACAACTTCCTACTTGAATACAGATAATAGCTGATAGGCGAGCAGAGAAAAAACTTTTCGGTTTAGGTAGATATTTGGAAAATCTAATAAAAAATGAATAATGAAAAAATAATAATGAAAAAATAATAATGAAAGGCTTGCTTTTTTATGAACTATTATTTATTACCATATTCCATGAATGACAGGTCCTACATTATTCATTCTTAATCCTTAATTATTAATTCATGTTTTTGGTCCGGTCGTTTAGTGGATAGGACACAACCCTGCGAAGGTTGTAACCCCGGTTCGACTCCGGGTCGGGCCGAATGAATATATATGGGTGATTAGCTCAGTTGGCTACCCCGCAGCGAGTGCGGGGCTCGTTCCACTCGGAGCGTTTTGAAAGATTATATTACTATGGGTGATTAGCTCAGTTGGCTAGAGCGTTTGCTTGACGTGCAAAAGGTCACAGGTTCGAGTCCTGTACCACCCACCATAAGAAACAATATAATATGATAGCTCAGCCCTGCTAAAGCAGGGGGCTGCTTCAGCAGCCTTGGTTAGAGCGTTTGCTTGACGTGCAAAAGGTCACAGGTTCGCTCTGTAGTCCTACGGGGTTCGTTCCTGTACCACCCACCATCAAATCTGGCTTTATACCAGGTTTTTTTAATTGTTTTCTAACTCTTGACAAACATATTTCGATACATATACTCTTACTTCATTTTTATTCTCTTTGAGATCATTATGAGTAATAAGCATAAGCCATCTGCTGAAGAGATTAAAGTTGTCAAAACTACGGAAGATCTTTTGGCTGATGATCGTGTCGCTAAATATATGAGAAAACAAAAGCTTCTTGTAAAATTGGTAAAAACCAAACTCTGAAAGGTGCTTTTCGGAAAAAAGTTCTTCATCCATGAAGATATCCTTAAAAAGCAGGATGATCTACTGAATAATCTTTTCGGTGATAGATTAGATAAAATAGATTCTCGTTATGTAGATGCAATATTCTTGTCTTATAGTAAACGCATGAATAAAAGTAAGAACCCTGATGCTTTATGTATGAAATGATTCTATGATTCTGCATCAAGAAAACTTCAAAAGAACAATTTCGATATTTCTCAAATGCAAGTAGGTATCGATGAATATGCTGTTAATCAGGATGATGAAGGTTTATTTATGTCGTTGTTGGAATATCTCAACCTTTTGGAGAATATTAGAGTAAAATTTAAGGAGATAAATACAGAATATGAGACAAAAGCTAAGAAGGAATTGAATTTCTTTGAAGAGGAAGAGGTGTTTACTGACTATCAGGCACATTCTCTTGCTGATGAAATCAGAAATAAAAAAATAGAAATTTGTAGCCAAGAATATGATATACTTATAGAATCTGAACATATGGATCCTGATTTTTCTCTACTTTGCAAAGCCTTTTATCTTGCTTTCAAATGAAACAAGAATCTCGATCAACTCGATAATCTTCTTGATATGTCTTCGGAAATTACGTTCGAAGATATCTTTTTCAATGACACAACCAAAGAACAGGTGAAACAAAAGAAAATCCCTCTTGAACAGCTGTTTTCTATTTTCCGTAAGCTGCTTAAGGAAAATTCTTCGCATATGTCTTTGAGGAATATGTATGATATTTCCTAATATATTTCTTTATAGTAAAAGCCGCTCGATATCCTAAAAGAAATTCAGTGAGCGGCTTTTTTTTAAGTACGTGTTCAATCATACAAGAAACTTTTTTAATAGTGTTTAACGAATACTCTGATTTCCCTTATCCCATCAAGCAAAATGTATTCCTTGCCTGCGGGTATTGGATGTTGTACGTCAGCAAGAAAAAAGAATTTTTTTCCGCTTATCTTCGTTTGTACGAATCCGAAGAAATAATTCGTTTTCCATCCCATCATTTCCTGGAAGATGATTTTCGGGTTGTTGTTCTCCAGGTTGATTTCTTTTGTCGTATCTTCGGCTTCGGTGTAGATAGCATACCCATTGGATTTCGGGTCGGTAGGATGCGTCAATGCCACTGAAGGCAAAGTGGAGATATGCCTTCCGAAATACTTCGTCAGCACTCTTCCAATCTCGCGTTTTATCTCCTTTTTTATCGAAGGAGAAATTACGGGATTCACTTTTTTGGGGAAAATGATTTTCATTTTGTTTCTTTACCCCTCCTTGGTGGGTAATTGGTTAGACTTTTTTTTGTTTACTATCTCAGTAGTTATTGAGATCTTTATCCAAAACAAGAGAAAATTTACGGCAATAGTTTTTTGTATTTTTCGATGTTTTCTCGTATCGTTTCGGGAGTGAGCTTTTGTAATTTACTTATGAGCTTTGTGTCTGCTAATTCGTCCTGGCTTACGGGTACCGTAATGCCATCTATGGTTTTGCTGTCTTTGATGTGCAGCGAAAATGGTGATCTCGCTAGTTTTCCTGGAGGTGTGTTGCTGGTGTCGAGGATGAGTGCTCATTTCCTTATTTCATGTCCGGCTATGACGTTCAGTTTCGTCGCTTCGCTTACTTTGGCTGCTCGCTTCGTAGGAAAGCTATCTTCTTTGCCTTTGCCGTAACTCAAATATTTGTCATAAAAATTGTGATCTATCGGTTTCTTTAATAAGAGGTAGATATGGAAGCTTGAGCCAGTCCGGAGGATTAACGGTTTGAAGAATATGAATTTCTTGAATTGTTTGTCAGATATAATATTTTTCATTACTTCACTGGCGACTTTTCTCGCATCGTCTGCTGAATTCGTCTGTCTGTCGATATCGATGAATATCCTGTCGATCACGTTGCCGTATTCGTTGTTGCAGGCGTAGAAGAAATTGACTAATTTTCTTGGGACAAAATATTGTCGTAGCAGGACTTGTTTTGGTGTAAGTTGTTCTTTGACATCGTCGAGATGATGATTCGCTCTGAGCTTCAGGTAGTTCTCGTCTATTTCCTGGAAATTTTCGATGTGTAATGGTTCTATCTTGGTACCTCTTTTGAGTAATACAAATTTCTCGCCGATGATCTTGCTGGCAATCTCCTTTCATGTCAGGAGTTTGGTCAGTAAGGGAGCAATTTTGCTATATCGACAGAGAACGTCGAGATTCCCATATTGATGGAGAATATCTTTCATATCATGATATATAGTGATTTTCTGTTGTTTGTATACTGATTTTTTAAAAAATCAATATATAATTTCGATATCATGAAAAATCTCAAAAAATATCGAATTTTCATTGTATCTCAATTATAAATAAAAAAAACTTCTTGGGAAAAGAGAAGTTTCTGGTGAAATTATATTTTTATATATTGCCGTCGGGGGGACTCGAACCCCCAAGTCTTGCGACATACGTACCTGAAACGTACGTGTATACCAATTCCACCACGACGGCATATTGCCCGCAGTAGCGGGCTATTTTTTTGTGATTATTTTTTTCCTTTCTCTTTCTTTTGAAAGAATGCTAGGTAGACGATAGGCAAAAGTCCTAATGTGTTGAAAAGGAAAATGCAAATAAACCAAGCCAATTGTTTTTTCGTTCCTGCTTTTCGTAGACCGATTCCTTTTCGGACCATATCTCGAATCATAAGCAATCCAAGTAAAAGCATTGTTCATTTTGCAAATACTGGTGCTACTGCTTGTGTAGCGATTGTTGTTGTTTGTGCATCCATTATAGTATACTTAATAAGTTAAAAGATTACGAATTTTTTTTTGCTTTATCAAAAAGCTTTTTTGCAGGGCAGCCGAGTTCTCCTTGTTTGCAATGGTTGCATGCCAATTTCCCTCTGATACAACTATTCCCTTGAGAGGTGAGCGCGAAAAGTAGTATGATTCCTACCAATATCCGCCGATTGAATGCTTGCGTCAACAGTATGATTCCTGTGATGATCGGAATAAGCCAGAGCAACATATCAGGTAGCATATTCTTTCGAGTTATTTTCCTATTCAAAAATTTTTCCGGTTTGCCTTTGGGGTAGATCAATGCACTCAACTTTCCTTTGCCGAAGGCACAGTATTTTCCGTAATATCGGCAGTTTCTACAACTTTTCTGAAGTAATCTGAATTCCATATAAACAAGAAAGACGATATATGCGATTCCCCGGCCGTTCCCTATCTGGAAGATGATGATCGCTCCTATTGTGTAGATGATTACGGTATTTAGGTTGGAAATTAAGACTATCCACCAAGGATATGTATTATAGATTTTTGTTTGCATGGTATGTTATGAAACTAAAATCCTACCTGCACCAGTTTTTTCTATTTTACCCAGCTTCAATAGTAACGGCTCTACATCCTCTTCGACTGCTTTTTCATTGACTCCTAATTGTACGGCGATTGCTTTCACTCCCATCGGTCTGTCAGCTTTCTCCAAAATTTCCAAGTATTTTTTGTGAAGGGGAGTCATGCCGCCTTCGTCGATCTTGCTGTGTTTGAGGAAATCCTCCCATAGGGAATCAGTCAATTTTTTTTCCTGTGATTTGGTGATCACGAAGTCTCTGATCTTGATGCAGAGGTTGTGAATCTCTCTCGGTACAGAACCTACTTTTTCGCTTATTTTCTTGATGATTTCTTCGCTGGTTTGGATTTCGTATTTGTCGAGATATTTTTTTATGATAGTCTCTTTTTCGTTCGGCGTGTATTCCATGAAATGAAAATTATACACAAATCTGTTTTTGATTGGCTGGCTCAAGGACTCGGATTTTGTCGTTGCTCCGATGAGTGTGAATGGATTGATCGGGATTCTGACGTTACCTCCTTCCGGCATCACCATATCGATAACGAAGTCTTCCATTGCGATATACAATACTTCTTCGATGTTCGGTTTCAATCTATGGATTTCGTCGATAAAAAGGATATCTCAGTTTTCGAGCGTGTTCAAAATACTTATGATCTCTGATGGTTTTGTTATTGCGTATCCGGTAACTGCTTTGATATTCACTTGTCCTTGTTTGGAGATGATATGTGCCATTGTCGTTTTTCCGAATCCGCTGGGACCGGAAAAGAGGATATGACCGATATGTCATTTCCTTTTTTTCCCGCTTTCCATAGCTGTCTTTACGACTCCTTTGATGTGCTCTTGTCCGATGAATTCCTCGAACGTATCAGGTCTTCCGCTATGGCTTATATTCATCAGTTTGTCCGTGTTTATCTTCTTTACTTCCATACTTCTCTGCTAAGATATAAACTATTAGTCTTTCTTGTTCTGCTTCATGAATCTTGGATAATGGACGAGCAATAATGCTAGAAACAATATTCATCGGATACTTGCTCCCAACATATCTTGTTTGAACATAACTTTTCTAGATTTTATGAGCATATCTTTTTTTTCTGTTTCACATTTTTGGATATCTTCTGTGGTTGCTGGGGTGGATTCTTTTCCATCATAATCATTGTATTTGCAACTATCCAATTCATAATATCTGTCGCCTACGATATATTCTTCGTCGGTGATGATGAGCTGTTTCCCTCCTGTAAATGCTAATATGCCGAACGTGATTAAAGTTCCTATAACGCCTACCAGTGTCATAATGAGAAAATAAATTTTGAGGACGCTTCGTCCGTGAGATTTCGTTGCTGGTGCTTTTGTAGCCATGATATCTATGTGAAGGAGTAAAAATTACTTCGTCTGGTTGAGCTTATAGTAAGCGTTGGTGCTGTTTAGCGGGCTGATAACATATGTCTTGTCTCCTATTCTGATTGTTCCTTCAATAAGCGAAAGGCTGCTGACGATAAAACTTACTGTACCGTTTTTTGTTTCTGTATCCAAAGTAAAGGTGTCTCCATATCGTGCAAAATTATTGGTGAAATATTCTTTTGTACCTGATTTGACTACCTTATATCTATTTCCGAATATCTCTACGTATCCTACATTGAAGTTTCCATTGTTGAGGAGATTCATGTCGACATAGACATTGGATTGCGGAAGATTGTTTGTGCCGGTACTGAACGATCCTGGAACACTGCTTACAATTTGATTGTCTATAGTCTCATTGTTGAGGTTCTGGGTGATCTGATATTTCACTTTAAATCTATAGAGTGATAGAGCTACTTCGTATCTGGTAATAACATTGTCAAAGGTTATTGAATCTGATGGACTTACGATACCCATATTTTCTGCTGTTTCAAAATATTCTGTTCGTCGTGGTGATTTGGTTTCGTTCAGTCTCTTTCCTTCGAATAGTCTGATCATAGCGGTAATAAACTGTGCTTTGCTTATTGTCGTTTTTGGTGAAAAACTTCCATTTGCTCCTTGCATGATGCCGAGTTGACATGCTTGCTGAATGTATGCTGTGAGCGACGATTCTGCTTCAGAGATATCATCGAATGTGCACGATGTTGTCGTCGTTATTCAGCTGAACTTAAATACTTCAGCAAATTTTACGAGTATTTTTGCAGCCTGTTCTCTATTCAATACTTCGAACGGTTTGTAGGAGGTGACGTCGTTGTAGCTAGTCAAACCGTTATCATTCATCCACTTGATGGCTTCTATGAGCTCTGGATCATTGCTAATACTTAGTGAGTTGGTGAGTGATGATAATGTTTCTACGATATCTGTTGTGCTTGTTGTTGTGTTGAGTTCGGCTAATCTTCCGAGGTACATCGTCTTGAGTGTGTCATTGGTGACAATGTTTCTTAATCTATATATGTATATAGCCATTTCTCTCCTAGTAATGTAGGAATCAAAAGCTGTCTCATTATTGAGCGTGGTAAGACCCATTGCTTGTCCTTTCACATAATAATCACCTCGTCGCGGAACTCTATTCTCATTTGATTTCTTACCTTCAAAGATTCTGACCAATAATGCCATGGATTGTGGCCTGGTTAGTTGTTCTCTCGGTAGGAATTTTCCCTCATTCGTGCCGTTGAAGATTCCTCGTTTGCAGGTGTTTGCTACATGTATTACTAAGCTTGGATTTATTTCGCTACTATCGGAAAATGTACAGCTGGTGTTTTTTGTTGATTGATCGTATCCGAGAACCGTAAACGCCTGTCCGATGATTTTCGCTGCTTCTTCTCTCAATAATCCGTCTTCCGGTCTATAGTCTTCTTCGTTGTCGTATTTGGTTAAACCGTTGTCATACATCCGTTGTAGTGCTTGTTGGAATTCAGTTCCGGTATAGGTTTTCCCCGTATCTGTTGTCACGGTTCCTGTGATTATTGTACCGCTTGTTGTGGTTCCTGTAGCTATGGTTCCTGTAGCTGAAGAGCCGCTCATCACTATCGTTATTTCATGGGTTAGCGGATCTATGACAATCTGAAAATCCCCTGAGTTGGATCATGTTGTATCAGCTGTTGCAGGAATAGCTATAAGCAGTGCACTCGCTGCCAAAAATATTCAAGATATTCGCTTTTGCATGGAAAAATTCATATAGAATAAAATATTCACGGAAGGTATAACGAATATACCGAGCTTTTCAATATAAAAATAAGGTGCGATTCGCTTGAAAATACAAAGAAAAACACTATCACTCCAAAAAACCTTTTTATTTTTTTGTATTGAAAGAAATGTCTACCTTACAAAGAACTCTTGTAGTCTTAAAACCAGATAGTGTAGGACGCAGCGTGACTTGAGAGATTATCTCCCGTTTTGAAAGAGCAGGATTACATATTGTCGGTATGAAGATGCTTAAACCAGACAAAGATTTCCTTTATCATCACTATGAGACACTCGGAAAGATGATTTCTAGACGTGGACAGAAAGCGTTTGATGTTACCCTCAAAATGATGCAGCATGGTCCTATGATCGCTATTGTGCTCGAAGGTGTGGAAATCGTGGAATATGTTCGTAAAATTGTAGGTGCTACTGAACCTAAGGCTGCAGCTCCAGGTACCATCAGAGGAGATTATGCTCATATGTCATTCGCGTATGCCGATGGTAAGGATATAGGTATTCCTAATCTCATTCATGCTTCAGGAAATATAGAAGAAGCTGAGGCAGAGATCAAACATCGGTTCAAAGAAGATGAACTCTTCGAATATGCTCCTTTGCATCAAATATTCACTCGTTAATCAATTTGATTAAAATATTAAAAAATTAAAAGATTAAAAAATTCATCTACCAGTCCACCAATTTTCCAAATTTTTTAATCTGAAATCTTAATGTCTTTTAATTTGTTTATGTTATACTAATGAAAAAGTGAATTCATGGAAATTATTACAAGGATGTTGAGGTGCAATGCATCTGCGGCGCTAAATTTACTGTAAATACTACCGTTCCTGGTCCTATCAAGGTTGAAACTTGCTATCAATGTCATCCAGCCTTCAATAAAGATAAGGTCATCAAGAAAGTCATCAAAGGAAGAATGGAAAAATTCCTTGAAAAACAGAAGAAGATCGATTCTATCAAGCCTACAGCGAAGAAAAAATAAATTTTAGCTTGAAGCTTGAAGTTTGAAGCTTGGAGCTCAAGTCTTTTTTGATCAAAAGTATGTTGAGGAAACAGATCATGAAAAAATATGTTGATGTAGGTACCGTTTTTCATGTGATCTGACATAATGGAAGTGTATTCATCAAGCTTACCTTGAGGACACTTCTTTTTTTGTTGGTGCTCTATGTGTTATTCGTCTTTTTGGATAGGTATATTGTGCGGTCATATCTTGATCGAACATTTGGTATCATAGGATTGTGATTTTTTGTAAAATACATCATAGAATTTCTTAATATTTATCTAGATGGACTTATCCTTTCTGATACGTGAATCACGTTGTTTATGTGGGAATGATTGTTTGACTATAAGACCGACTTTTTTGAACGAGATAAAATAGAAGCAGTGTCGCACAACCAGAACAGCTTCCGGGATAAAATTTTCGCTAAGGGTGATCTGATTATCAAACTTGAACATGGCGTCGAATATCCGTTTGAAAATATCAATTTTCCTCAGAGACAGGCAGAAAAGGTTATGAAATATAAATTGCAATTTGCTTCATCAAATTCTTCAGATGATGTACCTGTCATAGCCGATGAAAAGATGGCTATTATCGCTGAAGCACTTAGCGAAGTCGTAAAAGAATACATGGACAAAAAAAACACAACATCAGATGAAGATGATATGGATTTTGATTAGAAAATTTTATCATCAAATATAATTTATTTTTTGGGTCTAGA
>CAZJFP010000005.1:0-62898 GCA_964545415.1 uncultured Candidatus Peribacteria bacterium
ACCGAATAGAATCCAGTAACACTCCCCCAATGCCATGAAGTCATTTGATCTCCCAAACCATTAGATACGACTCGCATCGTATCATCACACATCCAGAGCGTATCATTAGTCACGTTCGCACTTCCACCATTCAACACAACAAAAGAAGTATGTGCTGGCGGAGCGGAATAAATACTTAGCATAAACGGTACAACATTGCTGTTCCATGTAGCACTAATAACATAATCCCCTGGAACCGATGGAGTAAAAATTATACTATCACCAGAGCCGATGAGAGTTCCACCTATATACCAGACAGTAGAACCAAACCCTATTGGCTTATAAAACACAAAAGTATCATAAGCAAGGGGATTCTGACAAATTTGTGCATTACCAGGAACTTGATAAGGAATCGTATCTGCCTTAACTGATTGAGTCCAGCTCAACAGAAAGCTGATAAGTACAACGAAAAGAAGTTTTGTTTTCATAAAAATTATAGGTTTTTTTTGTTTTGTTAAACGTGTTAATGATCACGATGCCATGGGGTCAACATAGCAATGGAAGTATACGGATATGCCGAAGATTTTCAATACAAAGATAAGTGTTTTTATAAAACAAAGAGAGTAATTACCACCTATGATTCATCTATCAAAAAACATATTCAAAAAGATATTAATAATATTTGACAAAATAAGTCAATAAAAAATAGATATATTTATTTTTTGTAAATCCGAAATTTTAAGAGAATTAGACAAAAAAAATGTCTACATCTAACCACAATAAAATACAAAAATAGCTAATGTAAGAGGACTTTTTTTGGCGCTTTTTGTCTACAACGACAAATGTCCACAAAATATACACAATTTGTCTATATGTGATGTCGTTGAAAAACAGATACAAATACACATAAAAGCTCTTGTTTTGAGACACTTTTTTTTAGTATTTCCCGACTCAAAACAACTAAAGCACGGCTTTATGCTTTGAGCTTTAGGCTTTAAGCTAATATGAAGTATATGCGTAGAATCATCGAAACAGCACATCATCACGGGAAAAGCATCGTACAACATGCACAGAAGCATCACAGGAAATATCTGCTCGGTGTCGCATGATTTTTTGGTATATTCAAACTCTTCGCATTTCTGATAGCAAGTGTATCAGGGATAGTTACCTACGCTACCCTTGCATCCGATATTCCCTCCACGATATCGATAGCCATACCTGCAACTACGATAGATATCCAAGAAGGAGAAAACATTATACAATTTGATCTGAGCGAAGTGGATATAGGAAACATTACCGACATCCAGGATATTGATGTACGTATGGATATAGAAACTCAGAAGCATGTAATAGATATGGAGACATTACGAAGTAGTACTGCCACAAATATAGGACAGCAAGACAACATACTCTCTTTGCAGCTACGAGAAACCACTGACAACACACGAACAATAGACAAAGAACAACTACCACAAATACGCGAACAACTTGCTACAGGCAATACTATCATATATTTTCTCCCTCAAGAACACATCAACACGACAAGCGGGACTATCTTTATGGAGATAGAGACAACTAGAGCGCTATCAACATGAGTATCACAAAATGAAACAGGAGAGATACCACTAGAGAACTGAGCAATATTCATCGAAACATGAGAAGAACTAAGCGGAACCTGAAAAGAGCCAAGTGAAATCATACAAGAGAATATCAACACCAAAAAAGCAAAGAAACTTATCTCCAACGCCAAAACGCTAAAAGATATAACATTACATTCAGAAGACCAAAAGATACATATAAAGATTCCAAAAGAGACCAAGCTAAAAACAAAAAACGACAAGGATTTTGAAGGAACAATCAGTCAACCAAAAGAAGTACCTCTAGATACATTGATATTCAAGCCAGAGACCAAAGGAATCTATGCTTTCGAGGTAGGAGATCCAGAACAATCCATCCTCTTCAAAAAAAACGACAATACACCGCAAAATATAGACATCACGATATATATAGATTCTTTGGACGTTTTTTCAGGAGAACAGGTGGATATATACTATTCAGAAGATCAGAACACACGAAATGTTTTGGGGAATAGCATCGTCCAAAAAGACGAAGAAGGAAGACTTTACATACATATTCTTGTCAATCACCTGACAACATTTTATATATGAAAAGAGAGTCCAGACACTAAATTCCATTTTTTTCTGAGCGATAGCAATTGCGATGAAGATATGGATATCATCATACGAGATGGTAAAGAGACACGACCAGTATATGTATGCACCACAGGAGAGAATATAACCAATATCGTATCTATGAAAATCAGCAATATCAGTGCAGAAGATGTAAATAAGAAAAAACGATATACCTTTTCTACCCCATTCAATGATTTTACAAAAACATTTGATATTGATGTATCAAAAGGCTGGGGACCAATAACAATGTATGCCCAATACCAAGACAAAAACACAAACATAGGAACGGTACAAGATCAAATCATCGTAACCAGAGAGGATGATATTAGTTTCTTCTTTGCTGAAGATGATTGATGTCAGAATCCAATAACCGCTGCTACAGATCAATCAACAGTATACCTCTGCACACAATGAACAGATCAAAAATCGGCGAGAGATATGAGAATAAGTTCAACCAGTCAAAAAAATCTCATAACACAGAGTTGGCTAGGAAATTACAATGCTATATATGAATACACCCTTTCCGGAGAATGAACCACAACCATATATACGGAATACATCTACGGAAAAGATCAAGAGTATCGAAGCGAAATAATAACAAACACTATAGTGATAGCCAAAACAGATACACAAAGCACCGTGCTGAGCTGAACAGTAGTAAGCTGATGAACCTTGGATGTCACCAACAAATACCGTATCATCACGTCTACTGACGGAATTTCCAAACTCACGCTAAACACCACTGACATAGCAAGCACGATCACGGTTTCACAATCATCGCGAGATGGAATATTATCAGCGCCATCACTCATCACTGCAGGAACAAAACAAGCTAATATATGAGAAGCATGACTTGCTACAAATTTCATACCGTCAAGAACCTATGAAGTAGGAGATGATGTAGCAGGATTATCAATAAGCGATACAGAATTCGCAGTATCATTATCAGTAACAGAAGTAGCAGGAACAGTATTGACGATATATTCTTCACAAGATGGAACGACCTGGACCGACGAAAACAAGACCTGTACGGTGACAGCAAACAACACCTGTGACTTCACGACAAACCATCTGACACTCTTCACGATAGGGACTACGGCAGGAGGCTGTATTCCTATGACATGGAACAACAATCAATTTGTCAATCAAGATTTTCGAGATGCGTGTCCCACTTCAAGTGAAATAATCCAAGCATTCTTTGGAAGCGGAAACGACAGAAGTGCATATACTCTACATCGATGAAGATCATATCTTCCGTCTGTAGGATACGTACCGTGTACACCCACGACCGTAACTTATCTGAATCCAGGGACAAGATCGGCATTTACCGTTCCAACCAACACCATCTACATCCTCAACAGTGGAACGTATCTCCAAAATGGAAAGATTACCTTATCCAAGTGTAGCGCGCTTATAGGAAAAGGAACAGTCACTATAAAAGAGAACACAGCGGGAATAACGGTCATCACTTCGAGTACAGGAGACCGGATTGTCGACAACGTACAAGTGGATGGATTAGGATATAATGGATATCTTTCATATAACAATACGAGCAATAATTTTACTTTCAATGATATCCAACGATACAATTGCAGCAACTCAAGCTACTGCGTATTATTTTCTTCTTCCAAAAACGGATTTATAAACAATTCCCAATTTTACAACAACGCAGGACGTGTAGACATCAGAAATGCGGGAGCAGAATACAACGTTATCAACAACAGCCAATTCTTCAACAATTCTCACACACAAGGTAGCGTCCTCTTACTCAACAACACCAATAGTTCTATAAATAACTCACAATCATACAACAATGCTAATGATGGGTTCCGGATATACAACAGTACGGGAACCATCCTCAACAACATCCAAGCTAACAATAATGGACGCTATGGCGTATATCTCCAAAATTCGGTACAAACTAAAATGAACAACATCAAACTATTCAACAATAGTAACGTAGTAGTAGCTATATACTGACCAATTCCAACTACAGTAACTATGCGATGAAGGAACATTATTGATGGATCTTGGGTTATTGAATCATTATCAACTGGATTACCAAATAGTTCACTCTGACGATCAGTAGGATCAATAGTAGAACCTACCATACCACAATCATGATGCAACTACATAACCAATCCATACAACGGCTACGGAACAGGATTGTTTGATTTAGGCTACTATTGTGATTATGGCATTTCTTTTGACACAGGAAGAATAGCGACGTGGACATCGCAACCGATAGTGAAGTATCTCTATGCAAACAATATGACCTGAACACTATACAACTTCACTCCTAGGCAGCTCTCCCCAGTAGTTCGACAAAAAACAGCAACATCAGCATATGTGACTGCATCAGGATGCTATCATGGACACAGATTTATCGGAGAGTATTATGATCCCAGCGGAAGAGACCTCAACCCTCCCGTAGCATTTTTTACCGGAGAGACGCCACCGGATGGAACCAACGTCATGACAGGGACATATTCAGGACATTTCACCGTCAGATCATACATCTACGAGCCGAACCTCTCCAATCTACAGCGATACACGACTACGCCTACAGGGTCCTCCGTCACGTATTCTATCTACGACAGCGGACTCATATTCATGGCCAATTTTGACCAAGTAGAAGAAATAGGAGAAAGTAGCACAGTAATCAAAGACTTATCTCCGTATAAGAATTTTTGAGCACCGACAACAAATGTACTACGAACAGGATATGGACAACGAAACGGAGCATATAAGTTCCCAACAACACCAACGAAATGACGAATATTGTTTAGCGTACCATCAACAACTAGCGCACTCAATCCTGATTATATAAGCATTTTTGCATGGGTAAAACCCGGATCATCTTCTGTAAACAAAAATATCGTATCAAGGATGAACGCTATCTATAGAGTCAGATTAAATAGCTCGTCCAACTATATGGAACGGGCATATCTCAAGAGTTCATGAGCAAGTTCCTATTGTACAAAAATAGAAACCACATTGCCTGTACCGGCAAATAAACGATCTTTTGTAGGATGGTCATATAATGGAACCACCTACAGCTTCTATTTGAACACATGATATGGCTTGGTTACAAAAACATATGGAGGCACCATTAACTGTTCATGAGTATTGGCAAAAACAACCGAACCTCTCTATATAGGTGCGGCATGGAGTACATCGGAAGCTTCCGCAGATATGGTTATGGATGAAATCCGCATATACAATCGTGAATTAACAAACGGAGAGATAGAAAATCTTTACAACAGTAATCTTTCATCCAAATCCGACCATCGAGAATATGTAGTCAATTATACGGGAGTGCAATCTCGACAAGCGCAAACAAAATATATCTATGGATTCAACACAACAAGCCCGATTACCGATAATGATGGCAACACCTTGACAGCAACAGGAAGTGTTGTGAAATTTTGATGTGATCGAGCAGCCAACCCTCCACGACGAAACAACAACAATTACCTCACCAGTACATTTTGGACACACTCCCCTGCACCGACTGGCTGTGACATCATAGCTGCGCTCTATGGTACAGGGACCAACGGCAGCGATCTGACTGCATACACAAACAGTTGGAATAGTTGGACCAACCAATGTAGCCACCAAAATATGTCAGTGATGTATGTGAATCCAGGTACAGATCAGATACCTGCCATATTGGATCCAAACACTATCTACGTCTTAGCTTCTTGAAACTATTTGCAAACCAATGGAATCACCATAAGCGATTGCAATAGTATTATAGCAACAACAGGCACAGCTCGTATATACAAAAACATAGGAGGAAATATAATCTATGGAGGATCAAAGCGTTTCTTTATCCTAGATAATATTGAAATAGATGGGACAAATACAGCATCCAATGGTATATTTATGAGATCATGCAAATCAAGCAGTTTCAATAACTGTCATATATATGCTAACGAAAGCAATGGAATATCTTTAAACGCATCACCATACATAAAAATAAGTAATAGTATAGTAAGCGACAATTCCAGCAACGGAATATATGATTTTCGATATACGCACTATGTTATTATACAAAATTCCACAATAAAAAATAATCTAGCTGATGGTATCTTCCAACAAGCATCAGATAATTTTGTTTTTTCTTGATTGACAATCAGCGATAATTGAAACGATGGTATCTATATAGCTGATACGCACACCGGAGAAATAACAAACAACGACATACATGACAATGTGGGATATGGGATTAACAATAGTGCAGGTGCAAATGTAACCATGAAAAATAGCTATATCTACAACAATGTAAATGGAATATATATAGGATCATATACTAACAATATGCTTTCATGATTGCAGATCTACAGCAATACCAAAAACGGTGTAGTCTTTGAAGGAGCATCAAACAATACTATACAAGACACTCAGATATATTCCAACGCAAGTAATGCATGAATATATTTTGATATGACCAACGATCATATCACCCTCAACAACATCCAAGTATTTGGAAACAAACAAGGAATAGGAAGCAATAGTGATACCTACAATTATAGAGACTATATTTCTATCAACAACAGTCAGATATACAACAACAATGGAGATGGAATAACAATGTACAATTCACGTTATTTTACCGTAAACAATTCCCACATCTACAACAATAATGGAAATGGAATCTACTTTGCAGGAAGTAATAATAATAGTGGTATATTGAATAATGTATTTAGTTACAATAATGGACAGTACTGAATTCTATCATACAGTGGAAGCCATACAAGATATGGAAAAACAGTTATTTTTGATAATACAATATGATGAATTGTTAGTACATTTTGATCCATTACTGCATGAAACAGTTCTACATACGCTTACCTGTGACGAACAGGATGAACTACAGATACGACACCATGTATGAACTGTAGCCGAGTAACAAACCCTAAAACTAGCACGTATGTGGATTTCATCGATACTACCACCTATCCAAAATGTGATTTGAGATGATATGACTACACTTGGACCGCTACAGGAAATCTAAATTATACCTACGGTATCAGTCTTACCGGACAGAAACAACCAGTCTATCGGAATAGTACGACATTATCGCTAAGCGCTCTCGGATATAGTTGATCGAAATATGTAGCAGAGATAAACAAGATAGGAACCTACACCAATACAAGTTGTATAGCCTGTACCTTATGATGGGACAATGAGAGTTTCATCGATGCAAACTTTTGGGGATTGAGTCCTAGTTCCGACGATATCGTCTGTGCGTTGTACGGTAGCGGAAACGGAGATACGACCGCCTATACAAAATTACGATCCGGATGGAATATCTCACAATGCAACAATCTAGATATCGATGTCATATATACGGGAAAACTATCATCCAGTACATTAGCAACAAACACAATCTATGTCATGACCGGCGTCTATTCTACAGGAAGCAGCAATTTTTCTCTATCCAATTGTAGCGCCGTCATAAGTAATCAAACGACAGGAACGACATTCTATAGCACAACACAACTAAGTAATATGTTCTATCTAAATAATGTAGGATACACGATACTCGACAATATCAATATCAATGGAACATGAGGATGAATAGTTCCAGTTCATGCAGCAAATAGTTATGGAGTACATTTGAATAGTAGCGATACCAACAATACAATAAACAACATGAATATATACAATCATAGTATAGGAATAAATTTAAATCAAACAGCGAAATACACCACGATCAACAATATCAGAACGTATAACAACAGCAACTACGGTATAAGCATATTTTTTTCAGGAACAAATAATTACCTAAACAATATACAAGCATACAACAGTTATTATGGTATATATCTCTCTGAAAACATCACAAACACCACTATAAACAACACTCAAGCATACAATAATTTTGCAGGTATTTTACTATGAAATACGACATCAAACAACACGGTAAACAACTGTCAGATATTCAACAATACAAATATAGGTCTTTGGTTTGTTTCAACAACAACCAACAATGCTATAAACAATACACTGATCACCAACAACGGACGATTGAATAATGGATATGGAATTCATCTCAACGCAGCAGCGACAAACAATAAATATTATGGAACGAATACTATATTTGCCAACAAAACAAATATATGATGAACACCAGGAAATTTGACGGCAGGATCAAGTAGCGACTATCCTAACATATTTTCAGCAGGGACACTCAGTACAGCAGGAACATGATCACGAGATTTCTTGACGAACCCGATAAATACAAATGGCAGTTACCTTGCATTACGGTCTGGCGTAATGACAGGATCTAGCGTTGTAGGGCAACAGACAGCATACAACAATACCGTCACCGACAAATACTCCTACGGTAGCGGAATCCTCACTCAGACCCAACCCGTCTACTATTCATGAACGACACTCAAGACAGGAGGGACATTTAACTCATCGACATATATCTGATCAAACATACCAAAAGATGTATGAGATCTTTTTGGTATCAATACACGATCAAGCGGAACAACATTGACCGTAACAGGAACATCTACTAACATGTGGAACAACAAATATTCCATATTCGGAGATATTACGACATTAAGAATAGGAGTAAATAAGAATACCAGTACAGGAATCACACTAACCGCAGGAGATGGAGTCAAACGTATCATCACTCAATTACGATCATCATTACCATGATTTTTCGCTACCCACTTTGAAGAAAATACCACACGTGATCAGACAGCGCCGACATTTACATTCAACAATAATTCTACAACAGAAGCGAGTGCCTTGAGCATGAATATAACTTCAGCTACTGACGCAGGAGTATGATTACATACTTCACCATATAATTTTAGTTTGAACGGATGAAGCTCACGGAGCTGACGGCAAGCGAGCGCAAGTTTTTCATTAGGAACACAAAACGAACCAATAGAAATACCGGTGCGAGCAAAAGTAAGAGATGCATTAGGTAATGAGGCCACGATGAAAATAGCGACAGGTACATGGAACAATGTAGTGCCTACTGATAGTGCGGTAAGCAATTCAGCTAACGAATGATCTACGATATTACTCACGTCCAATCCTAGCGATCCTGGATGAACAACTTTCACGTATCAATGGTATTCTAATTCTACATGTACTACTCCGATATGAGGACAGGTAAATAGCACGTATACTGCTCCGGCACAATCAGAACCGACAACAATAGTATATTCGTATGTCGCTATCGATGCACAATGACTTACCGGTAACTGTGCTACCGCTACCGCTACATGGAATAATGTAGCTCCGACTATGACCTCAAATAACAACAACGGTCCGGTCAATGAAAACAGTGCGATAACACGGACTGCGCTTGGTAGTGATCCGGGAGGTTGAACAGTACAATATGAATTCTATACATGATCTTGTGGTGGAACTATCGTTCAAGCGTACTCTACAGACACGACGCGGAATTATACGATGACAGAACCATGAACGTTGACCGTGTATGCAAGAGTTAAGGATGCGAACGGATCTGTGAGCTCATGTATTAGTACTCTAGGTACATGGAACAATGTTGCACCTACCGCCAACAATCTCAACTATTCTGTTTCAGAAGCCAACAATATCACCTTCACTGCCAACGCTTCGGATCCTGGTGGTACGACAAGTACAGGTTATGCATGGTATCTCGGAAACAGTTGTGCCGGTTCGCCTATCTGATCAGCGTCAACGTTCGTGACAGGATACAATGAACCATATGTATTGACCTTATCATACAAAGTCAGTGACGCACAATGACTTACCGGCAACTGTGCTATTGCTACAGGTACACGGACAAATACAGCTCCTACCGCATCCGCAGTAAGTGCAAGCGGCAACGAATGATCATCAATCAATATCACCGGTTCTGCTAGCGATCCAGGAAATACAACGTTCACCTATGTACGGTATAGTAACAACACCTGTTCATCATTCTTATATACCGGTCAAGTTTACTCTGCTCCAGCTCAATCTCAGCCTACGACAATCAATTACTACTACATAGCATATGATGCGCAATGATTAGGTTCTAGCTGTGCCACAGGTACCGTTACACGGAACAATGTAGCTCCTACAGTAACAATAAGCAACAATGGACCAGTCAATGAAAATACTCCAATAACACGAACTGCAACAGGTATAGATACATGAGCTACAATCACCTATCGACGATATAGCGATTATGCATGTACGACATTTCTCTCAAGTGGGGCAGCAAATACTGTTCAAACTACCTTGACAGAACCAGGAACGTTGCCAAGAAGCGTAAAAGTATACGATGGAACAGCATTCTCCAGTTGTACAGGATCTACAGGAACACGAAATAATATTGCACCTACTGCCAACAATCTCAACTATTCTGTTTCAGAAGCCAACAATATTACTTTCACTGCAAACGCTTCGGATCCTGGTGGTACGACAAGTACAGGGTATGCATGGTATCTTGGAAACAGTTGTTCCGGTTCACCTCTCTGATCAGCATCAACGTTCGTGACAGGATACAATGAACCATATGTATTGACCTTATCATACAAAGTCAGTGACGCACAATGACTTACCGGTAACTGTGCTATCGCTACAGGTACACGGACAAATACAGCTCCTACCGCATCTGCAATAAGCGCAACAGGACTAGAATCTACAAACGTTACAATCACCGGTTCCGCTACCGATCCAGGAAATACGACATTTACCTATGTATGGTATAGCAACGCTACCTGTACCTCATTCTTGTATACAGGGCAAGGATATACAACTATCCAAAACGAGCCTACTACGGCAAACTACTATTATGTAGCATATGATGCGCAATGATTAGGTTCTGCATGTACTACCGGCACAATTACATGGACCAATACCGGACCAGTGAATACCCAATTGACCAACAATGGTCCTATAGGAGAAAATAATACTATCACTCGGACAGCTTCTGCTACAGACACAGGTAACGCTATGATCTACGTACGATATAGCGGATATTCATGTACCACACTCCTCTGAACAGGTACATCGACAACAGGATATACGATGTATGATCCAGGCTCATTAGCAAGGAGCGTCAAAATATACGATACGCAAGGCAGCGGTGGTGTGTGTATCGGAAGCACAGGAACCTGGCTGAACACAATCTTGGATTGTAACTGAACACGGAACAATGACAATTTCATCAGTTGAGCGTTCCGAGATTTGAATCCTACCGATGATAACGTCATCTGTGCGTTATATGGTTCAGGACAAGGAGACACGACCGCATATACACAATTCCGAAGCGGATGGAATACGACGCAATGTAGCGGAGTACAGATGAATGTCGTTTATACAGGCAAAATAATGTTAACTACGTTAGCTTCCAACACTATCTACGTAACGACTTGAACAATAAGCACAGGAAGCGCAACAATAAATATGGAAGATTGTAGTGCAATAATAAGCGACAAATCTACAGGAACACTTTTCCAAAGTACAATCCAATTAAGCAACATGTTGTATGTAAACGAAAAAAAATATGTAATTTTTGATAATCTATCAATCAATGGAACATGAGGACTTCAAGTTCCAAATCACACAGCAAACAACAATGGAATAAATATCTTATGATGAAGAAATGTCACTGTAAACAACATTCAAAGCTACAACCATCTACAAGATGGAATTCAAATAATGAATGGTATATACAACAGCATCAACAATAGTAAATTTTACAACAATCTACGAGATGGAATTTTGCTTCAAGGTGCAAAAAACAACATGATACAAAATATACAAGCATATATCAATAATAATGGAATTGTATTCAACAACACAAGCAACAACAATACAATAAACAATAGTCAAATATACAACAATATTGGGAATGGAATGAATATTCAAATTAATTCGATCAACAACACAATAAACAATTCACAGATATACAACAACAATTATCATGGTCTATACTTTACCATCAGTTCTTCAGGAAACAACATCAACAACAGTAAAATATACAACAATAATGAATATGGAATCCGATTGGATTCAACATCACTTGCAAATAAATATTATAGTACAAACAATGTTTTTGCAAATAACAACGGAAATATTGGAGGAATATCATCAAGCTTGATCACAGGATATGCAACAGATTATCCTGGATTCGGATGGACAAACGGTTCGCTCATCACGACAGACACTATGTCACGAGATTATATCACCAATCCATTGAATACAGACGGAAATTATCTACTTCTTTGGACAGGTACTTGGGCATGAATCAGAGGACAACAAGCATCCTATCTCAACACGACTACAAACAAATATTCCTACGGTAGCGGTATCCTCACCCAGATCCAACCGGTCTATTATTCTTGAACAACACTCAAGACGTGATGAATCTTTGATGCAACGAAATACATCTGATCAGAGACGACGAAAGTGACATGAGAGCTGATAGGATTAGATACCATCAACAATATGACTGTAACAGTCACTGGTACATCTCCAAGTACATCGATACAGACATATTCAATATTTTGAGATATTGACTCCTACATAGTAGGGACACCAAAAAACACAAGTACAAACATAACATTTACTCAATCAATAGGTATCAAGCGTATCATTACACAGCTATCAGGAAATAATTATTTTGCCACACACTTTGAAAACGACATCGAAGTATTCGCTCCTATCATCTACTTCACCTGATCTACACCAGCCAATGGATCAACAGGATATTTCAACAATTTCAAACCACAGATAGAGATGATCACGACTGGTGGTATGCATAGCTTCATCTACACCTTCAACGGTATTGATTATTCCTATTACGATAGCGGATTGGTACTGATGATGAATTTTGACAAACGTTCATCACTCAACGAAACCGATGGTATGATGAAAGATTTCTCACGGTATGAAAACAATGGTAGTGGATATTATGGAGTAAGTCGAACAGGTAATGGTCGACGATGATGAGCATACAAATTTGATGGATTAACCGGCAGGATCATCACCTCGCCAGCAAGATCAGGAACCAATATGACGGTCTCATTATGGATAAACAAATTAGGTACCGTCAATACTTTTGCTCCTTTGGTTGAACAAGGATGATCAAACTATCCATTCAGATTTATTCTTTACAGTAATAGATTGTGTCTTTGATATGACACAGTAACCAATAATTTTTACTGTACTACAATACAAACCTTTTCGTTGAATACACGGTATTTTATTACTGCGACATTTGATGGAACCAACGTAACTATATATAGAGACAGTATACCACTATCTGTTACACAAATAGTAGGTGCATATTGATATACATCAAGCAATTATCTTTATATAGGAGATAGAGATTACACAACGGCTGTTGATGCCTTCAATGGTTTAATTGATGAAGTTCGTATCCGGAATCGTGCGCTCACTTCAGGAGAAATCTACCAGATGCGGAGATCCAATCTCACAAAAATCGAGGAAAACAAATGGCTCTTCACTGATGACAGACAATGTGTCGTTAACAATACCTATACATACACCGGCTACGTCAGCAATATGATGAGTCTCAACGCATCTACAGGAAGAACTACTCCTATAAATATCACAGGATATACACCATATGCCCCTGAAGGATATCTCATCGGAACTACGTGAGTCTCAAGTACAGAAGTTACCTTATCATGACAGTTCACAGGACATTTCCAACTCGAAGATCGGTTAGGAACAACATGATGGGATACTACCATCCAGCTTCCATTGATAATGACGGGAGTCAACTATGCGACAAACAAAATAATCAACAATGGAGAAAATATCAAGTTTATGGCAACAGGCCTTGACTATTCAGGAAGCAACACCGGTGATCTCGTCTATATGAATCCAGATTTGGGATCATATACATGATTTATTCAAGCACAAGACTATATCAAAAGGACATATTCCGCATGATATTATTGCCCTGCTGGAGTATACAAAAACAAGCCATACATCAGCGTAGATGTTCCAGCATATCAAAATCCAGACACCTATAGCGGTATCATAACCATTTATTTGGTTCCATAGTTTATCATATTAACAAAAACATATGCAAAAAAACAATGTGCTTCATAAAAGGACTTTTTATCGCACATCGAACCGTATTGTACACTACCTAACGATAGCGATAATAAGTAGTAGTGCTTGATTCATACTATTTCCCAACAAAGTCTCTGCACAATCGTATCTTCTTGGTATGATAGAAGTGAATTTTTGTAACGATGGACAACGCAACAAAGAATTGGATATCATTGCCAAAGCCTGACAGAAAGAAGATATTTGCGTAGAAATAAAGAACAAAGGAAAACTACCTGTCACGCTCAACCTAGAATTTTTGGATAGTGTAATAACCGCTAGCAAAAAGACGAGGACATGCAATGCATCAGATAGACCCAAAGTACAATTTGGAAATTTCATGGTAGCATATAGTTGAGACATTCATATCGATCCCGAAAGTACTCTGCAAAAAACATATCAAATACAGTATCCGATAGGATACAGCGGATTGAGTCATGGATGTTTAGCGTATCGTATAGCAGGATCAGATATTCAAGACAATAACATGTTTACCATACGTATAGGAGTAGTGAAATTTATCGATATATTTGTAGGAAATACAGATCCTATACAAGTCATCCAACTCTCTCAATCGCCGATATTGACAAAAGTAGACAACGAACATATCGTCAGTTTCTGAGTTGAAAACAAAGGAAATGTAGAAGAAAAAATCAATGTCACTAGCATTATTTCTAATATATTCTGATTCCAGAAAGAATTTACCTTTGAAACGATCATACCACCAAACACCTGAATGATCTTAACTACACCGAGTTTCGTCTTGCCTATCTATGGATGACCGTATCGATTCAAAAGCGAAATAACCTATACTCCGCAATTTAACTTCAATATCATAGACGGAGAGCATCCATCCAAACTCTATACCTGAGGGACAAAAAAAACACAGACATTGCTTTTCGTCGGAACTCGACAATCACGACTTACCATAGGTATCATCGTTTTAATCCTGTACAGCATTTTCCGCAAAAGAAAAAAGTCTTAGAATAAGACGCCGGAACTTCCAAAAGAAGTTCAACGTCGTTTCTATCCAGCATAGCTGAATAGGAATTATTTTAAAATTCCTATGTGACAAGCACAAACGCCTGAGACTCTAAAGTAGAGAGCATGTCATTGCGAGGAGTATAACGACGAAGCAATCTAATAAAAATATGTAAGATTGCTTCGCTTTGCTCGCAATGACTTTTTTATGTTATAACAGAGAAAGCAAGACTTTCAGCTTATTGATCAACGTAGCATCATCCTCTACTACTGATGATTCAGGTTCATCGACCTGCGGTTCGAATCAGAAGCTTTCTACAAGCAATTGAGCCAATTCGCCTCTTGTCATTTTTTCATTAGTTGTAGTAGCGGGAAATTGAAGTCCTGTCGCTCTAGCAAGGATTGCGTACACCTGGGATTTGGTCATGAATACATCAGGCTGAAAATAGAGTTGTCCTCTTTTGCTGGTGATAAGTTCATCGATCAATCAGCGATCAGCAGCGTAGGTTAGCTGGGATACGTAAGTAGCTGTGGATTCAACATCAGCGAATGAAGACACCGATACATCGTAAGGAGTGCTAGCTTTGGCGCTCAAGAGCGAATTAATGAATAGAATAATAAAATCATAATGACGGAGATAGTTATCAGGATAAAATTTAGTATTTTGTGCAGCGAGAATATTCAAGCTTGCTAACGTATTTATAGCATACGCAAATGGATGACCGGAGACATCAGTAAATGCATCAGGTAAGGAAACAACAGACGTAGCAGTAATCTCTATTGCAGGCAATTGGAACATGCGCACGAGATAATATGCTCACTCAGATCTGATGAGTTTATCATAGAGATTGCCGTCTATCTGAATATCATATATATGGAGAGCACTCATAGTTTGCTGCAGAAGCCGTTTCGTCATAACGCCATCTTCCGTAGATAACGAAAGGATATCAGCAGGAAGTGATAGTCATTGTTTAGCAGCGATTTTTTTTACTACCCCGAGAAAATCATCTACACGGAAATAATTCTGCGGATAGAATTTCTGGGAAGAACTCAAAACCCCATACGCTCCCAATCTTTTGATATAGGATACATACGGATCGTCATCGATATCAACAAAAAAATCCTGACGAATGCTCGCAGGGTTGACTCAGGTTCAGAGATTGACGCTACTTGTACGATCTGCTGACCCATGAAAAGATTCAGGAACATTCGTGGTTCAGCGCACCAAAGAAGTAACTTCTTGTGCTACTCAAGAAAACCTTTCCTTCAGTTTGCTTCGAAGGACGGAAAGATCTTGATTTGTTGCTTGTGTCGACACGACTGACTGATCAACTGCGGCAATGGGAGTACTTCCTGGCGAGGCGTTTGCCCAAGTCGGTAAAGCGCTTAAGGCGACCATCATGCCTAGGAATGCAGTTGTGTACATCTTTGTTTTTGTTTTTGATGCTACACTCATCAATAAGGTACAAAGAGTAAATTTCACGAGCATATTATACTCAGAAATCTTAATTTGTCAATACATAAATATAATAAAAAATAAACACATAAATTTGACAAATAAAAAAATATAGATAAAATATAAATAGAAATTTTTATCTATGTATACCATATCATGAGTCTTATAGAAGGTAAGGTAAATTTTTACCAGGGAGCAAACGAAACTCCAGAATCCTCTGCGGAAAAAACACAGGAGACCTATGAAGGGCTCAAAAGCTTAGAAGCGAGTATAAAAGCAAATGTCTACACTGACGAAAAAGCAAACAATCAGAATAGTAAAGACAAATACAGACTCAAAGCTTCTAGCATCAATTTTTTGGAAATACAGGGAAAAACACTAACAACAAAGGAATATGGGAATTCAGAATTTGATCATATGCTCAAGAATGCATTGATCATCCAGTGAAACAAAAACAAAGCGTGAGAAAAATACAACGAAATAACTGAATGAAACTACACAACCGACAGCATATGAAACATCTTCAATAACCTTATAAAATTTATGAAAAGCAAATGATTGGATAGACCAATAGACAGGACTTGAGCCTACACTAATGCAGATTTCTTGTATATGGTGGGATTAGGACAAGCTTTGGTCATCAGAGAGAAAAAGGAAGACAGAAAGGATTATTCCGCAAACAAAGTAAGTACAAACTTTGGAGATTATATCTTAGGATTCAACAGTATGAACGATTTCGAGTCAATGGATTTCTGAGCATCAATAGACCTTATCAAGAAAGAAAACGAATTGAAACAATTAAAGAACGATATAACAATACAAAATACTAGCACAGCGGATCAACCAGAAACAGCAGAAGAAGAACAAATCGATAAAGCATTACCAGAAGAGACAACAGAAGAATTTGAGATACTCAAAAACGACATACAAGAAGCCAAAGAGGAAAAATCTCTAGGTTCATGGCAATTCCCGAAAGAGAATAATATCTATACACAAGGGACAGATATAGATTTTTTCACCATGCAGGATGTTGAGAAACGATGAATCAAAAATATAGGATACTTGCCGATCATGTATGCATCACTGAATATTAGTTGAGATCTCAGCGACATAGAGAACAAAGATGAATTGAAGGAGTTTGTTGGACTTTTGCTTCAACAAGCAGACAAGGTAATATCCCAGTTGAAAGCATGAATACTCATACAATCAGGGTATCCGATAGAAGATGCGAAATACGACTCAGGATACGTGTTCGAAAAAACAAAAGAAGAGACGGGAGATTATCAAGTAAAAATCAGTTTCACCAAAGAGTGAATTATGAAGATTTTCGATCCGATAGCACAAGAATGAGAGTTTGGAAAATTTTCAAAATCCATCAAAATCAATGGAAAAGAAGAACAAATAATCATCAATACACGAACACCGGAGATGATAAAAGCATACAATACCTCCGTTATCCAGGGAAGAGGAATTGGAGATAGAAAATGAAAACTCAAAGAAAAATTCATTTTTGAACCTCAAGGCGTCTCTATCGAAAAAATAGATACACAAAAAAAAGAAGATATACAGATAACC
This sequence comes from uncultured Candidatus Peribacteria bacterium, assembly GCA_964545415.1. Classification (GTDB taxonomy): domain Bacteria; phylum Patescibacteriota; class Gracilibacteria; order Absconditabacterales; family Absconditicoccaceae; genus CAJBLF01. The sequence continues at coordinate 18,280 of CAZJFP010000005.1, forward strand.
AAGATACGGACAAATGAAAGAGAGATTTACAACAACGGAAGCACCAAATCCGTAACCTAAACCATCAAAACAGTAGGAAAAGATTGATAATCGAACATACATATATATACTCCTGTCACAAAGACACACAACACTGTGCATTATTTTATTGCATAACAAGAATATATGAAGTACACCGTAGAAAACATCGCAGGAATCGATGTCATTTTCGCACCTATGGAAGACGCGAATTCTATCACCATAGAGATCATGTGCAAAGCAGGCAGCATCTACGAAACCAGAGAAAAAAACGGTTTGAGTCATTTTCTCGAACATCTCTTCTTCAAGGGAGGCAAAAAATACCCTACCCCAAAATCCGTAGCGGAAGCGTTAGACAAGTTCTGATGAGAATCCAATGCCTATACCGGAGACGAATACGCAGGCTATTATGTAAAATGTGCTCCAGAATTTATCAATAAGGCCATAGATGTATTAAGTGACATGATGAATCACGCCAAATTCAATACAGAGGAGCTAGAAAGGGAAAAATGAGTAGTAATCCAAGAATTGAAAATGTACGAAGACAATCCCATGGCCATGGTCATGGAAAAATGGCAAACATACTACTTTGGAGACAATAGTTATGGACGACCTATTATAGGTAACGAACCAAATATCCAAGCTTTTACCCAACAAATGCTTTTTGATCATAAAGCAGAACTCTATACCAAAGATAACCTTATTATTGTGATTGCAGGAAGAATTATAGACAAAAAAGCTATAACAGCTCAATTGGAAAATGAATTCAGCATACTTCCAGCAAACAAAAAATGAACAAATCCCGTATTTTCAAATTATCTGCCTCAAGAACATGTAGGATTTTTTGAACAAAAAAATGAGCAAGCTCACTTAGTAATTTCAGCTCCAGGATTCAAAGGTGATGACGAAACAAGATACGCAGCAAATGTATTAGCGACTATCCTCTGAGGCAATATGTCTTCGAGATTATTCCAGAACATCAGAGAAAAACAAGGACTCTGCTATTATATCAAAGCAAGCCATATGGTCCAAGAAGATACCGGAACCTTCCTTATCAGAGCGGGAATAGACAAAAAAAGGTTCGATTTCGGAATCGAAAAGATCTATGAAGAAATAGAAAAAGTCGCTAATGGCGACATCACGCAGGAAGAATTCGATAATGCTATAGGATACAACAAAGGACAAATCCAAATGGGAATAGAATCCTCAGATGAGATGGCGAGTTTTGTCGGGAATCAATACCTGATCTATAAGAAAATTGATACGTTAGAGGAGATCCTGAAAAAATACAAAAGCCTGAAACTTGAGGATATCAAAAATATCGCCAAGAAGCTCAGCAAGGAAAACTTATATCTATTCTATATTAAGTAGTCGGCTTACCGATAATTTCGTCGATTTCCCTTTGCAGTATCTTCAGATTTTTTAATTCATCGAAGAAGTTATCTCTTTGCTGTTTTGTCATGTCGACAGAAAATCCTGGTTGGATATCTTTGAGTTCTTCAGCGACTTCAGCTATGGTCTTCTCTTCCAAATTGAGTTCATGTTCAAGGGTATATCATGCCAAAACCTTTTCCTGTAAGCGTACAACTTCCTGTATCTTCGCAAACATCTCCAGAGAGATATTGCGTTTGACATCAAGAAGCGTCTTGCCGCAGACCGATTGTATCTGTTGTGCAAACGTCAAGAACGGCTCTTTTAACGTCATATATCTTTTGAGATTGTTGTAATAATTTTCACAAGTCACAAAGAAGCTATCTTGCTGCCATTTGATTGTAGGCTTATGAATGCTTACAGGTACTTGCGCATGAAAGGATTGGATATCTATAGTCTGATCTTCCAAGATATCATCAAGCTCCACCAAATGCAATTGCGTATGGGCAGAAATTCCTATGAGCTGAGCCATCCTTTTGGTAAAATCATTCAGTATGCCAGTCAACACAAGCTTATCGTTTTCACTATGTCTTCAGGTAAGCCTATACAGACGATAGGTTTTGATAGCAGCCAATTTGGATGATGAAGATTGATCGATCTCTGCTATAAGTTTAGCGATGCTTTGCTGCAAGCCAGGACCATACGCTTTTTTGTTCCGATCGATGCGCTTGATGGATGCCACAAGCTCTTTTTTGATATTCTGATATGTTGCCTGTTTCTCCTGGTTGTCTTGCATGATATAGTTTTCTCTCCTGATCATGGAAAAGATATCCGGATAGACGCTCATATGCCCTATGATATCTTCCTTTCTTTGCTCTCATTTGGTGGCCGGCTGCTCAGCATCGAATACCGTCTTGTAGGCAGAAAAAACGATATACTTACCATCGTATTCATGGATCCTGATCGTGGATTTCTTTTCTTCGGCATCCTGATAATTCAAGGGACGCATCTGTTTGAAGATCTCCTTGAGATTCTGGCAATCCTGATCCAAAGAGATTCATAAGGTCTCCAAGCTCGAATCAGCGATATTTTCAGGGTCGATGACGACGGTGTCTATAGCTTTCTGGAAGACTTCACAATTGTGTTTCCTATCATTCTTTCTGAATTGCGTACGATTGATAGTGAAATAATATTGATCAGGAGAAAGCAGCATCTGTAGCCGTTCATGGGTATTTTTGCCTCTATAGAATTCCAACCTCTGATTTTCCGGCAATCTGCTAGCAGGAAGGATGGATTTTGTCTTCATAGCTTTTTGATATGGTCAGAACTGAGATATCATGGATTCCGTATTCAAGGTTGCATATATCCTCTTCAATACATCATTGACCGTCTGATCCAAGGTAACTCTAGTATCAACAGAAAGATTCAGGAACAAAGCGAATGATGACGCTTCTGGAATATTCCTGAGTTTGGTCGCTCCATGGTATGCTTGGAGCCTCTCCTTGATGTCGACCAATGTCGTGAACTTTTCGTGATCCATACAGATAGGAAAAAGAGGTAAAATATTTATTGTTATAATTATAACAAAATAAATGTCAATAAGAGGTTGTGAAAGAAAAATAAACGTATCTCTATATCAAAAGAAGAAAAAATACCCTATTATAAGCCAAATAAAAAATCTCGAAAATATACTTGACTTTTTACAAAAAATATGTATATTATAAGTGTAAAATAAAAATAAAAACACAAAAAAGTTCACTCAATACTAACCCAAAATCACAATCAAGTATGAAAACGTTCGTTAGTTTTCTTTTCGTGGCCTTTATGGCCCTCAGTATGAATATATTTGCCAACACCAATCCCGGTGACGGCGATAATTCAAAACTGAAAACAACGGTAAAATGCCATTCCGAAAGGAATTGGAAGCCGACAAAACCGGCAAAAACCTATACCAATAGTCAATCAACGGTAAGAACGAATAAATTCTCAGGGATAAAAAAGAATTTCACTCAAAAACATTACCGTCATCTTAAGAAGAGGTAGTCATACCTACCTCGCCATAGAGCCGCTGATTTCAGTGGCTCTTTTTTGATTATGCTTGATTTTTACGCTAACAATACTATATAGTAAAAAATCAAACCCAAAAAACGTATGAAAAAATCCATCGTTCTACTTATGATTGCTCTGCTTGCGCTCGTACTGCTCTCATGCAATGCACGCCGTCACACACCCTGTGACGCTTACAGCAAAGCACCACAAGCGCAACAATCTACAAAATCGTAGTGTCTATACTACACTGCAGAAAGATGTTGGCATCCAACATCTTTTTTTATTTGAGAAACCACTAGAAATTCTTACACTACTATATATACAATATACAACAAAAAAAATAAATGAAAAATTAAAAATTAATAATGAAAAATGAATGAACTGTATATTGTAGACTATTATGTATTTATAATAGTTCATAATAGTGCAAATTCCAACATTATTCATTATTCATTATTCATTATTCACTATTCATTATTCATTAAAATTCATGAGCAAAATAGCCGAAGACATCCTCTCCTCCATCGACATCGTCGACCTGGTCAATAGATACGTTCCCCTCAAAAGAGCCGGAGCGAATTTCACCGCTTGCTGCCCATTTCACAACGAAAAGACTCCGTCATTCATGGTTTCTCCAAGCAAACAGATCTTCAAATGCTTCGGATGCGGTAAAGGCGGGAATATCATAACCTTTATGCAAGAGATCGAAAGGATAGACTTCCGGGATGCCGCCAAAGAATTAGCGAAACAAGCGAATATCGACTTAGCAAAATATCAGATAGATCCGAAGAAGCATGACGACCGACAAGACGAAAAAGAAAAGATCAAACGCATTCACAAACTAGCACAGAAGTTTTTCTTGGATCAGTTGGAAAAAAATCCATCAGCAAAAAAATATCTCATAGAACAAAGAAAACTCGATGAAAAGACGATACAAGAATTCGGAATCGGGTACGCTCCAGACTCTCATTATGCGCTCATCCAAGAATTGAAAAGCAAAGGATTCAACGATCAGGATCTCATCGATGCATCATTGGCAAAGAGATCACAGACCTGAGGAGACATCTATTCTTTCTTCAGACATAGGATTATGTTCCCCATCTACGATACGATGAACAATATCGTCGGATTCAGTGCAAGGATAGTAGACCCCAACGACAAACCCAAATATCTCAATAGTGCTGAACATAAGGCATTCCAAAAATCTCAACTTCTCTACGGACTCAACCGAGCAAAACAACAGATCAAGGAACATGACGCGCTTTTTATCGTGGAAGGTCAGATGGATGTGATCTGACTTGCAAGATTGGGATATCATCTCTGAGTAGCAACCTGCGGAACAGCACTCACACCAGAACATCTCAAGCTCATCAAAAGATATACGGAAAATCTCTTCCTGCTCTTTGATAGCGACGAAGCGTGACAAGAAGCAAGCGTAAGAGCATTGACATTAGCCTATCAAAGCAGTATTTTCCCAAAGATCATTACCCTTCCAGAAGGATTCAAGGATATCGATGAACTCGCAAATACGGCAGAAGGAAAAAAGAGATTCGAAGATCAACGGGAACAGAGTCAGGATGGATTTTTTGTAGTGTTCCAAAATCTGAAAAAGAAATTTGATCTGACCTCCCCTATCGACAAACAAAAAATATTGAACATCATGTTCGGACTCATCATGAACATCAGCAACAACACAATGCAGGATCATTATATCCAATTATTGTGAGACAACCTAGGGATAAGAGAGAATATCATGGAAGCGCAATATAAGCAATTCGCAAAAACGGGAGGAAAATATCTCCTTCAGCAGATAGAAAGAAAAAACCAGGAAGCAAAATATCAGATAGACAGAGAATTACTCGTTGCAGCGCTATTCTATCAAGACTTCATCAAACAATTCATCGAAACAGAAGACAGACGGACATGAATAAGAGCATTACTCTGAGCTATCACATCCACATCACCAGACGCCACAATCACCCAAGCACCGAACGATCCAAATAATCACGAAACGATTTTGGAACTTCAACTCCGATGGGAAAAAGAGCTAGCAGACAAAGAGGAAGACAAAAGGTATCAGAGCATAAAAACGATCATACTGCCGATCCTCCAGTGATACATCCAAAAAATCACCAAAGATACCCACATAAGCAACGAAAAAAAACAAGAGATCCTAAATCTGATAAGGAAAATATAGTTATACTTCAAGACTTGACTTTATTAATTATTTTGTTATAATTTTTTTCACGTAAAATAAAATCCAAAACATATGCAAAAAGACAACTTCACCTTAACATTAGACCAAGACAACAAGGTCTTTTATGGAACCTTTACTGACATTCCCAAAGACCTTCTCCAAAGGCTGAAAGACAATGCATTCGCATTCAAAGAGAATAAGCGAATCGAACACATCATGCTAGAGCTTTTCCCGGATACTCTGACTATCGATATAGTGATCGAAAAAGGAAGTCCCGACGAAGAGACGTATGATATAAACATCTATTTGAATCTGACAGCTACTGAAGAGATGAAAGATCCGGTAATGAAATGGAAAAACCGCGACATCGATTTCGATGAAGAAGACGAATTACTGGAAATCAGTTTCACGACACGCAAGGATTCGCCCATCATCAAAAAACATGATGAAAACGAACTCATCCTTGAACTCTAAAAAAAACAACTAACCAAAGAAGCCTCAGCATTTTGTCTGAGGTTTTTTTTTATTTCATGACGAAGTTGATATTCGCATATTTTACGAATAGAAATACCAAGAAAGCAGTAAGCAAAAAATCTATCAACGTAGACATCACTTTCCCGTACAAAACGCCTTTATACGAAAGGTCTTCGATATGCTTCACTCTAAGCCTTTTGAGGATAGGGTTGAGAATCATAGGAGTGACAAGATCTTCTATCATTCATTTCACCAAGGCTCATACCTTGGTAGCTATAAGCAATCAGACCGCTACACCAATCACATTGTATTGAGAAAGGAATGCCATAAACTCTTTGAGCATGATAGATGTATAAAAATATAAAATCGGATATAGTTGTATACTACAAAACAAAAAAATCAACAGGTATTTTTCAATAGATTTTTAGCATAAGAACCCTTGAAATATTATAGGATTTGTCTACATTAGAGACATCTATTTTATTTATTTACAAAAACATAATGAATTTTTCTTTTGAGCTTGAAGGAGCGGCTATGACAGGAAACATTACTCCGGATATGATGAATTCAATGGCTGGAGCATTTGGATTATTCTTCTGATGACTCGCAATGGTACGGATGATTGTCTGTCTTGCTATCATGGTATTTATGATCATCTCTCGGCGGAGAATCTTCAAGAAAGCAGGGCTTCCAGGACGGTGAAGCTTGATACCAGTATACAATCGAGTATTGATGTTCAAACTTGGAGGTATGTCTGGACGACGAGCATTATCAATTCTTTTCCCACCACTATTCGCAATTGCCATGATCATCAATTATTTCAATATCGCAAAAAATTTCTGAAAGCATTGGGCATTTGGACTTGGGATGATCTTGGTAAAGATCGTATTCATACCTATTCTTGCTTTTGACGATTCCAAATATCTCAGTAAAAAAGCTATCATTAAACCTATAGCTAAACCTGTTATCAAAGCAGTTGTTAAACCAGCTGCTAAAGTTGCTAAACCAGCCGCTAAACCAGTCGCTAAAGCGCCAGTTAAAAAAGCTCCTGCAAAAAAAGCTCCAGCCAAGAAAGTAGTAAAGAAAGTGAAGACCCTGACAAAAAAGAAATAATTACTAGCATAGAGCAAAGAAAACGTTGGGAGAAATCCTGACGTTTTTTTTAGTTCAGATTGAAATTTCAAAGGAAATAGATATAGTATTGAGGCAGAAATAATTCTGAATTCTACATTCTGAATTCTGCACTCAAATTGGGGATGCTTCTGGATTTGATAGGAGGATTCCATATGTATTGACAGCCACTCTCCGACGAACGTACCGGAACAAAACAATCGTTCACTCAAAAAATGCTAAAACATTAAACAGAGCTTTTGCTCTCGTACCTAGCTATTCAATAGCCTAGTGACGTACCAACCCATTGTCAGACTCCTGCTACGCTTTGGGTGACTAAGCAGGTACCTCGTTCACTTCGGTGGACAACGTTGTTATGGTAAAAACCTATGCCTGTCTATCGGCTAACGTATCCTGACATAATAACGCTAAAAAACTTGGATAGTTAATAGACTATTGTGGTAGAAGTTATTATATATGCCTTTTAGACATGGGTTCAATTCCCATCATCTCCAAATGACAAGGAAAAGAAATGACGAAGATCAGGTTTTACCTCTAAGGTAAGCCTTTTTTTCTTATCTACATATATGTTCGAAATGAAAAGGTCAATCATGGAACGTTTTCGAACATAGCTCGCTTTCTTATATGCAGAAGCGGAGTTTCTCAATGTATCTAGGAATATTTCGAATTCAACCAAGGTATTCCTTTCATCTTCATTGATAGCGCCAAGGTCCTTCTGGACTAGATTGATTTCGCTATCAAACTTTCTTATTTCAGATTCATATACTATCTGTTCATCTTTGGTCCTATTCCTTCAAAGGTTATTCTTGATGAACTCTTTTTTCAGGAATTTGATTCTATTCAGCTGCAACAGCGTCTTATTATACTTCTCCTTGTTGTCTTGATTCATGACGTCTATCTTATCGCCAACAACAGCAACTACTTCCTTAAAGTCCTTATCACTGACTTTGATTGTACTGAATAAATCAAAGACAGCTTTATCAACAGCGTCAAAAGTCAGCTCCAATTGATAATCCTTGGAGTTCTGATTCATCAATCTATACCTAATTTGGTGTGACTGGACAACATCTTTCAGTTCAAACTCTGGATGTTTAGCTCTGACGGTAATCCCTCCAAAGAGAATCAGGAGAAGATTAAAGCTTATGTTTTGGATCATATTGCCACTTTACAGAAGTTGATTGAAAAATAGATTTTTTGGTGCTGTTTTAGTGCGGTTTTGGTGCCTTTTTATCGTTTACTTTCTTAATTTCTCATTGAAATTATGTTTTTTGAGTGCCGTTTGGGTGCCGTTTGAGTGCCTTTTCAGTCTTTACATTTTCCCGGTAAAAACAAAAACACCCTATTTTAGGTGCTGTTGAAGTACTGTTGAAGTGCTGTTGGATTTAAAAGAGCACAGTCAATAACAACAATATCCCTATTTCTCATCAAGTAGGGATTTTTCATTTTCAGGTACTGTTTGGGTACTGTTTAGGTACTAATTTTGGAATCAGTTATTAAACACCAATTAATAATATTCGTCATATCTTTCGCACACCATTATTGACATTAATACATTAAATCATTATATTAATGTTAAATTTAACTATCACTTGATGAGATGATCATAGAAAACTTTAAAAGTAAAAATTCACTAGATAGTTTTCAAGACTTTTGTAACATTCGCAATAAAACAGATCAAGATATATTTGAAGTATTTAAATGAGAGACAAACTTTTTATTAAATTGATTTACCGAACTTTCTTGAAGAATAGGATATCTTTGAAATATCAAAGATAATATTCCTTTTTTTCTTAAAACATGCAAAAAACTTAATATGAAAGCGAATGATTGTGATTTAAAAAACATTCTCCTAATAAATTATAATCTTATAAGAAATTATTTTTCGTTGAAACGAGACTTATAAAGTCAAACTCACCAATAAGATTTTTTACAATGCTAACATAAAAGATGACAATTGAAACTAATGCAATAGACCTTATTCAACAATTTATCTCAGACCACACTTCAGAAGACAAAGTAGCTGAAAGAATCAATATTTTTGAGACTGTGAGGGATTTTACATATCAGATCAACGGAGCAACAACACCAGAGAAACTCCTTGCTTGCAAGGAGGGATATTGTGCATCAAAACATAGATTACTAAAAGCTGTTTATGAAAGACTTTGATATGGTGCTGAATTGTGTTTCGTTCCATTTACCTTTAATATGACATATCTCCCAGAAAGCCTTAAAGGTCGAGGATTAGCTACAAAAAAGTGATACCACGTATTTCTAAAACTTTGGATTGATGGAAAATGAATCGATATTGATGCTACCTATAATAAAGAACTCAAAGATTTTTATGTAATCAATCAAAACCGAGATTGAATCTCTTCCCAAAAGATAATTTGTGAAACTCAAGAAGTTTATATCCCAAAAACTCAAGATGAAGAATGGGAAATCAAGAAAAAACTCAGTGATCCAGAAGGCTTCACAGATAAGGATCGAAAACGAGTAGAAGAATATAATACATGGATTAAATCTGTTCCAGCCAACCCCACCTTCCTAAGTCAGTAAACTCCTTCATACTTGCAAGACTCCAAAAAGAGAAGAGAGAAAGAGAAACTAGAGATCCTTTTCCCCTCCTCCCGCTTTCTTAATTCTTTCTCTTCCTGAGTTAATCTCCTATATACTGATTACTTCTCCCTATACTTGTGGAATCTCTCCAGACTTCACTCCCTAGCCATATAGAGTCCAAAGTTTCAGAATCTATAGATTTCCTGTAGTAATTCATCGTATTTGGTGCTTATGAATTCAGAAGATTTCTGGGTTGGTCCACCAAATGAGAATAAATTTGAAGATAGATCACGATTTCGGTCGTGATTTTTTTGTTTGTTGAATTTCAAAAACGATAGATTATACATACATTCATAGATATATTTATTTTTACAAATAGAGCATGAGAAATCTCATAATCGGAAGAATAGCAACAGTAGTTGTAGTAGCAGGTACTACGATATTCCTCAATACAAGCAAAAAAACAGATTTTATAGACGATCTAGCAAAAGACTATCAACAACTATTGGAAAATGTACAAAGCGAAAAAACTAACTCCAATCTTTCAGCAAGCTGTGATGATCGCGATGAATTCAACAAAAAGATACAAGATATAGAAAACACATTAGCAAAATTACAACAAAGAAAAAATAATATTATAAACAAAACAAACGAAGGAGAGCAAGAAGAATTCATCCCAAGAGCAGGCGCTCAAGTACCTAACCTTGATGGACCGGAACCCACAGAACAACAAGAAGAATTTATTCCAAGAGCAGGCGCTCAAGTACCTAACCTTGATGGACCGGAACTCACAGAACAACAAGAAGAATTTATTCCCAAACCATGATCACAGCCATTAGATTTCATAGAAAATACAAGCATGCTCTCTACTATAACCGTCTATGAAGAAGAAATCCGCAACACATTACAAAACCTCAAATCATTATGTAACAAAGAAGAAAATCAAGAAAACAAAGAAGAAAAAAAAACAATCTCCAAAAGTTGTGAAGATGCTTGCAAAAAATATTCTGAATGCACCCATTATACGGAAGACACCACAGCACAAGACCGACAAGATGCCTACGATAGTTGTATGATAGAATGTGCAAATTGGTCAGACGAAACCAAAATATGTATCAACAAACAAGCAATAAAAAACCCTGGAGATTGTGCGAACCTTTCTATGTGTGCCTTAAGCGAATATTAAATTTACTCTCTCGAACTCAGTTCAAACCACCTATACTCTTTCTGCTCAAGCTGACGAAGGATGACTCACAATGCTTCAGAAAGAACCTTGATATCATCATACGGAACATCTTTTTGATCGAAGATACGGTTAATTTCATCCCTTTCTTTTTCTAATGCAATAATATCTTTAGTAAGCTGATCCAATTCACGTTTTTCCATATACGACAATTTCTTTTTAGACGAATCTTGTTCTTGCTCAGTGTCAGAAATATTATCTTTTTCTTTTTTTCAACTTTCAACTTTCAACTTTCAACTTTCAACTGCGAGTTTATACTCGCTATACGTTCACCAAAAATCCTTTACGACGCCATCGCCCTCAAAGACGAACAAGTGATCAGTAATTCTATCCATAAAGAATCTATCATGAGAAATGACGATCAAACACCCTTTGTACGTCATCAAAAAATCTTCCAAAATTCAGACAGTGACCAAGTCCAAATCATTTGTCGGTTCGTCAAGCACAAGAAAATTAGGACGATTCTGCAATATAGTCAGAAGATGTAACCTTCTTTTTTCCCCGCCGCTAAGATTTTCCGCGAATACATGTTGTTGATTAGGAGGAAAAAGAAATTGTTCAAGCAATGCGCGATCATGGACAATATCGCTGACTCTTTTGTCATCAGGGAAATGGATTTCCTTTTGTTGATAATGTCAAAAAACAACAGTCTCTCCTGTCTGTATATGTCAGGAATCGATAGGCTCCTCACCCATGATCATACGAACAAAGGTAGACTTCCCTACTCCGTTTTTTCCTATGATACCGATACGTTCATTGTGTCTAAATTCGTGAAAAAAATCATTCAATATTTTTTTGTCACCAAAAGATTTCTTGATATTTTTGAGCTTGAGGATTTTTCCTCAGAGCTGTCTTTTTTCCATAGACAAGGTAAGCTTTGCTTGTTCAGTGAATACCGTATCTTTCAAGTCATCATAACGTTCATTGATATGTTCAAACCTGGAAGACCTGGAATTGGATTTAGTCTGTCTTCAGCTTGGCGCTCTTTTGATCCGGTTCAATTCCTTTCTATACAATTGCTTGAGCTTATGGACCTCTATTCTTTCATTTTCTTCACGGATGGATTTATGTTGCAGATAATAGGAATAATTTCCAGGGAAAACAATAATCTTTCCTCTATGAAGTTCAAAAATATGGGTACATACCCTCTCGAGAAAATATCTATCATGAGTTACAATCAATAAGGTGATACGATGATTTTTGAGATATCGTTCAAGTCGTTCTATCATATCCAAATCCAAATGATTGGTTGGTTCATCCAAGATCAGCATTTCCGGATCACCCATCAATGTCTTAGTCAAAGCGACGCGTTTTTTTTCTCAACCAGAGAGAGATCAGATCGTCTGCTCAAGATAGGATTTGATACGAAGTTTATTGATAGCGATATTAAGCTCAACTTCTTGTTCCCGATGCTGTAGAGTATCAAAATCAAAGAGAAATTCGCGGACAGTAAGCTCATCGTTTAGGTGCGTATCCTGAGAAAGATATCAGATACGGATTCATTCTCTTCGTTCGATAGATCCATCACTCAAGTCTATCTCTTTCATTAGCAATTTGAGCAAAGTAGATTTACCAGCCCCATTCTTGGCAACTAAAGCAATTTTTTGTCATCTGGAAATAGTGAAATCCGCATGATCGACAAGGACTTTTGATGTATATGATTTGGCAAGATTCGTGACTTTGAGATACAGCATTACAAAAAAACATCAATAAATATTGATTCAGCAATACTAAACAAACATAATAAAAAAAACAGAGAAAATAGAGAGAATTTCGAGCCATCAATCTACCAATACACACTGCAGGAGTGTATATCAAAAGCAATTACTAAAGAGCGTTAAACATAGGTATACAATAATATTGTTTGCATACGGACTAGACTTTCGTATAGTCATCTCTCGTATTTATCATATTACGTTCACGCCACAATGTCCAGCAATCAGAATCAAGTAATCATGCGTTTCGATGAAGTATCGTTTGCATACAATGACGGCAGACACCCTATTCTCGTAGAGAGTGATTTTTCACTCCGTCAAAACACCAAGATCACCATCATGGGACAGAATGGTTCTGGAAAAACGACGATATTCAAGATGATCACGGGAGAACTTACTCCACAAAAAGGGAAGATACATATCGTACAAGGCAACACGATCGCAATTGCAAGGCAGGTCATACCTAGAGATCAGTTACATCTCTCCATCAAGGAGTTCTTTGAATCTGCATTCCAAGAAAAAGATTATCAGATAGATAGGAAAATAGATGAAGTGCTCAAAGCGGTCAATTTCAACGCACCACTAAACAAACCAATAAAAGAATTTTCTGGATGACAACAAGCGAGACTATTGCTTGCCTATGCATTGATCCAACATCCTGACATTCTTCTTCTTGACGAACCAACCAACAATCTCGATGACACAGGAATCGGAGATCTGATAACTTTTTTGATGTCGTACGACAAAACCGTTGTCGTCATCAGCCATGATGCAGATTTTTTGAATTTATTTACTGATGGTGTCTTGTATCTCAACAAAAACACCTGCAAAGTAGAACAGTATCGAGGAGATTATTATGATGTAGTAGAACAGATAACAGCAAAGATAGAAAAAGATCAGATGGCAAATGCCAGAGCAGAGAAGAAAATAGCTGACGCTAAAGAGAAGATAAATTTTTTTTCCAACAAATGAGGGAAGATGCGTAAGCTTGCAAGCAAGATGAGAGACGAAATAGAAGAAGCGGAAGAAAATAAAGTGGAAGTGAGAAAAGACGATAGAACCATTACAAATTTCGCTATTCCATTTGACAATTACGTATGACCTATCGTGACGATCAACAAAGTAGGACTGATGAATACAGTACACAAAGTAGTGGATTACAAACTGCCCTTAGTCATCAAAAAACACGAAAGATATATGTTTATATGACCCAATGGTATAGGCAAATCCACGCTACTCAAAAGACTTATGATGATCCATCAGCACAAAGAAAATATCATGAAAGAATACAATGCGATATCCAAAGACAAAAAAGCAACAGACATTATCATCAAAGAACCAGATACTACGCATCCAGAAGAACATATCGCCATGATCCATAACAAAGTGAAAGTAGGATATTATAGTCAGGATTTCGATGCATTGGATATGGAAAAAACTGTTCGAGATACTTTGGAAGAGGTAGCAGAAGAGACAAGCGATCAAGATATCTTTCGTGTCGCAGCGCAATTTCTTCTCACCAAAAACCTGCTAAAAAATACGGTAGGATCATTATCAGAAGGACAGAAAGGACTCCTGTGCTATGCAATGTTCGTACTCCAAAAACCGCATCTCCTGATCTTAGACGAGCCGACTAATCATATTAATTTTCGTCACCTTCCGGTAATCGCTCAAGCAATCAATAACTACGAATGAGCTATCATTATGGTTAGTCACGACAAATGATTCACCGATCAGCTAAAAAACTTCAACATAGTAGATTTAGGAAAAATAATGAAGTAAAAATGTTTACAAAAAACAACTCTACAAGAAATTGTGGAGTTTTTTTATTTTATTTTCTACTAAACCACAGCCAGATACACGTCAACATTGAGCCATTACTCTATCAATCAAAATACAAACCAGATGCACGCCAGACACTCCCCTAATTCGAAGAAATCAATATGAACGAACCGGAATGGGCCCACGGTATTTCACCGGGGTTGGAGGTGAGATGGTAAGCCGTTCTGTTTGAAACGACAGTTCAGTCGATTTGCATCTGGAAAGTCTTTTTGCTTACTTTTGGGACATTGCCAAAAGTAAGTCTCCGAAGGAAATTAAAAGTAGGTCACAGCGCAGCGTTAAAAAATATTAAAAAAAGGGCGAATAGTATTCGCCCCTACAATTATTTTATCTATGTCTAGATTTACCCATACCTCTGAAACCACCTCATTTCGATTCAGTAGATCTTCAAGGTCTGTGTTCATGGTATTTATGATTGGGATTGCTGCGATAATTATTTTCCGTTCTTGGAGCTTTTTGATCATCGGCAGGATACATCTTATTATAAGTCTTGGTGAAACTCAGACGTTTTGGCTTCTGAGGCTTTTTTCATTTTTTATCGGTAGACCTATTGAGACGGAGATGTCCGTACGCTCACATCTTATCATGTTCGACAACATGCTCCGATGGCTGTATCCTGATTTTATGAATCTTTTCTATTTCTTTGAGTAAGGGTATTTCCAGAGGAGAAACGAGCATGATAGCTTTTCCACTGGCTCAAGCTCTTCCCGTTCTTCCGATCCTATGGATATAACTTTTGGGGTCAGCAGGCACATCAAAGTTGATAACCAATCAGACATTATCCATATTCAATCCTCTCGCAGCGACATCAGTAGTCACCAACACACGAGTTTCTCACGTTTTGAAAGCGTTGAGCATAGCCTGTCTTTTTCATTGAGCCATATCTCAGTTGAGAAGTCCTGCTTTGAATCCATCTCAGAGAAGTATTTGATGTATTGTTTTGGTATTTCTTTTGGTATGGGTAAAAATAAGCACTTTATCTTTTGCATGAGCCCTAAGAAGTTTGACGACATTATATAATTTCTGTTCATGTTCTATGGGAAGATATCTATGATGAATCTTGTCCACGGTAACGCTTTCACCTATTTTGATGAATTCATAACTAGAAATATGCTTCTTGATGATAGCTTTCATATCGTCATTCATAGTTGCAGAGAAGGTATAGGTTTGTTTGACGTTTTGAAGTTGTGTTCGAATTTTTTCGATATCACGGACAAATCACATATCCAGCATCCTATCAACCTCATCAAGAATGAAGTATTCAGCGACACTGATATTGATGACTTTTTGATTCATAAAATCCATAAGCCTGCCTGGCGTAGCGATAACGATAGCGGGATTCCTTTTGAGATGATTTTTTTGAACATTCGGACTCGCTCCCCCATAAAGACAAGCAAAAGTCACTCAATAATATTTAGTAAGATTCCTTATCTCTTCACCTATCTGAACGACAAGTTCTCTCGTAGGAGCAAGAATCAATACTTGTAGAGATTTTTTGTTGGTATCGATTTTATTGAGGACAGGAAGGAGAAACGCAGCAGTTTTACCTGTTCATGTCTGTGATTGTCAGACAATATTTTTTCCGCTCAAAGCAGCTTTCATAACTTGTGCTTGGATAGGGGTAACTTCTGTATATCCAACGGCTTCCAAAGATCTCAGCAATCAAACTTTCAATCAAAATTCACTAAACAACATGATTAATAGATTACAAATAAATTAATGCAATTATAGTATTGCTTTGCAAAGGAATAGCAAGGAATGCTTACAAAAAAGATATAAAAAAGCATATGTACAAATATACAAAAAAAGCACCTTCAAAAAGGCGCTTTTCTCTTTCTTACGAAAGAGCGATAGCTACTATAAACAATAGCACGATAAAATAGATAATAACAGATGCTTCGATATTGCTCAGAGAGATTTTTTTATAGAATTCATCACCTCCTCTACGAACATATGATCTACATCCGACAGAAGCATACAATGCAAAAGCAGAAGAAAGTAATGTCCCATAAAAAGCTACGCGTTCATAGATAGGCAAATGATCAGGCCATAACAACAACATGGCAATCTCTATGCCAACAAATTGAATGAAAATCACAAGAGCGACAATCAAAGGATTCCTAAATATCCTTGCAAAAGGATCAAATCTGTTTTTCTTTACAATGAGTTTCATAGGTAATTTTTGTTTTTGGACCACAAGCATATATAAACAAGACAATAAATCAATATGATAACAAGACAAATGTATAAAATCCATAAGTATGAAAGACAAAATTTATAGATTTCTACAATCGATTCCAAAAGGGAAAGTGATTTCGTACAAAACATTAGCGGAATATTTTTCCACATCTCCTCGTGCTATAGGAAAAATAATGAATTGCAATAGCGACCCAGACCGTTATCCCTGTTACAAAGTCGTAAAAAGCGATGGACATATAGGAGGGTACAATTGATGAACAAAAGAAAAAATAAGAAGACTCATCGCTGATGGAATCAAGATAATCAAAGATCATATACCACCACAAGATTTCCGATATCCTCCTCAGTTGAAAACAAAAGTCAAATAGCTATAGTATTAATTCATAATTATGAATTATGCATTTTACATTCTGCATTTTAAAAAAAATGTTACTCACAATAGGACTAGAGATCCACATCAAACTCAAAAGCATCAATAAGATGTTCTGCCAATGCAAAAACGAGCAGAATTTCGATAATCTCGTACCGAACACAAATATCTGTCCCGTCTGTACAGGACAACCAGGTGCGCTTCCGACCTTAAGCAAAGAAGTATTGGAAAAAGCATTATTATTGGGTAAAGCACTAAACTGTAAGATAAATGAAATCTCTAGCTTCGATAGAAAATCCTATTTTTATCCGGATTTGCCTATGGGATATCAGATCACACAGCTATATCACCCAACCAACACCGAAGGGAAAGTGAATTTTTTTCTGAACAATTATACGACAGAGAAGACAATACATATTCAGGATGCACATATGGAATGTGACACAGGAAAAATGATCCACAACGAATGAGTAGCACTGCTTGATTTCAACCGTGCAGGGACACCATTAGTCGAAATAGTAACCTTGCCCGATTTTAAAAGTGCAGAAGAAGTGATAGAATTTCTCAAAGAGCTTCAGAGAATAGTCAGATTCAATGATATTGCTGATGCCGACCTTGAAAAAGGACAGATGAGATGTGATGTAAATATATCACTCAGAGACACAGAAAACGATCCTTACGGTACAAGAGTGGAAATGAAAAACATCAATTCATTTGGTATGATCAAAAGAGCTATAGAACACGAACAAGCAAGACAAGAAGCACTATATGCAAGATGAGAATCATTTGAACAACAGACAAGAGGACGAGATGATAGCAAAGGAGAATCCTATCTGATGAGATCCAAGGAAGAAGCGCTCGATTACAGATATTTCCCGGAACCCGACTTACCGCAGCTCAAACTCAACAATGAAATATTGGAACAATTAAACAATTCAGCAATAACTATTCCGCACAATATCATCAAGCAATTTAGCCAAGACTATGGTTTCAATAAAGAATACATCAATGCGCTAATTAGTGATAAAGAAACACTTAATTATTTCTTCGAACTAGAATCCCTCTTTGCCAAAGAGGGAAACGAAGGGTGATTAAAATCCAAACTCATAGCTAAACGGATTTCCTGACCTATCGCTGCATGGATGAACGAAAACTTCAAAACCATACATGAATTGCCTTTCAGTCAGACAATATTGACGGAATTTTTAACCAGAGCAAAAGAGGGAAATCTCATCGAAAATCAACTCAAAGTTGTAATGCAAGAAATGCTATCTACAGGCAAATCAGCAGATGAAATCATCAAAGAAAAATGATTTGACGCTCCTGCTATTAATAATAATGAAATAAAAGCGCTGGCAAAAGAAGTTCTTGAAGAGAATCCAGCAATAGTAGACCAATACAAGTGAGGAAAAACAACAACCATTTGATTTTTCATAGGACAATTAATGAAGAAAACTTGAGGCAAGACAAATCCAAAAATAGCACAAGAAATATTTGAAAAGTTTTTGAAGTAACCAACTCTAAATAAAAAATCCCCTTTATCGGGGATTTTTTTATGTATACATTTTTACAAAGAATCTATTTATCAGATATTCTAATAACTTTTCCATACACTAATGCATTAGTTATTTTTTCATGTCACGACTGCACAAGCCTATTAAATGTGGCTGAGGAGATTTTCATTTTCTCAGCTCATTGCTGCATAGTAAGTTTTTCTATATCACAAAGCCTCAGTGCTTCATATTCATCAAGCCCGAGAGTAGTTTCTTCTAGATGTGTTCTCTGGATACCAGCAGGCTTAAAAATAAGGACATCAGGTTTCCCATAAATATTTCTTTGACATCTTCTTCCCATCAATAATATTATATACAATAAAAACGAGGCAATTATTCCACTTCATTACTAGACTTTTCCCCTGCTTCTGCAATAGAATTCCATCTGTTTCCCATTCATTTTCTCATTCCTTTCCCACATTTTTTCCCTTGTCCACGTTCAAAAGGAATATTTTTCCCATCTCCATACGTAGCATCACTACAAGATCACATTTTTTTTCCTGTCATTGGACCTTTTCCTTGAGGTCATGTTCCATCTCTGTTTGACATACTATAATTGGTAAATATATAAAATATGATATATATTTCGTATATAAAGAAATATAATACAAAATCAAGAGATTATTCACAAAAAAACAATAGTAACCTCCCGGGAGCAAATTCCAGTACTTTAGTTCGAAAGCCACTAAATATACCCTGCTCCCGGGAGCAAAAGTCAAAAAGTTACAAAAGAACAAAAAAAACTCAGCAGCATTCACCACTGAGTTTTCATTATATAATTAGGAATTCGTAATTAAATAGTTAATAATACATACGCTCATAATCAAAGCATCAAAAGTCCTACAATCAAATGAATAATCTTGGTATTTTCATGTTTGACCTTAGCCAATTTATCTACCGATGCCCAACCAAAAGAAACTAAAATAGAAATAATCAACATAGGCAAGACAAAAAGAGAATTATAGATAAGCAGATAGATATATCATCGTGTATGGAGTTCTTTGCTTTGCGAACTAAGATATCACAAGATAGTGAAATACGGTCCAGAAGAACACGGTAGTAAAAATAAACTTACCAATAATCACACAAAAAATGCTCATAGAGGAGAAGATACTTTATGGATTATTTCCTGCATTTTTGGTCTCCGAGAAAATGGAACCTCCATCACAAATCATTTTCCATATCGAAAGAAGTCTTTGAAATTTGCAAGTCCAACAAGGACTCATAGTATTCCCACAACAAGTTTAAGTATAAAAGTATTTGAAGCAGTCGCCAAAGCAGAGAACAATCACAATCCCATAGCAAAATAACTAACAAAGACTGCAAGTGCAAACATAGCTCACGATAAGAGTGTTTTTCTTCTGCTTTGATGTCTACTAAGTATAGTAGATAACAGGAGTAACATTACTGCAAACGCACAAGGGTTGATACTATCAGACAAAGCTGCGGGCATCATAATTGCAAAGAATTTCCACCTCTCAGCGGAAACTCTCTTAGGTTGTGGAATCTCTATTTCTCAACTAAGAGTAGACTCAGAATCTGTGGATTCATTAATCAAAGCACTAGGTTCCAAGGTCTGAGATTCACAAGCCAATCACACACAAGTTTCTGTATTACATTCAACATTTTCCTGTTCCAAAGCTACCATCATATCCATTTTTTTTTGGAAGAAATCTATGATAGGAGAAGATCCGTTGATATAACTACATTCATTTTTATTATTAATAACCAGAAAAGGAACTCCTATTTGGGTCGTATCCAGTTCAAGCTTAGCAAGGTAGTCTTGAAGTTCAGTCAGATTGTTTCTATTGAAATACACCTCTTTGAGTTTTAAATCAAACTTTTCCTGAACATTATTATTTTTGAAATATTGCTCTACCTGAGCACAATGCGGACATCCATTTCCATAAAACAAAATATATTCCTGAGCGAAATTCACGCCAACCATACCCATCACGAATACAATGATTCACAATACATACTTCATTACCACATAACTAAGATATATAAAAAAACAATTTTTGAATATTGAATGTATGACTTTGTTGCAGTATAAACTATTGTTGTATTACAATAGTAGATAAATAGACAAGTCTTTCATTCAACATTTAGTATTTAGCATTTAACATTTAGCATTATTTTTGTGGGTTTATTTGTATTTAGTCGCTTCTACAGTCAAAGTACCCTCTTGATCAACACTAACAGAAAGCAAAGTTTCTACATTCATATCCAAAAGTTCATGGTTAGTATAGACGATTCCTTTAGCCAACACATCCGTATCCAAACCAGAGATATATTTTGTATCACCGCTCTGAGTAAGCATCTGTGCTTTTTCAAATGCTTTGCTTACAGGAAGATTCGCTTTTTTGGCTATGATTTCAGCTTGCTGCAAAGCAAGATCATAGGATCATTTATATACAAGAATAGTTGAGCTATATCATTCATCATTGGTATACGTAGGTTTCGAAAGAATCGTATTGAGTTCCATACCTTGTGGTTCCGTCATTCATAGTTTTCTAGCTCGAAGCGGAAGAGCATAGGAAGTTACAGATTCTTGAGAAAAGGTTTTTTGTATCTCTTCAAACTGGACTTCTATATTCTGCTGTGTGACATCAGTAAGTTCAACATATTTTTGTTGAAGTTGATTCGTAAGGTCTTGTGCTTGTTCTATAGTGATCGTATGATCAGCAATACCCTGCGACACCTGAGAGATAGCTTCCTGCAAAGCAGGTACATCAGTGATAGTATTCACATCAAGCGTAAAATATTTTTTTGCACATCATACCAAAAGTGGTGCAAGAAGGAGAAAAACAAACAAAGAGTTTTTCATAGGAAAAACATGATAGAATAAATTATGTTTTAGTTTTTGAACATAGCTTCGTTCTTTAATACCAGGATAAGAACAGCAGCAGTTATAATAAGATTGAATAATCCGCCTCCAAAGCTTCCATATGACCTATATGAATAGAGTCCTACAGGTATCAAGCTCAGAATAAACAATAATGCAGAAACAGAAAATCCAAGGACCATCAAGGAAATAACCCATTTTTTGAATCTAATCATACCTATTCCCATAAACAAAGAAAGCAATGAGAATGCGAGTGAAAGCAATACATAAACCAATACGCGGATACCGATACCCACACCCAGACTAAACATGAATCCAAGACCGCTCAATCCAACGAGGAACGAAAATATGCCAATAATTCCTGTCACCAAAGATATCCATCCTACAATAATAAAAATAGTCTTGAGATAAGGACTTATCTTATGGTTGATATCGTTAACAATATGAGCTCAAAGAACTTGTTTGACAATCTTGAGATTAAGAAACTTTTGGACAAAACCGTGTTTCATGATTTTTTCCATTTTTTCATCAAGTTTCTTTTCTGCCTTTTCCAAGGTTTCTTCTTCACTGAAATGCTTTTTTTGATGTTCTTGAGATGTCTTTTCCATAGGTACGATATAATAAAAAAATAAAATCACAATACATAAGCAAGCTTATATAAAATCTATATACAATTTCAAGCCCTTACAAATAAATTCTGAATTATAAATTATAAATTATAAATTCTGAATTTTGCATTCTGCATTTTGCATTAAATCAAAAGTTTCCTTCGCAATCATAAGTTCCTCATTGGTCGGAATGACGACGACAGGGACCTTTGAATCAGTGGTAGTAATCACGGCACCACCAGGCAATTCATCCTGATTGGCTGCATCATCGACCACGATTCATAAATACGACAGTTTTTCCAAGAGCATTTTTCTTACAATAGCTCTATGTTCCATGACTCCAGCGGTCAAAACAATAGCATCAACTCATCAGAGAAGTGCGACGTACGCTCAGATATATTTGACGAAAGAAGTAAGATACATATCCAAAGCAAGAGTGCAACGACCATCTCATTTTTCTATTCACGCAAGAATATCCCTTACATCATTCGAGATTCAAGAAATCCCAAGCAATCAACTTTGTTTATTGAGCAAATCATTTATCTGGTCGACGGTCATATGTTCATGCGTCATGAGATAGGTAATGATCGCTGGATCAATATTTCCGGATCTCGTCCCCATCATCACCCCCTCCAACGGCGTAACACCCATAGAGGTTTCCACAACCTTTCCATCTTTGATAGCAGTAATGCTTGCCCCATTCCCTATATGACATGTAATGACCTTAGAAATTTTATTCTGAATTCTGAATTTTGAATTATGCATTAATTGTTCATACACATATTGATGGGATATTCCATGAAACCCGTATCTTCTGATTTTGTAGTGTTCATAATACTTCATCGGCAACGCATAGAGATAATGTGCCGGTTCCATAGTCTGATGAAAAGCAGTATCGAAGACAGCGACTTGAGATACCTCAGGAAGCAGTTCTTTACACGCAAGTATAGCCTGGAGATTGGCAGGATTATGTAATGGTGCCAAATCAGAACATTTTCTGATCACATCAATCACCTCATCAGTGATGATCACCGGATCCTTGAAATATTCTTCTCCATGGACTACCCTATGCCCTATCGCATCAAATTCTAGCACGCCGTTTTCAGAGACATTAGGCAATATGGAATGCAACGCATCCTTATGATTTTTGATTTCAGAATCATTCTCTCAGATTTTCTCAACGTTTCATTTTGCTACGACGACATTTTTCTCCATATCGAAGAGCTGATATTTCAATGAAGAACTTCAGGCATTGATGACTAAGATTTTCATAACAACAAACAAAAAAAAATAAAAAAAACTGAACATCATCAAACGCTCAACCTACAGATCAAGGTCTGACTTTTCATTTCATTTTCTTTTTTACTCTTTTAATAAAAAAAAACAAACAAAAAAATCCCCGGGAAAGACCCGGGGATCGATATTATACAGAAATATCTGCTTTAATGTTCGGATGAGGATTATATCCCTGCAATTCGAAATCTTCAAAACGAAAGCCGAAGATATCTTTTACATCAGGATTGATCTTCATTACGGGTGCCATCCGAGGTTCACGGGTAAGTTGCAATTTTACCTGTTCAAGATGATTAAGATACAAATGAGTATCACCACTTGAAACAATAAAATCGCCAGGTTGTAAACCAGTAACCTGAGCAAACATCATTGTCAATAAAGCGTACGATGCAATATTGAAAGGACCACCAAGAAACAAATCCCAACTGCGAATGTACATGTGACAACTCAGTCTGCCGTTAGCAACATAAAACTGATAAAGAATATGGCACGGTGGCAATTTCATCTGATTCAATTCACCAACATTCCATGCACTTACGATATGACGGCGGGAATCAGGATTGTTTTTCAATGAAGCAATAGTTTCACGGATTTGATCAATTTCATCTCCAGTAGCTGTTCTCCAGTGACGCCATTGATATCCATAAACAGGTCCCAAATCGCCATTTTTATCAGCCCATTCGTCCCAAATAGTTACTCCATTATCATTCAAGTACTTAATATTGGTATCTCCATTAAGAAACCAAAGTAGTTCATAAATGATAGATTTAAGATGAATCCTCTTTGTTGTTAACAAAGGAAATCCTTTACTTAGATCAAACCGCATCTGATAACCGAATATACTACGTGTACCGGTACCAGTACGATCACCTTTCTGCACACCTTTTGTCAAAATGTGTTTCAAAAGTTTGTGATACTCTGCATCAAACGGATTGATGATTTTTATTTCTTCGTAATTCATACAGTTTTTATTTTAGTTTAACATTTTTTTTGATTAATCGGTTTCCACCAATTTGAATTTCAGTTTGTCTTGGAGCACATCATCGTATTCAATATCGATAGCAGAATACTGCCTTTGATCTACAGTCATTTGCAGCATCGTGGTAGTTGGCGTAGCATATAGCCAACATTCAGTAAGCGTGGATCTTTTCTTCAAAGAAATTTTTTCCTGATCAAGAACCATATCGATATTTTCCATCACGAAAAGTTCGCATTTATGGATACCGACCCAATCAATTCTTTCTGATTGCACCTTCGGAATCAATTGCGAAAAATGCAAAAATGCATGTTGTTTTTTCATATAGTAGAGTTTTTGTTTACAATTTTAGAAAAATACTATATCAAAAAAACAGAATAAATCAAGTACGAAAAACCCCAAGCTAAACAACTCAGGGATTTTTTATCATTTCATCGCCCCGCCGTTCTGAGGGGCTTTTATCATTTTGTCATTCAGTTTATACGGCGATCGCAAATTCGATCTTAGGATGGGAGTCGTATCATTGAAGTTCGAAATCAGTATATTTCCAGTCCCAGATTGAAGTGAAATTTGGTAGTTCCAAGGTCGGCAATTTCTTCGGTTCACGAGACAATTGCTCTTTCGCACCATCGATATGATTCTCATAGACATGGACATCACCCAATGATCACATCAGGACACCAGGAATCATATTGGATTCTTTAGCCAAAAGCAAAAGCAACAAAGCATAGCTAGCAATATTATAGGGAAGTCCGAGCATAGTATCTACAGATCTTTGATTTCGAGTCAGGTTCAACACTTTCTCTCCTTGATGATTCAAGGTAACGATAATTTGTCGAGAATAGTGACAAGGTGGTAAGGCCATCTGATTGAGTTCTGAAGGATTCCATGCGTTGACGATCATACGTCTATCAAATGGATTGGTCTTTAATTTCTCGACAACTTCTTTTAACTGATCGATACTTCACATCCAATCTCTCCATTGCACTCAATATATTCTTCACAGTTCATCCTCTTCCATCATTTTTTTCTTAGTTGCTTCATCATTGCCGTACGAAACTTTTCTAGGATCGCATCGTTCATCTCGAATATGGCAATTCCTTTCATGGAACTCTTTTTTTGTATGCAATCCTTTGATAAAACATTCCAATTCAGCAGCTATCGTTTTCATTCCCATTTTCTTGGTAGTGAGTAACGGAAATCCGTCAGCCATATCGTGTCTAATGGACCGACAAGCAATAGCATACGTAGAAATTCACGTCCTATTCTCCTTCTTAGGAGCCTTAAGAATCTCTTTAACAAGATGCTGATATTGGATATCGATGTGTTCCATGAGCATAAAGAAAAAATAAAGTTCATTACCAGGAGGCTATCCAAATACGGAGAAAATACAACAGCATTTCCGAAAAATCGATTCCTTCGACTTGAAAGCTCAAACTGATTTGCTATATTGACTATTCAACTACAATCATAAGAAATCGTCAGCTTTTTTATCATCAGTAATCATAAGTCATAATGAACCAGAAAGAATTGAATCAAAGCATCAACGCGTATCGGAAACAGCACAAGATTTTCGAAAAATCACTCGAACAGAGATCAGAAAAATTTCAATCTATCACCTATGACGGACCGCCTTTCGCTTCAGGAAGACCTCATTTCGGGCATGGATTGGTAGGAGCGATGAAAGATACTATCCTCAGATACAAGACGATGAAAGGATATAAGGTAAACAGGGACCGAGGACGGGATTGTCACGGCTTGCCGGTAGAAAAATTCGTAGAAGAATTGCTGGGCATCGACGGGAAAAGAGACATCGAAGAAAAAATCGGTGTAGAGAAGTTTATCGAGGAATGCAGAAAGTCCGTCAGCAACACCAGCGACGAACGAAGGACGTTCGGTGACCGGATCGGAAGACGAGCAGATATGGATCATGCCTACTACACCATGGATCTCGATTTTATGGAATCCGTCATCCGAGTAATCCAGAACATGTACACCCAGAATCTCCTCTACAAAGGATTCAATATCCAGCGGATGTGTCCGAGTTGTGCGACTTCACTCTCCAACGCAGAAGTGAATGAAGGATACAAAGACAGACAGGATCCTGCGATCACGATCAAATTTCCATTGCTACGAGACAAGATAAACAATCAACGGAATTTCGATTTCAGCAAATACGAAATGACCCCGGACGGATTCGTCCAGATTGTCGATTGTTTCATCAAGCGCGATGGGAAGATTTTCATGAACTACAGTGTCAAAGGGCAAAAATACGTCTGTCCAGGAGGAAAAGTAGACAAAGGAGATACGCTAGAAAAAACAGTAAAAAAAGAGATATCCGAAGAGCTCGGTGTCGAAGTAAAATCCATGAAATCATTGGGAAGCGTGAAGCAGATCTTGCGCGGTGGATTATTCAATCTCAATATGTTCGAAATAGAAATCGAAGGTGAACCGAAATTGATGGAGCCAGAAAAACTGCCACAGATGGTACGAGCGGAAATCATTCCATCAGACAACGCATTAGGATTTGCCGTCAAAATAGAAAACACGATCGTTGACGATGATATGGAGATCATGAGCCAATTCTATGACCTGTATCTGTATCAAAAAAAAGTGTTCGAACATACCGACCCTGCAGCAAAGATGAGCGTATTAGCATGGACCACCACTCCACGGACCTTACCGAGCAATATGTTCTTGGCAGTAGGCAACCATATCCGTTATTGTACAGTGTATGATCCTGCAGCGAAGGAATATTTTGTCATGGCGGAAAACCTTCTCAAAAATTATTATAAAAATCCAGAAGAATATATCCTCATCAAGACGGTCCAAGGCGAAGCGATGGTTGGACTAAAATACGAACCGCTTTTCCAATACATCAACACAAGCAAGATCGACAACAAATACAAAGAGCAATTTTTCAAGGTCATTCCAGGAGAATTTGTCAGCACCGAAGACGGTACCGGTATCGTACATATCGCACCAGCATTCGGTATGGAAGATTTCAATGTCGTCGCACAATTCTTACCGAGAGAATTCGCCAAAGAACGGCTCTTTTTGCCAGTGAACGAATACGGAGAATTCACGGAAGAAGTAGCTGATCGGAAAGGAACAAGAGTCTATGACGCTAATAAAGATGTCATTCAGCATCTCAAAGAGCAGGGAAAATTAATCGGGCAGAGATCGTATGAACACTCCTACCCGCACTGCCGAAGATGTGATACACCATTGATCTCCAAAGCATTGACGAGCCGATTCATCAAAGAACCATCATTGACAGACATCACGGTACCAAACGCGGAAAAAATAGGATTCGTACCAGAGGGAGTGAAAAAAAGATTCATCGATGTATTGAAGACCGCGCCTGATCGGAACCTCGCAAGAAATAGATACCGATGATCGCCTATCCCAGTTTGGGAAAATGTAAAAAAACCGGAAGATATCATCGTAGCAGGAACGCTCGAAGAGATCTATCAGGGAACAAGAACAGGTTCGCAGAACATCACAAAAAACGTCATCATCAGACACGGAAAGACCGTTTACAATGAAACATTCACACATGATAGCTATAGCAGGACAGATCTGAACAAAGAAGGACAGAAGCATGCAAAGAAGGTAAGCAAGTATCTAAGCTCACTCAAAAAAGATGATCGGGTGATTATATTGACTCCTCTCGCAAGAACCTTACAGACGGTACTGCCGTTTTTGGAAAAGAAATTTCCTGACAGTATCAATGATATCCAAAAAAAATATCAAGAAATCCAAAAAATCTATCAGGACCTTCGAGATCAGAAAAAAATCCAAACATATCTCCAAGATGCTTCGACTCAGAAACTTTTTGAGATCAACGAAAAACTCTATGTAGATTTCAGAACTGTGGATCTTATCATCCCAGAACTGCAAGATAAACCATTTATTGCAGGATTGACAACAAGCAAACCAACCAACGAAAAACTCATGGCAGAAAGTGAATCCATGGACGATGTCATGGCAAGATGCAAAGACTACACGATAGACGTGAATGAAAAATTCAAAACAAAGACGATCATCACCGTGACCCACAAAGATTCCGTAATCCTGATCCAGAAAACATTCAAGAATTTTGACTATCTGACTAAGAAACACGACTACACTCCGCTCAATGGGAATATTGTCGTTCGCTATCGAGACAATGACAGAAAAGCGGAAATGGATCTCCATAAACCATACATCGACAGCTACCGATTCAAAAAAGGCAATAAAGAATACCGCAGAGTCCCTGAAGTTATGGACTGCCGATTCGAATCGGGTTCCATGCCATTCGGACAATGCGGATATACTTGAGAAAATAATTCTGAATTATGAACTCCGCATTCTAAATTAATCTATCCTGCAGATTTTATCATAGAAGGATTGGATCAGACCAGAGGACGGTTCAGAGGTATGCACGTTTGCGGCAATGCAGTCATGAAAAAAAATTCATTCAATCACGTCGTCATCAATGGACTCGTACTCGCAGAAGACGGCAAAAAAATGTCCAAAAAACTGAAAAATTATCCCGATCCGGAATATCTTTTCTCTAAATACGGAACCGATGCATATAGATTATATCTCCTCTCCTCTCCAAGCGTAAGAGCAGAACCGGTGAGATTCAATGAGAAGGGCATCGATCAGATCTACAAGGATTTCACTGCTTCGATACTAAACGCTTATAAATTTTTCGAAACCTACGCAAACGTAGATAAACGAACAACAGAGAATACGACGCTCTACTTCATGAGACACGCAAAGGCGGAATGATTGGACAAAGAAAGACCACTCACCCAAGAAGGGATAGACGCAATGAAAGACAAAAAATTCATAGAGCAAGTACTCAGAATGAATCCTGACGTCATCTATACAAGTCCAGCGACAAGAACTATACAGACAGCCGAAGAAGTAGCGAAAATCATGAAAGAATATAGGAACAAGAAAGTGAAGATCAAACAAGAGGAAAAATTACGATCAGGAGAGACTATGGACACGATAGGAATCCACAAAAAGCTCGCAAAAAAAGGGCAAACTATTCTGATGATTTCTCATGATGTAAACTTCGACGAGCTTCGAAAGCATCTCTACGGAACTACAGCATCATTGCAGAAACTTGAAGCGATCAAACTTCCAAATTTACAGCTAAACAATGAATTAGACAAACGGATACTCGCCGAATTGCATAGTCTTGGATTACAAATCGAGCAAGAAATGGATAAATACTTCCTAGACACATGAGCAAAATTGGTTTTATGATTCATAGAAAAATTGAACAACCGGTTTATCAGAAGATCAAGAAGAAGATTCCGAGCATCAGGAATGGATCAAGATAAGCGTTCAGGATTCAACACTTTATTTGAAGTATTACAAAATTACCTAAAAATATGCGCACCATTTGCACCGTTTATAAGTGAACACATCTATCTCGAGCTTCAAAAATTCACCAAAGAAGGGAAAAAGGAATGAGATTCCATTCACTTACATCATCTGCCACTCTATGCAAAACAATATATCGACAAACAATTGCTTGAAGAGATAGAAGTCGTCAGAAAAATAATCTCTCTCGGTCTTTTTATCAGATCAAAAAACAAGATAGCAGTAAAACAACCACTCGCAAAGATGGAAATAAGACTATAAAAACATTTGCAAACCTATAGAGTTTGTATATAACAAGAGCAACCTTTTATACCCTTACCTATACGCGTAATGCCAACCAAAAAACCTGTAAAAAAGGCTCCAGCAAAAAAACTAACTATGGAAGCCAAAGCAAAAACATTCGCAAAAAACGTAGAAAAAGAAGCCAAAGTGTTTACTCAAGAAAGTAAAGTTATCGGAAGCAAGATCGGAACTCGACGAGAGACATCTACCACAGAAGAAAAGATCTTTATGGTACTTGGTATCATAGCACTTATTCGAGGATTATCTATCTTATTCAAGAACGGACGACGATTATTCATCAGTATGTTGCTTATCATCCTTGGAATACTTTTGGTTACAGGATTCTTCAGCAAGAAAAAGAAGTAAAAATTTCATTATTCTCATATAAAGACTCTCTGCTGCAGCGGAGAGTTTTTTAATTGAGACACAATAAAAGATCGAATAATATAATGAGATTCTTTTATGATGTCGAAATTATCCCGCAAAGCGGGATATAAATCAATACACTTGATAATCCAGCCCTTTTCAATAAAAAATTATCATAAAATTTATCATATATACACGAAAACAATGGCAAAATTAACACCAAGATCACAGGATTACAGCGAATGGTACAATCAGCTCGCAGGAGAACTGGCAGAAAATTCTGCAGTCAGAGGATGTATGGTTATCAAACCGTATGGATATGCTCTACGAGAAAATATCAGAGACGTATTGGACAGAATGTTCAAAAACACCTGACATACGAACGCATATTTCCCGCTCTTCATACCGAAATCCTTTTTGAACAAGGAAACATCTCATGTAGAGCATTTTGCCAAAGAAGCTGCTATAGTGACGCATTATAGACTGATGAACGATCCGAATGGAAAAGGGATCGTCGTAGATCCTGAAGCAAAACTCGAAGAGGAATTGATCGTCAGACCGACATCAGAAACAATTATCCGGAATAGCTACAAAGATCGAATTCATTCCTATCGCGATCTACCGCTCTTAATCAATCAACGGGCAAACGTCGTCAGACGAGAAATGAGAACAAGACTGTTTTTGAGAAGTGCAGAATTCTTACGACAAGAAGGACATACCGCTCATGCAAGCGCAGAAGAAGCGGACGAAGAAGCAAGGAAAATGCTCGATGTCTACAATGATTTTGCAACGAATTTCATGGCAATCTCACCGATCGTATGACCTAAGCCAGAACACGATAAATTCGCTTGAGCAGTGACTACCTATGCTGTAGAACCTATGATGCAAGACGGAAAAGCGCTGCAAGCAGGAACGAGCCACAATCTCGGACAGAATTTCGCCAAAGCGTTCGACGTCAAATTCACCAATGAAAAGAACGAACTCGAATATGTCTACGCCACTTCACGAGGAGTTTCTACAAGATTGATAGGAGGGCTTATCATGGCGCATTCCGATGATAATGGGCTGATATTACCTCCAGCATTAGCACCTTTGCATGTAGTCATCGTGCCTATCTACAAAACAGAAGAAGAATTACAACAGATCAAAACATACATCCAGCCACTCATCGACAGATTAGAGACCACCAGACTCCAATTCCCTTCCAAATATTTCAAGGAAAGCATTCCATTAAAACGAAAAATCGACGAAGATAGTAACAAATCCCCAGGACGGAAGTTCAACGAATATGAGCTCAAAGGCGTCCCTATCAGGATCACCGTCGGAGCAAGAGATATAGCCAATGGAGTCGTAGAAGTCTTCAAGAGAGAATCCGGAGAAAAAGTATCAGTCAATATTTGAGATGTGGAACTCCATATCGACCAATATCTCTACAAAGCGCAAAATAATCTCTTCAAAAAAAATCAGGCATTCAGGGAAGAACATACCTACACCGTCGATACCTACGAAGAATTCAAGGAAAAAATCCAACAAGGATTCGTCTTTGCACACCGAGACGGTACCGTAGAAACCGCAGACAAGATCAAGGAAGAGACTGCAGCAACGGTAAGATGTCTGCCGTTCGACCTCAAAGACGAGGAAGGGACTTGCGTATATTCAGGTAAGCCAAGCAAGAGAAGAGTATTGTTTGCAAGAAGCTACTAATTTATTTTTTTTGAAATATCATTATGGGAAAAGAAACATTTAATCTTGAACAACAAGCAAAGGAAATAAAAACATTCAAAATCGATAAACTTCCAGCAGGTGAATTAGCTGAAGTATTGAAAAGCATCGAACAAACAGAAATCGCAAAAAAAAGAGTAAGCGAGCTTGGCAAACGTTCAAAAAATCCTTCAGAAGAGACACTAAACGTCAATTGCATCTAAGGAAAGTTTTATATCAACAGCAAAAAAAAATGGCTTTAGAAACAAGAGAAAATACTCCAGAAAAGAAGATTTCACAGTTCAAAAGAATTATTACAATAAAATCCAATAGAATCAAAAAACTATTGGAAGAGGAAAATACAGAAACTCCTTTGGAACTAACAGGAACAGCACAAGAGATCTTTGAAAAGACAAGAAAAGAGATTTTGGATACTATCTGAGAAATAGAAAATTTATGAGGGGATATATCAAAAGTCAAAGTACGAAAACGATCAAAAGTAGGCCCATTCATGAAAAAACAAAGAAAAGCATCTTTAAAAGATCCACGTATTAAAGAAAGACTAGAGTATTTAGACAAACTTCATCAGGAAAGTGAAGATCGTAAAAGAATAAAGCCTTGAGCATTAAATGCTGAAGTCATAAGATAAGCATTTCAGAAAAAAATACTTAATATAATAGTATCATGGTTTACAAAAAATTAGAACGTTTCATAGAAAAAAAACTTCATGACAAACAACTTGTCTATTTTTCTCTGTTTGCCATCATAGCGATACCACTTTCCACCTATATATTAGCGACAAACGGATCACCGTTCCAATACACGCTGAGTATGATAGGAAACAAACTATGACACAGAATGCAATTCATCATACGGTGAATCATCATAGGGACAATGTTGAGTTTTTATATTTTGAGACTATATCTGCTCGGATCGTTCAAAAACAAGAAAGCGCGCAGACTCCTCTCTCGATGAATCACATCACTGATTTTGACGGTAATGATACCGGCAACGAACAATTTCCCCATAGGAAAACAGCTTCACCTCATAACGGCTATCGTATTCGCCATCTGTTTGATGACATCGTTATATTTATTTACAACAACGCTCCAAGACCATAACCAAAAAGCATACAGACGATCGATAGGACTACTCTATACTATCATCTGATGATCGCTTATCATGCTATTTGTCTTTGGGAATACGGGAATGTTCGAACTATTCTTTTTTACTATGTTGACGATATTCCTTATTTTCATAAGACAAAAAATATAACGACATACATTTATATTCAGCATCAGCAATGACAAATATCTATATCGTCAGACACGGCCAAGATCAAGATAATGCCAACGGTATCCTCAACGGACATCGTAACATGCCATTGACGGGAAAAGGAATCGAACAGGCAAAACAATTAGCGAAAGAAATAAGGAACGCACATATCGTTTTGGACAAAGCATATAGTTCTCCCTTACAAAGAGCATATGTCACGGGGAAAAAAATCACAGATATGGTATGAATGGACGCACCAGAAAAGCTGGATATCCTGATCGAACGTGATTTTGGTAGCATGACAGGAAAACCGATCAAAGACATAGAACTCCTCTGCTCGCCTAACATCATCAAATCCGGAACTATCACCTATTTCCTCGATCCAGAAGGAGCGGAGACCTTTCCAGAACTCTTGGAAAGGGCGAACCAAGCATTAGCATATATCCAAGATAAGCACAAAAACGAAAATATTCTGATCACGACCCACGGAGATTTCGGCAAAATGCTCTATACTGCCTATTACGGACTAGATCGGAAAGAGGTTTTGATGAAATTCCATTTCGGTAATTCAGAACTCTTATTGTTATCACCAGATATCGGACCTGATCAAGCGCATATGTTTCTTACAGAGCAATACAATCATTAATTTTATTTATTATTCTGCCATCATGAAAAAAATAATAGGCATGAGTATAGCATTCTTTATGATATTTGCAGGTTGCTCAAAACAGGAATCAACAGACGAAGCGATAATCGCGAAAAATACATTGACGAATTTTTTCGATAATCTAGATAAACAAAAATTTGCTAAAGCGCTAGAATACTTTACTACAGATGAAGGTATACGAGAAAGCTTAAATATCTACAACCCTGACGGAGAAACAGCAAAAGAAGACATCATAGAAAATTATTGCCAAGCCACAATGACTTGTCTCAAAGCCAAGATAATGGAAATACAAAAAGTGAATGACAGCGAATATGTATTCAAAGTCCAGTTTATAAAAAGCGACGGAAGTCTCTTTATCCTCTGACCATGCTGCGGTGCTAGCGAGGAAGAAATGCCGCCGACAGATACCTTCAACTATACAGTAAAAAACATAGATAACACTTTCAAAGTAACAACACCACCTCTCTATGTGCCATAACATAAAAATCCCAAAGCCTGTCCCGTAATTTTTCTACGGGAGGGCTTTTTTCTATCATTTCACTCCATGTTTTTTCCTCTCTGAATCCGTCAGATAGATCTTTCTTAACCTGATATTTTTTGGAGTGATCTCTACATATTCATCAGTCGCGATATACGCCAACGAATCCTCCAGTGTCAACGGGATGATAGGTTCTAGTCTCATCGCTTCATCGTTTCCACTTTCTCTGACATTGGTCTGTTGTTTATTCTTAGTAAGATTAACGGTCATATCACCTGGTTTTGCGCTTTCTCCGACGATCATTCCTTCGTACATAGCTGCTTGCGGAAGAATGAAAATCTTTCCTCTTTCCTGCAATTTCCGGATACTATATTTCATACATTTTCCATTTTCCTGACTGATCATAGATCCTGTCGTCCTCTTGGGAATATCACCCTTGTACGGTCCGTAATGAGAGAATGAGCTATACATGATTCCTTCGCCTTTGGTGACAAGGACAAATTGTGATCTGAATCCGAGCAATCCTCTGGTAGGCACTTCAAATTCTAAGGTAGTGATGCCATTCACCGAGCTCATATTCGTCATCTGTCCTTTTTTCTTAGCGACCATATCGATGATAGTTCCGGACAATCCGTCCTCGACATTGATGATGACTTGTTCAACAGGTTCTAATTTCTCTCCATGTTCTTCTTTGAAGATAACCTGTGGCGCAGAGACCTGGAGTTCAAATCATTCTCTTCTCATCGTTTCGATAAGTACGGAAAGATGAAGTTCTCCCCTGCCGGAAACAGCGAACCTATTTCCTCATTTGTCGAAATCGATTTCCAATCAAACATTAGTTTGCAGCTCCTTATGTAATCTCTCTTGAATATTTTTTGATGTGACTAATTTTCCTTCTTTACCAGCAAATGGTGAATCATTGACGAGAAAATCCATCGTCAAGGTAGGTGCATCCACTTTGATAGGCGGGAACGGTTCACATCATTCTACGCCTACAGTTTCTCCGACATAAATATTGGCGATACCTGCAATAGTAACGATATCACCGCACTTTGCCTCTTGTGCATCTATCCTAGAAAGTCCAAGCGTAGTGAATATTTTCGTGATTTTCCCTTTTCTCTTGTTACCATCATTATCGAAGATGACTATTTCTTGTCATGGTTTTGCGGTTCATTCATAGACTCTTCCGATACCGAGTCTTCCGATGAAATCATCGTAGCCGAGATTCACGATCTGCATGCGGAACGGTTTGTCAGAATAATCCGGTGCAGGTTGGACAAACTTTTCTATCATATCGAATATCGGAATGATATTTCCGTGTTCCCTTGCTTCTTCGAAATCTTTCATATCATCGAACGCATATCCACCTTTGGCACTACAGTAGATAATAGGAAAATCTGCTTGTTCGTCAGTCGCTCCAAGCGAAAAAAATAGGTCGAACAATTGGTTGATCACCCAGGTAGGCCTTGCCGTATCTTTGTCGATCTTGTTGATGACGACAATCGGTTTCAATCACAGCTCCAAAGATTTCTTGAGCACGAATTTTGTCTGTGGCATCGGTCATTCATAGGCATCTACCACAAGCAAGACACTATCCACCATTTTCAAGACTCTTTCTACTTCGCTTCCGAAATCAGCATGCCCTGGGGTATCGATGATATTGATCACATTCCCGTTGTACATGACGGAAGTGTTTTTGGAATAGATAGTGATACCTCTTTCTCTTTCTTGGTCATTATTATCCATGATAAGATTCTGATCTTCCGCCATCTTCATCGTCCCCGACTGCGTAAGCAACTTATCAACCAAGCTGGTTTTCCCATGATCGACGTGAGCGATGATAGCGATATTTCTGATAGTCATTGGTAAATTTTATACGTATAAAACAAAAAGGACTCTCGAAGAAAGTCCATAAGAAAACTATATTTCGATTGCCCTATCTATACTCTTTTCCTACAAAATTACAATGTAGTTTTAGAAAAAAATCAACTAGATTACAAGTGCCAGATGCACGCCACGAAATAGGAATATATCCAATAACGAAGCAATCCCATGAAACGAGGCGAAGTGGGACCCATCCCGAATTTTGTTGGGATGGGACGGAGACGAGTTGGTAGATGATATATTCAAGAAATATTCAGCCTGAGTATTGCATCTGGCTTGATCTTTTTGTGTGCTTTTTCTATTAAGAGAAAAAGTACATCGGGGTTTGGGGCGAAGCGCCCAAAAGAAAGAAACGATAAAGTTAATCAGTAATGAGTTTCGCTACGACCATGATCCTTTTATTATCAGTTCCTAAGGGATAGCATCCCATCAAGGTAATATAACTGCCTCCTGCATTTTGATACGTCATATATTGAGCATTGACCTGTTTTGGAGTGACGATAAAAAGATCTATGACTTTATATTCATACAGATGTCATTTCCATAAGACTTGGATCAAAGTACTATCCTTCAACTTGGGAAGATCCTTGAAAATCGTTCCATAAGGATTATCTTTTCGGACGACATAGCTCGTATGACCAAAAAGCAACGTATTTCCCTCTTCTCCAGGTGCAGGTGTTGTAGGATATTTGACGATTCATTGATCAAGCTCTTCATTGAAGTCTGCCTTGGTAAAATCCTTAGCATCCTTATTTTCCGTGATAACAATAGGGACATCAAGCCCCAAAGAAGGGACAATTAACCTATTGACAGGAGGTACGGTATTGAATGAAAAATTATAATCCATAAGATGTGATTGTAATGTTTCCTCAGTAGAAGGTGTCAAGGTATTGGCATCAGCAGTATTCTGATAATTTTTTAGCAATCACTGGATTTCAACATCATTTTTTTCTGCCGTATCTACAATAGTAGAGATAGCATTATCCTCAGAGACAAGTGAAGTATGTATAGGTGCTATAGGATGAATTTCATCAGCAAATAACGCACGAAAATTTGCAGCGAACAGGTTAAAATTGGTAAAAATCAATATTACGACGAAAACTGCAACAAAAATAAGCGAAAAACGTCTAATTTCATGAAGAAAAGAACGTTTAGGCTCTTGAGTGACATAATGTTCGTGTAATCAGTACATACCTTCGAAACAATAATAAATAATAACGTGGAGATACTATATTTCAATGAGTTACTCCGAGATATAGGTATATTATATTCACGAACAGTAAAAAAACCAAAATAAGCGACACAATATCGACCCAAAAGGATTGACAATTCAAAAAATAGTTATATGTTTTTGCTTGAAAACCCTAAAAATTACCGTATGCTCTGCGTACATTTATCCGATGATATTCTAGAAACGTGCTCAATTTGATCGCTATTTCCTACAAAAATATCGGCCCCTTTCAGGATAAGACCCTGAGCATTTTTTTCAATAGCGGCAAAATACTGATCAAAGCACCCATAGGTACAGGAAAAAGTTTTCTTTTCTTTGACGGACCGATCTACGGATTGTATAAGTATAGCAATAGGCATATATTGAATACTAAGTCCAAAGAAGGATTCATCAAACTCATCGTCGAAGTGAACGGCGTGAACTATCTTATCATCAGAAATATCAAAAAAAGCAAAGTAAAAGAGTCCTGCGAATCCAAAGTATATACGCTCGAAGGAACATTACCGGATTTTACGACACATGCACCGTTAGAAAAAGATATCGATATCGAAGAACTGATACACCAGCAAACCGGCATCAAACGAGAGGAAATCACGTTCAAAAATGAGACAGATCTTCAACAGAATCTCCAGACCTTCCTGCCACCGAGAGAAGTGATCATGAATACGATATTTTTGATGCAGGATTCCGATAATATTTTTGAACTCACACCATTGGACAGATTGACGATACTCAAGAACGTCTTCAATCTCATGGGTATCGATGATGCCAAAGATATCTTAGCGGATAAAAAAAGGGAAATACGGTACAAAATCAAAGCGACAACCGACATCTCGAAATACGACGAAAAACTCAAAACTAATATCCAGAACTACCTTACAACATTCGATATAACAAAAGAATTATTGCATGATGCGATAGCGACAACAGCATATCAGAACTTTTTCGATGAACGGAAAATGATCCAGGAAAAGATACAGATCACTGATTTTTCGCTCACGGATTTCCCTGCTGATCGAGAAAAAAATCTCCATGACCACATTGAACAGAGAAAATCTCAGGAGCAGAAATTGCAGCATCAACTAGAGACGATACAAAAAAACATCACCGACGAGCAAAAGAAGATCAAGGAATTGCAATGAGCAGAGAAAGAGCTTACAAACAATATTTCGACGCTCCAAAAAAAGATAGAGAGCGTCGATGAAAAACAGATCGAAGCGTTGAAAATGAAGAAGACGGAAATGGTTTCGGAACAGAATAGCATTGAAGATCAGATTCCAAAGACAGCATTACAGGATTTCATCAAACAATGAATGATCGAAACGGAAATAAAAAAAGAGTGAGATATTACAGTCATCAATAGTTATTTTTTGATACAAAATATCATCAGCGAAGGCAAAAAATTAAGTGAAACAGCAAAAAACATCCAGCTCCAGATACAGAACGAGGAATTGATAAGCAAAAACGAAGCGGAGAAAATGGCGACCCAAAAAAAACACATCGAAGAAAAAATACACGACCAGGAAAGTCAGATAAAGAATATAATGAATACATTGGAAGAATTGGAAAAGAATATCGAAGCCCAAGCGACATTCGCTTGTGAAAAAATACAGTCTCCATGTCCATTTATCAAAGTTATCAACAAAAAGACCTTCGATCAGCTTGACCAACAAAAGAAATGATTCTTGGATCAGAAGGAACAGAGAGAGATGACAATAAAGAGATTACAGACAGAGATGGAATCATTGAATGTTTCAGAGCAGAAAAAAGACGAAAAAAAGATGCAGGAGTTAAAAAAACAGCAGGAAACATCAGAAAAAAGCATAGAGACCATCAAGGATTTCCTGAATGATGTACATTACAAAGCAATAGAAAAATCATACACCGAATATACAAGCTATGATAAAGAAATAAAAGAAGTAGACAAAAGAATCAACGCATTAGAGCAAGAAATGAAGCAAACAGAAGAATGGAAAAGCCAGTTGCAAAAGGCAATCGTACAGACAGAATCCATCGAGAAACAGATGACGGAAATAACGAACGCTATAGCGGAAAAAGAACAGGAACGGAAAAAATTAGAGAGAGAAAAAGAAAAAATGGATACAAACACAACAACAAGATTGGAAAAAAATCACGCAGCGATGAAACAATATCATCACGATATCCAACAGCTCGTGGAGGATTTCAAAGAACATCAATTAGAAAGAAAAAAACTCGAAGAACAAGAGACAATCTTAGGAAATCTCTATACTATTTTCTCGAAGGAATTATTGCTATTGGTATTACAGGATCATCTGCCGGTATTGAATGACATCATCAATAGTTACCTTTCACAGATCGTCGACTACCAGATCAACCTACAGCTCAACAAAAGCGATGCGGAAAAAGTGGAATTGGAAGCGAAAATACTGGACACAAAAGGCGAAAGAGACACAAAAAGCTTAAGCTGATGACAAAGGATCATCCTAAAGTTGATTCGGATGCTCGCTATTTCATCATATATCAACTCCCCTATTCTTTTCCTAGATGAAACCATCAATAATCTTGATACAGATACGGTAGGTAAAGTAGCTGATATGCTGGAAAATTTCGTCAAACAAAGAGCGATGAAATTCTATACCATCACGCATAGCCAGCAAATTCAACAGATGAATATCCGAGATCAAACGGTAGAAATCAGCAAGATATAAGGTAAAAATATGAATTTGCAATCATCTGATGATTTTTTAATATAGCTCTGTATAATTTTTATACCATACAGGAGAATGAAATATATCACCGCCCTAAAGAAAATGGAAAAATGACATACATGTCCATTCTGTCATGAGAAGCCAGAAAATATGATATATGAAGGAAAACGTTTTTTCGTACTTCCTGCTCGTGCACCATATACCAAACATCATATATTAATTGTCCCAAAAAGGCATGTGAATCTTTTGGCGACGCTTACCCGCACAGAGCACAAAGAGATGTTTGCATTAGTAGATATGCGAGCAGAAAAGCTTCATATGAAGCACAAGGATGTAAGCTTACTTCTCAGAGATGGATTAGTAAGAGATGTAACCATAAACAAATCAATCAATCACCTTCACTTTCATCTTATACCAAACGCAGGAGTCCATATCGAAAGTTTTGATAAAAGCTGACATCTCAACCGCAACAAACCAAGCAATCGTACATGGCTGGAAGACAAAGAATATACAAAAACAGCAAAAGCATGGAAAAAAACATTTTTAGCAAAATAATAGACATATGAAAAAGAGGAATTTCATAAATTTCGTCATCATAACATTTTTGTGGAGTGTTTTTATCTCTATGCTCAAATTTTTTCTTCGGTCCTATCTCAAAGATATACACATCAGTTTGGAAGAAATCGCAGGATACCTTAGTCTCTGAGGGATGATCGCTTATCTCGTAGGATGATCGCTCACATATGCATTCCGCAAAAAGAATATAACACTCTTTGCATGATTGATTGCAGTGCTTTGCCTATCCATAGGGAACATACTCGGCTACTATCCTTTCCGAGTATTTGTAGTTCTGATCAGTATTATAGGATTCAGCTATAGCCTACGATTAGTAATCAAATCTATCATCCTGAGTATAGAGATTCAATCATCAGATCACGGAGAAGCAAAGATAAATGGAATAATAAATATCGTCATATTGTTAGGAATATTGCTATGAAGTTATATGGGATTTGCAGTTTTCGATGCGCGATGAGCACAAGGATTCCAATGTATCATAGCTATATTGATAAGTTCAAGCATATTGACGATGCTGCTGGAGTATGACAGTGGATTCGAAAGCAAAAAATTTAGCTCAACCATCAAAACAGCACTACCCAACATTATGGGGATAATCAAAAAATATATATGGCTATTACTGCCTATAGGAGCTCTACGAGCCATATCTACAGCCATCGGTCAAAAAATGCTCGAAATAGGGATAGATATTTTTCAAAGAACAACAACTAATGCCATTCTCATCATTGTAATCTCATTTATAGGAGCTATAGTAGGGCATCTGGTCTCAGTCTTCTTTACTAAACAAAGAAGACTAATAGCCATGGTATTCACTATCGTCTTCTGATTGACGACAATCTATTTTCCTCATATCCTAGACAAATATGAATATTTCACCACACTCAATATATTCTGATTCTTCGTGGGCGTATTTTTCGGAATCGCGGTCAATCTCCTAGAAGGAAGATATTTTTTCCATATTGGACATGACCATAGGAAAGAATACGGTTCTGTAGCATACGGAATCATAACAAGCATCATTATCTTCATCATTATGATCACTGCCGATTACTTTTCAAGCAAAATAGGCACC
Source organism: uncultured Candidatus Peribacteria bacterium (assembly GCA_964545415.1). GTDB lineage: Bacteria > Patescibacteriota > Gracilibacteria > Absconditabacterales > Absconditicoccaceae > CAJBLF01. Next base: position 60,330 of record CAZJFP010000005.1, read on the forward strand.
AAAATAAGCTTCTTTTTCTTTGGATTCGTACTTCTTCTTATGCCATTCTTTATAAAGAAGTTTGACGCTCCCAATCTTTCAGATATCAAAAAATAGCGATAAAGCATTATTTCATATAAATCAATAGTTCTGTCAAGTATAAACCGGAGATAAAGTCAGGTTTTTTTGGTTATTTTTATTTTTCAGAATATAATAGTAGTGTGATTTATATCTTTGATTACCTTCATGAAAAAGAAAATCTGACTTTCATTACTCGTATTCATCATAGGAAGTATCAGCCTATGTACTGCGCAAGAGAACAGCGACATATCGGCTGAACTCGATAGTTTTGATGTAAACACAGCTATGACGGAAGTGAAAGACCTCAAAGCCAATCTCGATGAAGTTATCCAAGAACTCTATTCGCTCGATGAAAAAGAGAGATGAACCAATAATGCGATTTCAGACAAATACAGAGCGACAAGAAGCGAAATCGTAAAAGTAATCCAGACTATCAATAGCACAACCGATACCATAGCAGAACAGCTAAAGAAAATAGAGACCTACAAAAAGCTTATGATGCTTACCTACAAAGATATTCAATCCTCTAGATCAGGGATGGTAGATACTAAAGAATATATAGAGGATTTTGCAAATTTCATATACAAATTGGATAACAAATTATATAATGAAAATACAAATAGCATCGATGAGATAAAATTATTGATTAATTCGGATAACATACCTCTGACACTAGCAAACGATTATCTTGTAGAGTCTATGATCCTCCAACTCAATGATCTGATGACTGATTTTCAAGAAAATGAACAGAAGCAATTGGAAACGATAAAAAAGCTGAACCAACTAAAATCACAAGCCAAAACAAGTATAATAACCTATCAAAACGAAATAGAGCAATTACAACAAAAGAAGAACTATCTTCTTCAATTCATGAAACTTTATCAAAATGATGAAAGTCAAAAACAATTGACGATAGATAACTTTTTCCAAAGCACAAAAGATGTCTACGATACTATGACGGAATATGTAAAAGACATCAAAAGATGAGTGTACAAAGTAAATTTCGATATGGAAAAAAAACTCATAGCACTAGATAAACTTACAAATGATAACGACGCATATCCTGTTGCATGGCCACTCTACCCTATCGAAGAAATACAGACCTATTTTGGAGATGAAGCATTCCAAAAACAATACGGAATACCGCATATAGGAATACAAATCAAAGCAGAACAAAACACACCTGTATATGCAGCTCGTGACGGTGTTGTTTATTTTGTAGCAGATAGTGATTCTATTGGAATCAACCGAATGATGATTGTTCATACTGATGGATATGTAACCGTATACCAATACCTCAACGAAAGCATTGTACAACCAGGCGACATTGTCAGAAGAGGTCAGCTTATCGGATATAGCTGAGGAGAGCCAGGAACAAGAGGAGCAGGATTCATTTCAAAAGGAGCCAATCTTACCTTCAGTATATTCAAAGATGGAATAACACGAGATCCATTTGAAATTTTGGATGCAAGTATCGTAAAAGATAAAGATGTTTTACCTGATGGGTATCAAATCAAATATCTCAGAGATAAATATGCAAGACCTATCGACATCACAGATCTTGAGCTTATGACAGGAGAAAGTTTACTACAAAGAGAAACACAATTTCTCAGAAGATACGGTGTAGGATCATACAAAAGTATATCGTTCCGAGAAGATGTAGTCAAAGGAACAAACATTGACAAAGATGTCGTGGTTTGTATTGCATTTGCAGAAAGTACTCTGGGACGTTATCTCAGCACATCAAACAACATCGGTAATGTAGGGAATAACGATAGATGAGATAGAGTTAAATTCAATTCAGCATATGTAGGAGGAAGAGCAATTGCTGTAACATTGAACAATTCCGCATTAGGAAATTATCACACCATCAACCAGCTCTCAAGATACGGAAACAAGGATGGAAAGATCTACGCATCCAGCCCGATCAATCGGCAGACCAATGTCTTGAAATGTCTCTCACAGATCAAAGGATATTATATTCCAGAAGATTTCCCATTCAGGACTGGACCTAATCCAAACATCAACAATGACGATCCTGAAACCGTAGAATTCGGTGAGAGCCTGACAAAATAATAAAACAAAAATAGATATAAAGAAAACTGTCTGCCTCTTCGCGGACGGTTTTTTTCCCAAATAAAAAAGACTTCGATAAAAGGAGTTTTTCATGAAACGGGTAACCCCGCAGGACTGCGGGACAAATGTAGTCTGCTTGGAAAATGATTACAAAAAAAAATCTGAAACGAATCAGATCTTTAGTGCTCCTTAATGGAGCGGGTGACGGGACTCGAACCCGCAACAGTCTGCTTGGAAGGCAGGCACTCTAGCCAATTGAGTTACACCCGCAAAACTAATGTAGAATGTATAATTCAGAAAGCAGAAACAATTACAAAGTATTTAATTCTGAATTCTAAATTTTTAATTCTGAATTCCTATTTGGGCCTAGCTGGACTCGAACCAGCGACCCAGCGGTTATGAGCCGCTTGCTCTAACCAACTGAGCTATAGAC
>CAZJFP010000006.1:0-36919 GCA_964545415.1 uncultured Candidatus Peribacteria bacterium
AGCTTTCATCCGGGCCGATTCCTGCGATAGTGAGCTCTCCGGAGTATGGCATGATGTTTCATCATTCATCATTAATTATTCATCATTCATTTGTTTTTAGGGTACAGCCGGTGAGGGTTAGGAGGGCAATCGTAATCATTAGTAGGGAGAGTTTTTTCATGAGAAAATTTTTTATATTTAAAACTAATATATCTGGATTATTTCTTCATTATTTTATATATTCCAAGATGGGAGATATCTTCATTATAAATTTACTTATGTATGGAGACATTCTGACCCAATCATCAATAAAAAACAAACCCATTACTATCAAAATTATAGTAACTATTCGTCTAATAATTATTCCCTTTCTCCGCCTGGTATGAGTGTAACATCTTCTCATAATATATTAATAATCTAAATCATAATTATATGTCATGTATAGGCGATCATATTGAATGGAATATTATTTTAACGCCATATTTATCTAATTCTTTCTTAACATTTCATCCCCATTCTTTTATATTCTTTTTGATACCACCGGTAGGAGTTCCATAGGAAGCAAAGATTATGGCGTCTGGAATTACTTTTTCAGATATTGTTTTTAGCTTTGTAAAATCATCCTGACTAAATCAATCTCGACTATATTTAACTTCCGAGAGTATCAACCTTCAATTCTTTAAACAAACTATATCACTCTCTCATATAGATCCTTTTCAATCCATACACTCAATTCATAGTCAGTAAAGAAATGAATCAGAATGAAATCAAGCTAAGTCTGTTAGAAAGTTCAGAACAGCGAAAATTCATTTAGAATCGGTTCAATTCAAAATAGAATTAAAAGCATAGTTCCATTCAGGTGCGACATTAATAGGAGATTTTTTTCAACATCATCTACATTTTATGTTCTCACTCATTTCGCCTGTAGATATCCAATATCTTTCGTGACAAAATCTACATTTAAATTCTATTCATTGTCTTATTATAGAAGAGTTTGTTAAATGTTCTAGCTCTTCCATAATATCTTTTGCTTCAACCGATTGATCGTCGGTTATCTCAAGTTCTTTTTTAAGAGTACTTAATGATATATATTTTTCACTGATATTGGCTGTCTTAAAACAACGGTCATAGATCTTTTCAGAGATAATTTTTGTATCTAGTTCCTGTTTACTAGCCAATACTTCTTCAATATTTTCAATAATATTTTCTTTTTTAAATACTTGAGTGTATTTGATAAACAGTTCTCTCCATTGCTTATGATTTAGCAAATCCTCTAAAAAGAGTAGGTCTCATCAAAATAGATTCAGAATTGCCCTCACTCTCATTCAATCTGAAGACTGCTTTATATCATCAAAATTTCGTTTGTATTCATCTCAGAAGCGAGATGCTATCATCATTGAACGAATCACCACGCTTTCTGCTGGGATTTTTATTGATAACTCGAATCTATTATCATCAAAATCTCAACCCACTAATCATGATTCTCTTTCTGCTTTATTGAATATTATAGAAAAGGAACGGTTTTTATTTACTCTCACGATTCTACTTCCAAATATTCATTGGATAGCTTTATTGTTTCTATTATATTGTAGATACGAAACCATTTTGCGTCAGTCAGCTGTCATGACTTGATTACTTTTCTGATATTCCAAACATACATCAGTTACATATGTCTCATCGGCCATATGAGTTTTCCATAACACTTCTTTATCCAACCTAACAGTTGCGTCTTCTTCATACAAACTTACATATTTTCGATGGTCTAATGGTATGTACTCATAATTTGTGAATTCTGATCATTCATAAATATCTAAACTATCACCAATTCTTGTTCATGATGGTGGGTTTATTTTTTCAAGCTCTTCTTTGGAAAACACATTACTAATTAATATCACATTGGGCTTCTGACCGTTCTGATTTTGATTTCGACTATATTGGTGAGCGAATTTTAAGAAGACATTTATAATTGTTTCATTTCCATTAAGTTCAGTAATAGGCAAAAAAAATGTGTTTAAGAAAACAGCCTTCCATGATGAGCGGTGGATGTTTCTATTCCAAAACATAAGGTAATCTTTTATAGAGTTTCATACCACTACATATATATCTTCGGATTTATAATCTAATTTTCATAAATAATCGTATGGTACATGAGACAATTGATTTGGATAGACAAAGTGATTACTATTAGTCTTCTCCAAGAATCCCTTAAGATCTTCCAAGGATTTTATAGCTAGTTCTTCATGTTCAATAGTCTCGAGATAGTGTTTATAATAACCTCATACGTTTTCGATATATCAAAAATTGATTCCAATCGCATCTCTTAGATTGGTTGGAAGGTCTTTATCTATTAAGAAGTTCATCAACTTAGGATTTCGAAATCATATTTTTCAGATTAATTCTTTACATGGCATGACAGTAACTGGATTAATGCGGATATATTTTCAGTTTAAACTTACATGTCAGTTAGCTATTGATACCTGTGTGCTCTCTAAAATTTCAGAAGGACTAAAACTTACAATTATATAATCTTTTAATTCCTGATCTATTTTACATAGACAGACATAAATATCTGCATCATAAGTTCTCATCCTTTGCTTATCTACATCCGATATCTTCTGTGTTCATGAAGAGCTGTCCAACAAAAAGAATTGATAATATCTCCCTCATCGTGCTGTCATATTAAATAGCATAATATCCTTTAGTGTTTCTACTGACACACTATCATCAATTATGTATGCTATCTTCATGGGTCTGTGACTGTAAAATAGTTTTCTTTCCATCTCTTTTTATAATTTTATGTAAAAAAACATTGTTCGTCTAAATAATTTTTTAATGCTTTAATCTTTCATATTCAGATTTTAATTTCTCCACTACTTCCGGATTCTCGAGCAAAAAAGTTTTTACCTTCTTTTTATCTTTGTCTGATATCTTTCAATATTTATTATCTACATATTCAAATGTCTCTAGATCAAACCTTGCATTGAAGTTCTTTTGTTTTGATATGATATGAAAGTGTGGTCAGTTATTCTCCTTATGCTGTAAGTCATGATCACCAGGATAAATTTCTATCCTTAAATCTCAAGTTCAGGCAATAAAACGCTTAATTTTATAAACTTCTCAGGTTGGCAACAATCCAGTTGAATTAATGTACATTTCTAGCATATTTGCAGCATCCATTTTATTATTTTCTTGCTTTTCTACACTTTTATTATTTTCTATATTTTCGGCAGACATTTTAATTAATTCATTTATATTTAAATATTTTTGATACTCTTTTCGTACAGTATTAACACCTCATGTTTTGTATGTGTTTTTTTCTTCTTCATTTTCAAAAATACCATATACAACTCAAAGTGCATATTCTCAATCATTTAATTGAAACACTTCTCAATACATACCGACTCCTATTTGTCTATTCCAATCGTGTTCAATGAGGCGTGGAATATATTTTTGTTTGATTTGTTCTGCCATGCCATCAAGAGCGCTTTTTGCCACTCTCTCATTATGCCTATCAATATGAGTCGTACTTGCTATTCAAATTTGAATTTTCATACTATTTTTTTGTGCCTAAAATACTGCTCTTTTATATGTATTTTCTATTCAATGTCAATCATCGTTATAAAAGAAAAAGAGCTCTCTCGGGCTCTTTTTTGTGTTAATTAGAGGAAACATTAGTAAATATTATTTTTTTAATACTTTCGGAAAAGAAGTAACTATTCTTTTTGTTGTATCTTCAAATATTTGATTTCTTATTAATTTTTGATTCTCATTAACATTATTTTCTAAATTAATTTGATTCAAAAATTCATACTCTACTTCATCTTTAAATGCACCAACTGGTAATTGTTGTAATCTTTTTCTAACAACCCCTATCGCCTCATTTGAACTATCAATTCAAATCCAATTTCTACCAAGATGTTGGGCTGCTTCAAGAGTTGTACCAGATCAACAAAAACAATCCAAAACCAAATCACCTGGATTTGATGAAGCTTGAATAATCATTTTTAATAAATTTAAATTTTTTTCTGTTGGATAGGTTTGACATTGACTATCTTTAAATTCTCGAATATCTTGAATTTTTTTACCATCTTTTTCATCAGCAAATATTTTTTTTCTAGGAACTCCATTTGGAGACCACTCTATTAAACCCTGCTGATTCCATTCCTCAAGAATTTTAGGATTTGTTCTCCAATGTCTTCATTTTGGAGGATTCATATTTCTCCATACTCATCATGTAGCACCGTTAGCAGTTTCTCATGGAGCATGTAAAGGAATCGTTGTATATCTACGACCATCCTTGTCTATCTTTTTAAACAATCTCTCAATATCTTCTTCTTGGAATCATTCTTTCGGTTCGTTCCAAGTCATATCGGCTGACTTTGAATAAAAAAGTATTAAGTCTTTTATATTTCAATATGCTTTCCTTTGAAAATTTTTAGGATTACATTTTATACGACTAATATCATTTTTAAAATTTTTCACTCCAAAAACCTCATCCATTATTATCTTTATATAATGTCCAATTTTATAATCGATATGCAAATAAATAGAGCCCTTATCTGAAAGCAATTCTCTCAGAAAAATCAATCTTTCTCTTATAAACTCCAAGAAATCCTCTCACAACAACTCATCTTTATAGGCTGTTTTATCTAATTTACTATTACTAATCGTACTAACTCTACCATCACCCATGGTAAAATGGTTATTGGTAGCAAACGGAGGATCTATGTAAATTAGATCTATTTTCCCTTTAAGATTATACTCCTCACACAATGTTTTTAATACACTTAAATTTTCTCCAAAAATCAATTTATTTTTCCCACCACCAGAAATACTTTTCAAAACAGCATTTGGTGTGTTTTGTAAAATATCACCTTCCTTCTTCTTATTTTCGTACTGAATAAACATCCTTTTTTAAACCTGATGTAAAAAATCTTTAAGAACTAACGCACTCATAATATTTAAATCTTTGTATGTTTCTGTTATATCTACAAACATTTTATTTCTACCTTTCTTATATACAACACCATCAAGTATTGCTACAACAATTGCTTTTACTCCTTTCGTCTTAGCTGTTGCAATTGCATCAGCAAATTGTGCATTTTGATGACCACCGAAATCAGTTAAAAATTTAGCTTCTCAAATTACATATTTTCCATTAAATCTGCCAATAAAATCAAGTCATTTATTACGGGAATAATTTAAATGTTTTTTTGCAAAAGCCATCATTTCATTATCACCTGCATCAAGAACCGCATCTTCATTAGAAGATAAGAATTGTTGTACTTTTATTGGTTTAATACCCAATCCTCACCTATTTAACCAGCTTCTAAATAATGGTCCAATTTGTCTATTTGTTTCTTTTGGTTCAGAACATTTTTCTAATACTTCATCAATTCACATCTTATAGATTCTCTCACACAGCCTTTTAATTGTTTTTGGATTTCTTTCAATAGCTGATAAATCTTTTCTTAAATAAGCCACATAAGAATCTTTTAATGGAAAAAGATCAAGTGAGAGCAGATTTTTAATTAATCCAGAACAATCTTTTTCACTAAACGATTTTTCAATATTTTTCCGAATATTGTCATCTATTTCTCTTGTTTCTTCTGGTACTATAGGATAAATATCAAACAACTTATCTAAGTAGTCTGTTTGATTAGCATATTGTATACTAAGATTGGTTCGATATTTTGTATCTTTTTTTGGAGGCATTTTTTTAGTACGAATAAAGTTGTTTATAGATATAATAAACAAACCTATTTTTTTTTCAATCAATAAAATATATTCTTATATTTATGTTTAGTTAAGTCAGTTAAATGGTAGGTATTTTAGTCAAATACTTCGCAGCATAGTAAATAATCATACTCTGCAACCCCACATACACCAGCACCAGGAAGAAAATCAGTTCACCCGGCAGTCCCGTATACAACAACAAAATCACGTTCACAACCATCGCCGCTACGCAGGAAATGATCCGATAGATATAGTCCGTTTTGCCAAAGATCTTGGCCAACATCGGTACTCTATGCGCGTAGAAGATCATCGCAGCACTGGCGACGTTCCAGATGATACCTCGTGTTACGACTGCCCCAGCATCGCCGTTAAAATACGAGAAGAGACTGATGTAGATCGCGAAGTTGATCACGAGGAAAACGAAGAGGTTCTGGATGATACTATTATATCAGACTTTTTTGAGTAAGAGGACGTTGACCACGAACGCGACGATGGTGATCCGGTAGAAGAAATGGCTCGCGTCAGCGAAACTCGCTATGTGGGTAATATATCGCACGATGAGGATACAGACGAGGATGATATTGAAGAGCTCGAGGATGCGTTTGGTCGCATCCGGCATCTGCGCCACGAACTGATGGATGCGTTGCAGCAAAGGAGACGTGAATTGTTTCTTGACCGCGGTGATACGTTCGCCCGCGAGGATGCGTCTGACAGAGATCTCTTTTTTCTTCTCTTCGGAAGGTGGTGTCATCGCAAACACTTTGGCGATGAGATAGTAGAGCCCGGTGAGGAGCAAAGAATTGACCGACAAGGCGAGATACATATTTTTTATCTGATCAAAGACGACGAACATCACGGTCCCCAACGACAAGACTCACAACTTATATCGGAGATATTTCTCTACGCCCTTATGATGTCCGATGATGAAAATCATGAACGCGATGATTCATAAATGCATCACCCGATGCATCGAAAAGATCGTGAAGAAGACAGGTCGTCCTCCTATCGCCAACCCGATCATCAAGACAAAAAAGGTCGCGAGATAGAATCCCACTTGGAAGACCAGCGTCCCATCCTTGTAGTCTATGAGGATGGATCCCATCCGAAGGAGCAAGTTGAGCGTCAACAATCCCAGTGCGACATAAATCGATTCTATACCGAAGTAGGTCATGACCCCAAAGAGTCCCGCCATGATAATGACCCGCGCCGCATAGAGGGCGTATCTTTGCAACAAGGCTTTGCCTTCGACCTTGATCGTCTGTGTCGCTCCATAGTACCCGAAAAACATCCCGAGAAAGATCAGCGGAATGAACGCGAGATATCGTAATCCGATCCCGTAGAAGAACAGCACGAACCCGATGATGACGATGGATAAGAGTAACAATGCCATACAAGATAACTGAGTAATTAAAGGACGATGAAAGATGAATGATTAATGATGAATGATGTTGGTTGTGTATCATTATCTTCTATTGTAATCTACAATAGTCCATTTGAGCAATTCTTTCATTATTCATTTTTCATTATTCATTATTAATTATTTCGCCTAAAGGGCGAAATTCGTCGTCACCGCCCGCATGAGCACATAATGCAACAATATCGCGACCACTATGATGAGCAAGAGTCTGCCGATGTTTTTGTTTCTGAAGTATCTCGCAGCGAAGATGACCATTCATCGTAAACCGACCGACATCAGCATATACGCGAGTCCAAATTGGTTGACCGAGAAGAGATAAATCTCGTTGGCGAGCGTGTACACGCCGAGCAACGACACGACGACGAGCATGATAAGTTCCGCGATATCGTACAGTCCGGACAACACTCCTGGAACATCAGCGAGCTTGAGGAGCAAGTCTTTTTGGAGGAATTTCCGATAGATAGCTCCTGGCCCAAATGTCGCGTAATCCTGGTTTTTGAGCGATATCTTGGCACCGAGTGATTTCAAGATTTTGACGTTTTCCATGCGTTCCAGCTCCTTGTCTACATCTGTCGTAGTGACCAAAGATTCGTCGTTGATGGTCTTGTCCGGATCATTGATGGACGCGAAATAGTGGTCGTCGATCTTTTCGGTGATCCTAAACAGTTCCTGGATTGTTTCTCTTATTTTTTCAAAGTTTGTTCCCATCCTGAGTTTCTTGAGCTCTTCGACAAGCGCAGTGATCTTCTTGCGTTCTTGGATCTCGATCGAAGTTGCAGATCTGTTGAGCGTCAGATCCACCTTTTCAAACACTTTTTCTACAATTTTTTTCGCTGACTGCAATTTCACATCCTCATAGATTTTTCTTTCTTTCTCTTCTTGTTCCACGATCTGCTTCCAGACTTCGGCTTTTTTCTTCTCTGCTTCCGCTTTGGCTTGTGCGATGATCATCTCGCTCTCTTTGGGTGTGATCGGCATAATGAATCTATTGATACTTCTCAGATCAAACCCGACAAACGCAAAAAAATTAGCGGCCTCTTGAAGGTCAGTATATTTGGTGACGCATTCTATAGTCTGGAAATTTTTTTCGATAGTGAAATAGACATTGCCGAACGTTTTTTTGTCTTCGGTAAACTCCTTGACGGAGAGGATGAGGATACCTGCTTCTTCGAGGAGTTTCCTCGCCAAAAGTGATGCGTCTACCCCGATCAACATCTCGACAGTATATTTCTGATCTTTCTCTTGTTTGATACCGTTTACGCTAAATGTCATCACAAAAATATCAGGTTAAAAGCCAATTCTCCGGCTTACTTTATGCTTTTATATTGAAATTTCCAAGAAAATCAATATAAGAGGCCTGTTAGAACAACCAATTTACTCGATATGATATCCACGATTTCTAGACAAATGATGTAAGCACATAAACAGCACCAGCGAGGACGTTTCACCGTGTCCTTTTTTCTTCTACTGCTTAATAGTGACCATAAACAAATCCACCCCAACCCTCCTTTATCAAGGAGGGAGTGAATAGACGTTCCTCCCTTGATAAAGGGAGGTGAGGAGGGATTTGCGACCATACAACTTTTATCCTTTCGTAATATAGCAAATGAAAAAACTTCTTCGACTTCTCTTCATCCTCCTTATCCTCGGACTCGGATTCTTATATATAGTAAAAAATCCTGAGCTATGAATATCACAAACTATTTTGAAAGCGATAGGACTAGAAAGACTCACCATCTCCGACGAACCAATTGCTATGGGAACAGGAACATTTACTTTGGATGAAATAGGAACTACGTTTACCTTACCTATCGATCGAACACTCAGCGGTGCAGTGATGACAGGTAATGAAGAAACAACATTTATACTTTCCACTCCTGAAGTAGACAACAAAAAATATCCCATGTATATCCGCGGATCAGTACAAAAAAGCACAGATACATTAGAAGAAGTTCAACAGACATTCCAGGTACAACTTACCGGAAACGGACAAACATTCTCTATCGATTGTGACGGCGTTTCACCAAGCAAATGTCTCGGCGTCTTTATCAACAGTGGTATATATATAGTGGGGCTCAGTAGCCAAAGCGACCAACCAGACGAAGATCTCAACGCACCGACAAGCGTGTACTTCCCAAGATTTGCACAAATCCAAGATGCAATCAACGCAATATTATATTCAGCAGTCGTTGTCCCACCGGTGATGACAGGAAGCGAATTGAGTGGAGAAAATCTTTCTTCTTTTTCAGATTCTGAACTCGGCACCACCTTTTCTTATCCTACTACTCGAGGTACTATCACCAAAGAATCTGAGAACAATCTTTCCGGAATGAAATATATGATCACTCTTCTCAGTAATGGAAATATCTTTTTTGCAGCATACAACAATGAAATACCATTACCGAGATGATCCTTCTTTTGAGATCAAGCGAAGAACATTATAAATAGCGCACACATCACGAATTTCTGTGACAATAAGACAAATTGTAATATACTTACCAACACCAACAACATACCATATGCAAAATATTATGAAGAATATGGAGAAATGGGAAGTACACAAACAAATACAAGATTAATGTATTATATCTTCAATCCGAGTAATGCATTCCGTGGCATCGTCATTTCCAATGAGAGGATGTCATCTGTACCGGAAACTGATTTCGATATTCTAGTCAACAGTTTACAATTCAACTAAAACATATACCCTATTTTATTCCTTGTCCCTTTTACTTTATCCCTTCTATCAACATGAAAAAACTTCTTCGGACCCTCTTCATCATTATCCTCCTCTTGGGAGCATGATTCATGTACATCGTCAAGAATCCGGAACTTCCGATATCGCAAAAAATTCTGACCACTATCGGTCTCGATATGGTTAGCAGCGGCAAACAAAAAGCTATCGATCCTGATTGTATCAGCTACTTCGACGGCTGCAACACCTGCATGGTCTCATGATGAATCATCGAATGATGCACCAAAATGTTTTGTGACACACCAACGGAACCACAATGCTTAGAATACACACGAACAGGTATGGATCTCACCAACTGCGTAAGTTATTTCGATGGCTGCAACAATTGTAGCGTCAAAGATGGTAGACCTGATGCGTGTACGCTCATGTACTGCGAAACACCAGGAGAACCTAAATGTAACGAATATGCGAGCGGAGCCGATGTAAAAATAAATCTTCAGAACTGCAAAAGTTACTTCGACGGATGTAATACCTGCAGCGTCAAAGACGGACAACCAGAAGCATGTACGGAAATGTACTGCGAGACACCGAGCGAGCCAAAATGTTTGGAGCTAAATAATGAGGAGACGGTCAGTCCAGATAGCAAAGGAGAATGAACGGCCTGCAATTCGGACGCTAAACTCTGTGATGATGGAAGCTCTGTAGGAAGATCATGACCAAACTGTGAATTTGCTCCATGTCCAAGCGAAGAGCCAACTGTCTGTACTATGGAATACGCACCGGTCTGTGCTAGCGTCCAAGTGGAATGTATCAAAGCGCCATGTCCTCCTATCGAGCAAACTTTCGGAAATAAATGCATGATGAACGCCAACAAACGCGCCACCTACCTCCACGACGGCGAATGCACAACTAAATAACCACATCACCTCATTCCGGCGTCCCCACTCTTCCACGTCATTCCCGCGAAAGCGGGAATCCAGTTTGCTAGTGTGAATTCCCGATCAGGTCGGGAATGACGCTGAAACAATGCCGGAAGCTACATAGTCTTTACCACTAAAAAAACTTTTATGCAACAAATCATCTGAAATTCATTCCTCGACCAATACTTCGACGAGACGACGATGTCCTTTCACGTCAAAGAAGGCCGTCCCATCCTCAGGAAAAAAGGAACCCCAGGCAATCGGAAACCGGTCGTTGACCAAAAGTCTATGACCAAGGAAGAGATGAACGCTATGATTGACAAGATCTACAAAGAGATAGACGAAAGACCGGACGGCGTCATGGAGATAGACAGAAAATTATCGAAAGTCCTCCAATTGGGTCCGTATAGAATAGTAATAGTATATCCACCATTATCTGACGGATTGGAGATGACCATCGTCAAACCGATCAAGAAGCTGACTATGGAAGATTATCAGCTGGAAAAAGATGTCTTCGAGTTATTGAGAAACAAAGCAAAGGGAATCTTAGTTTCCTGATCGCCGTGAAGTTGAAAAACAACGTTTGCGCAAGCGCTCATCGACGTCTATCACAAGGATAATAATATCATCAAGACGATAGAATCACCGCGTGATTTGTTGGTAAGTGAGGATATCGTCCAATATAGCTTCACGTATGGAACGCACGATGAAGTGAGAGATATCCTCTTGCTCTCGAGGCCGGATTATACGGTGTACGATGAAGTGAGAAACAAATCTGACTTTGAACTCTATAAAGACTTGAGATTGACAGGAATAGGATTGGTCGGTGTCATCCATGCGACAAGAGCAGTAGATAGTATCCAGAGATTCCTCTGAACGATAGAGATGGGAATCATCCCGCAAGTCATCGATACGGTTATCTATATAGACAAGTGAGTCATCCAGCAAATATACAATCTGCAGCTTACGGTCAAAGTTCCAGAAGGAATGGAGTCAGAAGATCTCGCAAGACCGGTGATCGTGGTAACAAGTTTCCTTACGAAACAAGTCGAATATGAAATCTACACCTTCGGAGAACAGATAGTTGTCATGCCGCTTTTGGAGACAGAAGACGGCGGACCCAAGGTAGCGAGCAAAGGCAAAAGTGCATTAAGCGAATACGCCAAACACACGATAACGCAAAAATTACAGCAATTGTTGCCATGCGACTTCTTGGTGAAGATCAAATGAAGTTCCAATCTCGCGCTCTACATCCCGGAGATGTACAAAGGCCGTGTGATAGGCAAAGCATGAGCCAATATCAACGATCTAGAAAAAAGCTTAGGATTAAAAATAGATCTCAAGAGTTTCGATGATTTACCGCTCCTCGACGTGAAGACACAGGTCAGCATACCAAAAAAGAATGCCAGGACGGATATCGTCTTCCCAAAAGAATTTGCAGGTCAGACCATTTGTTTCCTTATTGGTGACGAGCTTGCGTATTTCACCGCGGATGAAAGTGGCTTCGTGACTATTAAAAACAAGGAGCTCGTCAAAGCTATGGGCAAGAGATGATTCGTTATCGTCGATACCAATAAACTATAAATAAAACAGGAATCTCCCCTGTCAGGGGGAGAAACGAAGAGGGGGTTGGGTCCCCCGACCACAACAGCTTTTTAGATTGTTTAGTGTAGAAACAATGAACAACTTCCATTTCGCAAAGATCATCGCCGGTGTAGGACCGACATTAGCCAAAGAGACCGTACTTTCCAAAGTCATCAACATGGTCGACTGTTTCAGAATCTCATTATCAGGAGGATTTGATGACAACAACAAAAAATACATCGATACCATCATGAAGCTCGACAATAGCAAAACCATATTGCTCGAAACGAGAGGTGCTGATATCAGAATCAAAAATGTCGTCGATATCAAAGTCAAAGCAAGACAGAATATCGAGATCGATTATAGCGAGTACGCGCAAGAACACGACAAAAAGATCTTCGTCGATGCACCGTTCCTCAAAGACTTGAAAGTCGGTCAGCAGATCAGCTTCCAACAAAGCGGCGTCGTGATGAAGATCAAATCCAACAAAGAAAATCTTATCATGTGCGAAGTAGTAGAATGAGGATGGATCATCCAGTTTGATAGAGTATTTTTCAATAAATATGAATTAGATCTCCCATTTTTGGGCGAAAGAGACCAAAAAGATATCCTTCGAGGATTGGAATACGGCGCGCACATCATCGCCGCATCCATGGTCAAAACCAGCGATAATATCATCGAACTCAAAGAATTCCTCAAGAGCAAAAACGCTGGCAATATGAAAATCCTTGCGAAAATAGAGACGGAAGAAGCGTTGGATAATATAGATGATATCTTGGAAATCTCCGATGGATTGATCTTCATGTTCGAGAAGATAGAGAAACCGATGAAAGCGATGAAGATGAACGAAGAGATCCTCATCAAAAAATGCAAGACAGTCGGAAAACCTGCTATCGTCACCTTCACCGGCAAATTCGAAAAAGCCACTTATCAGCTCATCAATGAAAGTCAGTTGAAAAAATTCAGCACGCTTGCTGCTGATGCATATATGCTCGATACCCTGCTCCAAGAGGACGATCCGCTGAAATTCATCACCAATCTCTCTGATGAATTGGACAAACTGGAATTGAAAATCGCAAAAGACGAACCATTGAAATTTTACGCCAACAACGAACATCTTGTCAGGGATTACATCATCTACAACGCGCATAGAGCGACCCAAGAAGTCGATGTCAGAGCTATGGTATTGTATACGGAAAACGGCTATTCTGCAGGAAGATTATCAAGTCTCAAACCGAGAGTGCCAATCATCGCGTTCACCAAAAACGACGAGAACTACAGATATCTCAACAGCTTGTGGTGAGTGAGAGGATATAAGATTTCCCAGTCCTTCAGCTATGAAAACCTCAAAAGAATAGGAAAAGAAATGATCAGGATCATCTTCAAGGGCAACATTTCCTTGGACGACAAAATCATCATCGTGCAGGCGAATGAACTATTGAACGACGAAAAGACAGGCATGATCAACGGTCTCGAACTCTATAAATTCAAAAACATCTAACACACAATTACATCATTCCCTTTCTTTTTGTAATTATGTCATTCCCGCGAAAGCGGGAATCCACCTTACTATTTAGCAAATTGGATTCCCCTTTTCAGGGGAATGACATGAACACGAGAGTCTATTCCGTCTTCATACCAGTCATGAAGCGGTTTTTTCTTTATTTTTCAACAAAATAACAAAATACTGACTTTTGGGGTTATTTTCTCTTGCAAACCATAAATGATTTTTTCTTCCCGCATAGCTCCTACTATTCGTTGGAATTTTTTATAACGAATTTTCTGTTGCAAATAGTGGGTAATACAATATATAGTGTCCAACTAATTCTCTATACCACAATATATTGTGTATTATACCAACTTTCAAGAAATTGTAAATACATTCAAATATAATTAAAAATTAATAATTAATAATGAATAATGTATGAACCATCTTCTTATTTTCTATTGTACAATACAATAGTCCATACTAAAACAAATTCCAACATTATTCATTTTTCATTGTTCATTATTCATTAGTTTTAATTATTAGAGTAATAAAGTATGGCCATCTACAAAGTCAGGAAAAGGAATGGAGCGATCATCGATTTCGATATCAACAAGATCGAGACCGCGATCAAAAAAGCGATCGAAGCTGTAGGAGGAACCGATTTCAGCAATGTTGGTTCCCTCGCCAAAAAGATCATCAAAGAGACTGAAAAAAAAGTAGGCAAAGAGATCCCTGATGTGGAAGTCATCCAAGATATGGTTGAACAAGTGCTCGTCAAAGAAGGACACGATAAAGTAGCAAAAGCATATATCCTCTACCGCAAGCAAAGAGAGCAATCGAGAGCAGAAAGAAGTGTTGTCGTCGAAGTAGGAAAGACTATGGATGAATATCTCGATCAGAGTGATCGGAGAGTCAACGCCAATAGTAATCAGTGATACTCTTTGGGATGATTGATCTTGAACGTTTCCGGAAAAGTTATTGCCAACTACCGATTGAGCCATGTCTATCCTGCAGAAATCGGTGCCGCACATAGAAACGGTGACTATCATATCCACGATCTAGATATGTTTTCTGGCTACTGTGCAGGACGATCTTTGAGACAATTGCTGGAAGAAGGATTCAATGGGTTGAGCAATAGAGTACAATCCGCTCCTCCAAAAAATCTCCAAGCAGCAGTCAATCAGATGATCAACTTCTTGGGAACACTCCAAAACGAACGAGCGGGTGCACAAGCATTCTCTTCATTTGATACCTATCTTGCTCCTTTTGTTCACAAATACAAAGTAGAACTCGAACAGGAACTTGATGATATGGGTATGAAATTTGCTACCCCTGAAGCTAAAAAAGAATTTGTTCACAACAAAACCTACAAATACGTAACTCAACAGATGCAGAACTTTGTCTTTGGATTGAACGTTCCATCACGTTGGGGAACCCAGACACCATTTACCAACATCACGCTTGACTGGAAATGTCCTGAAGATTTGAAAGAAAAAGCATTGATGCTTGGTGGTATCGAAAAAGGATATTACCCAAAAAAATTCAGTGAACTCGAAGAAGAGATGAAAATGCTCAATAGAATTCTCATCGAAGTATATACCGCAGGAGATCGGACAGGATCAGTATTCACTTTTCCTATCCCTACCTACAATATCACAGAAGACTTCCCACGGGATGATCCGGATATCGATTTGCTCTTTGAAATGACGGCCAAATATGGAATCCCTTATTTCCAAAACTTCATCGGTTCCCAATTCAAAGTAACGAAAGACAAAGATGGTAACGTCACCAAAGTAGAGAATCCTGATGCATACAAACCAGGTGCAGTCAGGTCAATGTGTTGTAGACTACAACTCGATCTGACCCAATTGGAGAAGAGATGAGGAGGATTATTCGGATCAGCGGAGATGACATGATCTATCGGAGTCGTCACGATAAATATGGCCAGAATAGGATATAATTTCAAGGAAGATATTGACGGTTTCAAAGGACAGGTACGCCATCTTATGAATTTAGCCAAAACTTCTCTTGAACTCAAAAGAAAAGAGATTACAAAACGATTAGAGTTAGGGTTGTATCCATATACCAAGAGATACCTCAATAGTTTCAGAAACCACTTCTCGACTATCGGACTCAATGGTATGAATGAAGCAATCCTCAATTTCACCAACGGTAAATATGATATCACTACTGACGAAGGAAAGAAATTCGCAACAGATATACTAGATTTTATGAGAGAAATCCTCAAACAATACCAAGAAGAAACAGGAAACCTCTACAATCTTGAAGCTACTCCGGCAGAAGGAACCACCTACAGATTCGCCAAAGAAGACAAGAAACAGATACCGGGAATCATCCAAGCAGGAACCCATGACGCTCCGTACTACACCAACTCTACCCAATTGCCGGTCGGCTATACGGATGATCCATTCGACGCTTTGGAACAACAAAATGACTTGCAATGCAAGTATACGTGAGGAACAGTTCTTCACCTCTATATGGGAGAAAGACTCTCAGATGCACAAGCCTGCAAACAGCTCGTCAGAAAGGTTATAGAAAACTATCAGCTTCCGTACATTACGATATCACCGGTCTTCTCTATCTGTCCAAAACATGGGTATGTAGTAGGAGAACACGACTTCTGTCCTAAGTGCGATCACGAGCTCGGATATGTCGGTGATGAATTCAACATGGACATCAGAAAAAAACATACTGCAGATCCAGAAAAACTCAGAATACTTGAAGAACGTAAAATAGCAGAACAATAATACCTTTTATCTTCTTATTTTGCTCGCCATGCAAACATTCTACAACAAACAAGGAGAGGAGATCAAGAGAACTCCATGCCAAGTCTACACCCGCGTAATGGGCTACCTCAGACCGGTCAGCCACTACAACATCGGTAAAAAATCAGAATTCTACAGTAGAAAGTATTTCGATGAGCAAAAAACCACAAATTCAGCGTTTGTAAGACATTTCGCGCCTGAATTCGTTGCATGCGGATGCCACAGCTAAGATTTATTTGCCAAGCAATGAAGATGAGTGAAAATAATAAGATAGGTGTCGGGTTTGGTGTTATGATCCTGAGAGAAGGAAGAGTGCTTCTCGGAC
This sequence comes from uncultured Candidatus Peribacteria bacterium, assembly GCA_964545415.1. Classification (GTDB taxonomy): domain Bacteria; phylum Patescibacteriota; class Gracilibacteria; order Absconditabacterales; family Absconditicoccaceae; genus CAJBLF01. The sequence continues at coordinate 16,932 of CAZJFP010000006.1, forward strand.
ACAGACATGAGGATCCTACCAAAGCCGATTCCGAACTTCATTGAGAATGAACACGAACAATGCCAGGCGGCAAGATGCACTTCGGCGAAAGTTTCGAAGACACCTGTTATCGCGAGACACTCGAAGAGACAGGATTAACTATTAACAAAGACACTATTAAAATAATTAGTATAACCAACGATATAGTACCCGACAAACATTTCGTAACGATAGGATTTTTGTGTGAAGATTGTGAAGGAGAGCCTCAAGTCATGGAACCAGATGAAATCACTCAATGGAAACGATATGATCTCAATGACTTACCGAAACCATTGTTCTTCCCTAGTGAAAAAGTAATCAAGAATTATCTCGCGTGAACGATATATAGCGAGACGCAGTAAAAAGTTGAAGTATTGAAAGTTTTTACAACGTCGAGCTTATGCCGATACAAATCGGTGCAAGCACTAATATATAAGTAAAGTTATAAAGCGGATACATAAATAAAACATCCTTCTGCTTCAAGAGACTTTACTTTTTATTTACTGTAAAAATATAATGTTCTATACTGATCCCATATATGGTACCGTTGAAATCCAGGATCCCGTTATTCTTGAGCTTATCCAAAGTCCTACTCTTCAAAGATTGAAAGGTATCGATCAAGCAGGATATTATGACGAGCATTTTCCTGATTCCAAACACACACGTTTTGAGCATTCTATGGGCGTATATCTGTTATTAAAAAGATACTGAGCATCACTCGAAGAGCAGATTGCAGGATTGCTTCATGATGTTTCTCATGGCACCTTTTCTCATTGTCTAGATTATGTATTCGAGGAATGATCACAAAAAGAGCAAAGCCATCAAGACAATATCTTTGAGTCTTTCATCAAAAAAACCGACATACCTGATATCCTCAAAGCATATGATCTGGATATCGATTATATTATCGACGACACACACTTCCCGCTCAAAGAGACTACATTACCCGATCTCTGCGCTGATAGGATAGATTATTCATTGAGAACCATGTTGTATTATGAAAAACAGACGCTACCAAACATCACGTATTTTCTCGACCATCTGGTCGCCAAAGATGGCATATGGATGTTTGATGATTTTGATTCAGCCAAACGTTATGCAGAGACCTTTCATAGAGCAAATGAGATATATTATTCCGGTATCGAATCTGCTATCATGCACCAGACCGTTGGATATTGTCTGAAATATGCTTGGAAAAAATGATATGTAGATATGGATGATTTCTATACAACGGACCAACAAGTGTTGGATAAAATCACTGCTCATATTGAAACCGATGACCAATTGAATATCTATTGGCAACGCATGAATAACAAAATCCCATGCAAGAACGATCCCAACGATTTTGACTTTCATATCTTCTGCAAAAGCAGAATTGTTGACCCACTCTTTATGCACAATGACACTATAAAAAGAGTCTCTGATATCGATACAGAACGATGAGTAATCGTACAGACCAAAGCACCACCCAAAGAATACTTCCTGAAATTTACTACATAGATATATTTATTTATTGAGCTAGTATCAACCGTGAAAATTGCGTGAATACAACAATCAACAATGGTCGACTATCCAGGCAAGATTGCCTGCGTCGTTTTCACGATGGGCTGCAATTTCCGCTGTCATTTCTGCCACAACCCGGAATGCGTATTACCAGAAAGAATGCAGTTGTTTCAAAACGACTTGATACCCGAAGAAGCGTTCTTCAACTTTTTGAAATCGAGAAAATGACGGCTCGATGGCGTTAGTATATGCGGTGGAGAACCTACCTTGCGACCTGATCTCTACGACTTCGCAAAAAAAATCAAAGATATGGGATTCCTCGTCAAATTGGATACAAACGGGAGAGATTACAAAATCGTAGAAAGGATGATCCAGGATAAGATTCTTGATTATGTTGCGGTAGATTTGAAGCATTCTTTGCATAGCTACACCGATGCGATAGGACTTGAACAACCGCCGGAGTTTTATCATAGTTACCAGAAACTCCTGGAAATATTATTGACCAGCAAAATAGATTTTGAGTATAGGACAACAGTTGCCAAAGGCCTTCACACTGCGGACGATATAGAAAATATGGCGTTTTATATCAGAGGAGCGAAGCATTATTATCTGCAGAATTATATCGGCGGGAACACCTTGAATCCAGAATTCGGATGAACGCCCTTCAGCGATGAAGAACTTGAAGAATTCAAAAAAATCGCTGAACGTTATGTCCAGCATTGTGAGATACGTAAATAATCGGTCATCGCGAACGAAGTGCGGCGATCTCATAAGATTGCTTCGTTCCTCGCAATGACTATGTAAAATATTTCATACAATCATCGTATCCTTGGGCATATGCTTCCTGCATATGTTTTTTTGATAGATCCAAAACTTTTAGGTTCAGATCTCTGTAAAAGAGATGATCGACGATATCGAGATGGACTATCGTATTGTGTCTGAGAAGAATCTCAAATGAAATAGATAACGCATCAAAAAGATTGGATATTTTCTGTCCATTCTTGAATTTATTGAGGGCGATACCGATGATCTCGTTTTTGGGATATCTCTTTTTCGCTATCGTCACAGGAAAGTTATTTGTCGCTCCACCATCCATGAGATGATGACCCTCATACGTCACCATAGGGAATATTCATGGGATCGACATGCTTCATAGAAGGATAGGCACAATCGGTCCTTTATCGAAGAGAATGAATTTTCCGGTCTTCAGATCAGTGGTTCAGATATAGATTTTTTTCTTGAGATCGCTGATATCTTTTGGGAGATCCCTTGCAAAAATTTTTTCGAAGAAATGTGTCTTGAGTACGCTTTTTTTGGAGAGAAGATTGAGCGACATGATACCAAAAGGACGGGCATTGAAGAAGATGTCGAAGATCTGCTTTGCAGTATATCCGGCTGCTCGATAGCTTGCGAGAATAGCGCCGGCGCTTACGCCATAGATCGCTTGGATCTTGTCTTGCATTCATAGTTCTTCCAATCACTTCAATATTCACAACGCATAAAATCACTTCGTCCCTCATCACGAGATGACAAGCGTGTATTTTTTCTTTGAGCGAAGCAGTGAAAAGAGTTTCATAAATAAATTCAACTAACAACTAAAAACTAATAACTAACAACGAATGAATTATAGGTATAAACTATAGTGAATTACAATAGCCGCTAAAACAAACAAACATATTCACTATTCACTGTTAGTTGTTCACTATTAATTATTTAATGAGTTCTGCCCAATCTCCTGGCTTCAAACCTGCGGCGTTCGCTTCTTCGATATCGATATGAAAATCCAACACATAATCGTCTTTCGCCCTTACTGCGACATTTTCAAAAATAATTCCTCTGACACCTCCCACGTGCATCTTGATGATATCACCATTTTTTATTCACAATTCCGCTGCTTCCTTCACGGTGCAATGCAGATGTCTCTGCGCAACGATAGCAAAAGGTCCGTAGACTTCACCTACCGGTCAGACGATTTTTATGTATCACAGATCTTTTGTATCTCCAGATACTTTGATCGGCGCAGTCACTCACAATGCAAAGGTATCACCAATACTTATCTCGACTTGTGTACTCTTTCTATTTGGTCAAACCACTCTCACCTTTTCTATTTGTCATCTTTCTCAGACAAGTGTTACTACTTCTTCTGCAGCAAATTGTCCAGGTTGGGTGATGTCTTTGAATTTTTTCAGTTCGTATCCTTTGCCAAAAAGCTTCTCGCAATCTGCTTGGGAAAGATGAACGTGTCTATTGGAGATTCATAAAGGTATTCTCATTTCTTTGAATGTAGAATGTAAAATGTATAATTCAGAATTAAATATTTTCTGGACTCTGAATTTTAAATTCTGAATTCATTTATCACGGTCTCTATCTGAGTATTCAGGTCTTCGAATGTTCCATTGTTGGTGAAAATATGATCAGCGAGTTGCATGCAGGCAGAAAGATTTTGTTTCGTAGGATCAGTATTGGTCATCTCTCTCTGCTCGTTGGCAATGAATTCTTCGTAGGAGATTTTATCGGTTTCACTGCCACGAAGAACAACTCTTTCATATCTGATCTTCGGGTCCGCATCGATCGCAAAAAAGAGAAAATGCTCTTTTTGTTTCAATGCTTCGACTTCGCCTACAGCTCTTAAGCTTTCAATAATACTATTTTTTTCACTTACTTTTGCTTGTTCGTATAATTGTTCTGCAATATATGACGGACCGTATTTTGCGCGTAAGTCGTTTGCCACAAGAACCATACTATCTCTATTTATGGGCATTCCTCTCTTCTCAATCTCTTGGATGAGAAAAGCCCTGACCGACAAATGCTGGAATCACTTCTTCTGGACAAGATAGTCGACGATAGTGCCTTTACCCGCGCCAAGCGTTCAGGTTATTCAGACGATAATCATGGTTGAATAATTAAGAAATAAATTTTATCTAGTATAGTTATTTGATGGTGAAAATGAAAGATATTTTTTATGCACCAAATCACATCCGTCAGACTTGCCTGCGGCAGGCAGGTGCACGATATCAAATGAACTCATAGCAAAATATTCGTATTGAATTTTCCTGCTGGAAAGTCCACTCTGATTGTCTAGTAAAGGGGAAAAACAACATGGCGGATTGTTTTTCCCTAGAGTTTTTGTTACTTTTGGGGCAATGCCAAAAGTAAGAAAAGAAAAATATTTGAGTTTGAAAACACGCATATACTTGTATATAACTACTGAAGTTATTTATCTTATAATTACTTACCATGCGAGAACAGATACAAAAATATTGTGCGGACAAAAAAATCTTCCGAAGGATTGTCGCGGTAATCGTCTTTATTTTGCTCGTTATTTTTCTTACGAGTGGAAACAAGAGAGCCGTGAATATCGCTATGAACGATGAATTGTCTTTTGCCGGTGAAGTCATGCCGATCGAAGGAAAATATCAGTTGAATATTGAGAGGTTCGATAGAGAAGTCGCGTTGTTGGAAATCAATGCAGCACAATTTATTATCATCTATAAAAGATGGAATCTGATTATTCCAATGATAGAAAAAGAATTGAAAAAGGCAGGTCTCCCCGACGACTTAAAATATATCCCAGTCATCGAAAGCGCGTTGAGGGACAATGTTTCTAGCTCTGCTGGAGCTGCTGGATTATGGCAATTTATGCCAGGAACTGCAAAGAAATATGGATTGATAGTAACTACTGGTGTCGACGAGAGATTTGATGTAGAGAAGTCTACGGCGGCGGCAATGCGTTACTTTCAAGATTTAGGCAAACAGTTTAACAAGCGAACTTTAGCTGCCGCCGCCTACAACAGAGGCGAAAACGGCTTACAGAGAAGTTTGGAATCACAATATACCAATAATTTCTACGACCTCTGGTTGAACAACGAAACCTCAAGATATGTATTCAGATTGTTGTCTATGAAATATGTGCGAGAAAATAAATTCACATTTTTCGATCGTAAAATATTGTGAGACATGTACTCTCCACTTATAACCAAAAGCATGAGCGTAAAACAGATAGCCGACATAGCTGATCGAGCAAGACAAAATAATTTTGGGTATTATGAAATCAAGAAGTTAAATCCATGGATTATGAGCAATTCACTCCCTGAAGGAAAATGGAACATAGAATATTTGAGTCAGAAAAAATAATAATGTAGTAAGGAAGTAAAAAATGGGTACTGATGTGCTCATTTTTTTATGTATTCAAATATTTGACAATTTTTAATTTCTATGTATACTTATGTTTGTAATTTATTTTATGACTACTCTGTACTATGGAAAAAAACGCCCTTTTACAAAAACTATTGTCTGAAAGTATCTCTTTTTCACCCCAAGAAAAAGAAGTTTTAAACAACTTTTTCATAAGCAATCCCGATAGGATGGATGCATGAATAACTATATTGGAAACAGAGCAAAAATCTCTCCAAGAAATACAAAAAAACTATGATGAGAAAGTTATGAATATGGCAGAATCTTTAATAAAAGAAGTAGAACAAGAAAATCAAACCAACTCAAGAAGCAAAATGAAAGATATTTTGGAACAAGAAAAAGAAGAAAAAAGAAAAGAATTAGAAGATCTAGATCAAATTTTATCTTTTAATAAATAAACAAGATGCCAATCACTTGACCATGAGAAACCAACGAATTCCTCGACAAACCAAAAACCAAAGAGGAAAGACAGAGAGAAAAAATACAGAAAAAACTTGATAAGCTTCAAAAAAAAGAAGCTAAGTTTAATGAAAAGCTAAATAAGCTTAATAACGAAACAGCTGAAACACAGAATGAAGTTATTACAGATACAAGGAATAATATGAATACTATTATATGAATTGATGTAAATAAAATATCTATTGCCAATGGCAATACATCTATGTGATGAATCAATCTTTGACTTGAAAAAAATTTTACTACCACCAAAGGAAGAACTACATCTGTGCAATTTGGTGTAGGTGCATGAACTGATCTCAATGTTCTCTATCCACATAGAAATGGACAGCCAACAGATGCGTCAGACAATGGTTACGGAATAGATCCCAGTGGATGAACTGCAGATTGAGGAGAAATCTCTAGTTGAGAATGAGGCGAATGGGACAACGATGGAAGTAGTACACCTATATGAGCATCAAATAAAGAATGAAACGACAATGGGAAAAGTGGCATATATGTATATACCACCTGATGATCAAGTGAATGAGATAATAATGGAGGAGAAATCCCTACCTGAGAATCTGAAAATGTAACATCACCTGGAGATATGCCAGATAACACCACAAATAATACAATACCTACAAGCAAACCAAACGTATATATCAATCCTGAGCTTACTATAAAAACACAATGGAACTCATGATTTAATGTATGAGGAAGTATTGGTTGAGTATATAATTCTACCACTACCAATAGGAATTCAATTTATGGTGCAGGTACTGTATGATATGAAAAAAATGGTCGATGAGTAAATGTCACGGGATGAATAAAAGGAAACTTAGTTTCAAAAACAAATAATCCTGATGAGGGTATTACTAGTGTGAGTGATGATTGAGAAGATAATGGAGGGTCACCATGATACAATGAAAAGAGTATGAATAGCTGAACACCATCACCAGCATGAGATGGCACATCTGAAATACAAGGATGATCATATATGCCTTTGGAAACATATAACCAAGTAACACTTTCTCCCTACTGATGAGTAAAGGTATACAAAAACTGGAATAACTTTAGTGCTTATGTATGAGGAAATATATCTGGCACAGGACCAACAGTTACCTGATGAGTTGCCTATAAATTTTAAAGTATAATTATCAAAAAAAGAGCCGATGATGGCTCTTTTTTAGCATACATATAATTGTTAGTTCGTTTCGCCTGTGAGCGTATTCAATGTCACGGTATCACCTTCGTTTTTGTGTAATGGAATCATGATCTCAAGTCCTGTCTCTATCTTTGCTGGTTTCTTTCCTGCTTGTGCCCTATCACCTTTGACTCCAGGAACGGTTTCGATAATCTTGTAAGAAACGGTAGGAGGAAGGATAACACTAATAACATTACCTTTGTGGACCATTACATAACAATCCATATTTTCCTTGAGATATCCAGCGATATCGTCGACCATTTCTTTGTTGAGGTCATGCATCTCTCCGGTATCATTTTCCATGAACGTATAGGTATCTCCTGCATTATACAGGAACACTGCGTTCTTGGTTATTACATCACCTTTTTCGATAACTGATCCTGATTTGTAGGTCAAATTCTGGACTGATCAGGTTATAAGATTCTTGAGTTTGAAGGTATAGCTTCCTTGCCTTTGCTGACATTGCATAAATGCAAAATCGATAACTTTGAATAACTGTCCATCAATCTCGAGGATGGTGTTCTTTTTGATTTCTGATACATCTAACTTCATGACTATATAACTAATAAATTAAAATTGATTTTAAATTTTGGATTTTACATTTACAATTTAAAAACCTTTTGAAATGGTTACGTTTTCACATTTAAAATTTCAAATTATAAATTCCAAATTAGTATGCCTAGTTTAGTTCGAATATAATTAGCTGTGATCATCCACCGAGACTCTGGCCGATGAGGTTGTTGAGATATTCTTGATATTGTGTAGCATTTGAAGCAGCAACGTTCTTGAGGCCTAGATATTGCATCAAGATAATCCTTTCATCCTGAGATAATCCTTCTATGGTTTGAGTCACTGTTTCTGTTGCTCATTGCTGTTCTTGGACCATACTAGCCGCATCAAAGATTTTCTTTTCATCTACAATCTTTCCGTAAACATCAGCGATATCTCCGATTGCTTTTCCGTTGGCTATCCTATTGGTAAAGGTTTCTGCAATGAAATTCACCAATTCCTGTGCATCTGGGAAGAATCTCGCAATAGACAATTTTGCTCTCAAGAATACGAGATCATCTATAGAAAGACTTCCGAATTTTGCCGTTAGCGCTGCATCATCCAATTCGAAGGCATATTTAGCACCAAGATTGTTGGTATTGAAGAGTTTGATATATCCTGCTTTCCAAAGTTTGACCAAGTTACTGATAGCACCATCATCTTGTATTTTTCCACTTACCGCATCTCTTTTTGCAAAGAACCTATTGAAAAGAGATTCGTTCCCCTCTCCCATCACGACCGTTCCTATATTCGGATCAATAACAAGATACTTGAGATGATTATTCTTAAGTCTCTGATATGACTTACACATATTGCCATCACTATTTTGTTCCCAGAATCGAGAAAGCATTCCATCAGCCTTAATATTGCGTTGATTGCGAAGGAAATACTGGATATATGTTCCTGCTATCAATACCCCATCGGTATCAGGTCTGTCTTTTACATGTTCTATGAATTTGTTGTAATGAGGGAATTGGAGGTCGAAGACGTCTTTCCATCCATATCCTGTTTTCACAACTTCCTTCTGTTGAAGATCAGCAGTTATCTCTACATTCTTTCCATTATTCATCCTGTATCGGAGGAAAGGACCACTTCATCATTGAGAAGATATTCTGATGAAGTTCATTACAAACTGTACTAATCCTCGTATAGCAAAGAGGAACAATAAGATATAGAGCAACATTTTGTCTTTTTCTTCTTGAGAATGAGCAAACATATCTCTGAGAATGAGCGCTACTGCAATAACTGTCCGTACGATCAATCCCATTCCATACCAAACGATACCTCCTCCGATAATCCATCGGATAGCTCGTCCTATGATGGTTACTCATGAAATCATTACAAGATTAGCATCTTGTTTGAAACGTTTTGCATTGCACAATGTATACACGAATCCAAGTACCAACACACTCAATATCATCAACCATACATATCCGATATCGGTATAATAACTGCTAAGGTTTTGCAAAGATCGATTGAATACGACATTGAATGGCGTCAAATATCTATATGGGATATTGATTTTTCCTGCTTCCGTCTTGATAGAGTGATTCTGGTAATATTGTTTGATAGCAAGTATCTGATCTCTATATTCCGCTGGATTGATCACTGAATTCGACGCTTTGATCTCATAAGCAGCCAACGCACCACTAACTAGATCGTAGGCTTCGCTTCCTAATTTGAGTTGAGCGAACACCTTCTGTAAGGTAGGAACGTTGAAATTCTCTATTGCTTGAGCATTTTGGCAGAGTAATTTTGCCTGTCCATTGGTTCCATAGCATACGTCATTTTTTGGATAGAAGAGCCTAAGCAATCCATATCAGAGATTGAGCCCTCCCCCTTTGCTTATATCTTTTCGTCCATATCCCACATATCTTCCTACATCTTCGTTGGTAGTGATTGCTTCTCTCATATCAGCGTTTAATTCCTCTTCTGTGAACGTCGTTTTTGCACATTGTGCTGGTGAATACTCCGTAGCATTTACTACTGCTTGATCCACCGCATTTTGTTCCTCCAAAGCAATATTTCCTGTAGCCGCCAACAATACCTTAGGCTCGTCTTTTTGGACCAATAAGGTGCTTTTGATAAAATTGACTGGAGTAAATGTCCCTTGAGCAATCTGGCCGACAAGGATATTAGGTCATTTGAAGACAAGTACAACACCTATCAAAGTAAGTGCCCATATTCATATATATTTCAATAATCTTTTGGTGTCAGCGGTTCGTTGTTTTTTCATCAGCATCTTGATGATTCCGATAAGGACCACAACAGCTCCAATTACCACGATATATTTTCCTGCTACAGGATTCATCATATCAGGCGCATTGGCTATCTTGAGTACTCCCATCATTCCCACTGTCATAATACCTGCGCCAATAGCTATGATACTATTGATCCAAAGCCCTATGAGCAGCAATCAGAATAATGCGATATCTATAAATGCCGTCTGTTTTGCCATCAATGCCCATGCAAACATCCCTCATGAGATGATGATATATTTGAGCGAATCCCGATGAATCTTGAGACCCTGTTCACGGGTGTTTGAGATGTGTTTGAGAAAAACAAAACCAGAAAGGATAGCTAGGATAGTAAGTGCCATCACTCAAAGATCTGTCTTGTTATCTACGAAAACAAGGAACGCTCCCATTCCGCTGGTAAGTCGGAACAACAACATCATCCATCCACTATACATACCAAGGGTAGTCACTGTTTCATCCTCTTCTTTTTTTGGAGCGAAATAGCTGATCACTTCTTTGATAAGCCCTGTTCAGAAGATCAAGACGAATATTCCGCTGAGGAAGTTCATCGCTACAGCAATGGTATCCGGTGCCATCCAAAATCGGCTCTTGATTGGAGTGATGAGCGCAAACCAGAACGTGATGAACATATGCCGAAGTCCTGGCACCATATCTCCTGCGCCTACATTTCACCGTAATACACCATGATTCTCAGCAAGGATCTTAGGAAGATACATATATGCGTGATTAGCATCCCACGCTGTAGAATACGGGATGATAGACAATTGGAATCCGTAGAGATAATAGATGATAGAGATAGCAAGCAACACGATACCTATCCATTTCCATCGATTTGCCTTGAGCTTATCTCCTCTAAATTCTTCAGCGACATCAGCAATGATAGTTTTGTATTGGGACATATCGTCCTTCATACGGTAGATCATATATCCGAGTCCGAAAAAAAGGATCCAGATAACTACCCCTCGAAGCAAGTGCACCATAGAAAAAATATACATGATCAACAAAAGCGCACCCAGTCCTATTCAAAAATTGATAAGCATCTCCTGTCGTCTGATTTCCTTAAATTTGATATATGTTTTGGAAATCCAAGTACCGAATGCTGTCAATCCGAGGATAGCATATATGCCCAGGAAATAAATCAGTAAGGTGTTTATCATTAGAATAATCCATCAAGCCGAAGCTCCGATGATAGTATCCTTCACAACAATGAAAACGGTCGTGTACAGCATCAACGTGATAGGGATGATATACAGAAAAAATTTCTTTACGGAAAACGCTTTTGCCCTGATGATATAGATCAAAGGAATACAGACAGCCACGATACTTCGAATGACTAATTTTCGGTTAGCCCGACTAGCGAGCATGTCGTGATAATACGTGTGATTTACCATAAACTCATTGAATATGCTTACCCCAAAAAAGCTCAGGAGCAAGATACCGATGATCAAGAAGATCTTTTGTTTCATTGTTCAGACTAAGAAATTAAAAGATTATGAAGACGGGATAGATGGATTGGACGGAATAGATTATCTAATCTGTCTTAATATCCAATCCGTCTATTTATTTTTTAGGATTAAAGAATGCATGCAACAACATCTTCGTCAACGGAACGTTGAATAATAGCGTGATCAACATCGTGACGATCAGCATAGATCCGAACCCTTTGAAGACATTGGTACCCATGGAAAACAAAACGAATGCTATCAGACCAGTACTGAGCTGACCATCTCTGATGGCTGGCCGGCTTCTCTCCTTTGCATGATCGATAGCTCCTCACATGCTTTTCCCTTCCTTGAGCTCCTCACGCAATCTTTCATATATCAAGATATTCGCATCGACCCCCATTCCGATGGAAAGAATAATAACAGCGATACCAGCAAGCGATAACGCATAGTCGGTAAGTTTCATGAATGCCGCCAAGATCATGATGAACGATACCAATACTATACCGGTAAGCATCATTTTCTTGAGTCCGTACATAAAATATAGTAATACCATGATAGCAACGAGTCCTATTAATCCCGCCCACAATGCTCATGCTAATGCATTATCTCAGAGACTAGGGCTAATCTTTTCTTCCTGCATCAAGATCAATGGCGCAGGTAAAGTTCCTTCATTCAACGCATTGGACAATGCCTTTGCTGATTCTGTAGTGAATGATCCGTCAATCTGAGCGGTACCTCCACAAATCTTAGTCTGGATATTTGGAGCGGTCAACAAATTACCTCCTACGAAGATCGCCATCGGTTTGTTGATATTGTTTTGTGTTATAGTACAGAAAACTTCTTTTCCTTTATCGTCCAGATTGATAACAACGACTGGTTCTCCCATTTCTGAACTCGAAGTGTTTGCAAATTTGAAATATGCTCCATTGAGGATATTCTGTCCATCAGTCGCAGGGACCCATGTTTCTCTATCTTGCACGAATGCATCTTCAAATGCATACAAGGTAGCAGCATTACCGGAAAGATCTTTTCCTTGTTTTCTTTCAAGCACACGGAACATAGTATGTCCATCGAGTTTGATTCCACTATTTTGAGCGAGTGTGGAGTCGCTTTGTTGATAGACAGTAGTATAATTTCCATCTATCAACCCATAGATTTTGCCTATCTCGGCATTATCGAGGAGCTTAGGATTCTTTTGATAGACATCAGGCAATTGATCCAAAGTGTTGCCAGTGAATACATTATAATAGATATTCTCTGACATCCTTCCTTCAAGGATCTTAGCGATATTATCAGGATCAGCCTTTATCTCAGCAAGCACTTTGTTTGCCAATGCCTTTCTTTCGGCGAATGTCGCTTTGGTTGGTTTTTCAGGATTCTCGAGTTTAAATTCGAGTTCAAGCGTTTTCCCGATCAATTCTTTTGCTTGATCAAGATCTGCGATACCTCAGATTTCTACGACAATATAATGATCATCTTCGATATTTTGGACATACGACTTGTAATCACTGACTCCCAATTTGGAAATCCTATTGTCGATGTTCTTCATAATGATCGTCTCTATCGTTTTCTTGAGCGCATTGAACTGCGTTGCGTCAGTATAGATCTTCTCGTATTTATCATACGAGATCTTGTAGACGAGTTTGGTCCCTCAAGAAACATCAAGACCCTTTCTGAAGTGAGTCAATCCGTTCGGCGTGAAAATAAAATTTCTGGTTCCTGTCTCTGGATCGAATCTCCTTCCTACAAAGAATACGAAGATAAACGACACCACAAGTAGCACTGCAAAGATCGTTTTTTTGCTGATATTCATCTGCTAAAATAAATTAAGTAAAAATTGGCCATAACGAAAAAATATTTGAACGCTATTTTGTAGCTTTTTGGGTATATATTGCAAGAGAAAAAAAATTCCAATTTTGTGCTTAAGAACTGGACAAACAAGTAGACAATATAGACAAAACCCATCTCTACAGAGATGGGTAAGTGCTAAGTTTTAAGTTCTAAGTTTTAAGTGAACGATTTGCTTTATATGAACTACTATGATTATACAATAGTTCATGTAAAAACGAATACCAATACTTAGCACTTAGCATTTAACACTTAGCATTTTTATGATATTTTTATGATATTTTTATGATATTTTTATAATCTTAAATTGCTTCTTTCCTTTTCTGAGCAGAATCACGCCATTGATGAAATCTTTTTGCGAAATTATCATCTGCGGATCCTCGACTTTCTGCTCGTTAACGAATAATGCTCACGATTGCAGCATCTTCTTGGCGTCGCCGTTGGAGCTGGTCAAACCGGATTGAGTAAACAAATCCAAAATCCTTATTCCGGCGTCACGTGTTGCGGCCGGAACTCAATTTTCAATTTTCAATGATCATGTCTCCTCAGCTAACGCATCGATATCTTCTTTGGTGAATGAAGAAATCGTTTCCATGATATCAGCACCTCCGAATAAGACTTTGGAAATTTTCTCCGCCTGTGCGACTGCTTCTTTGCCGAAGAGGACTTCAACGACTCGGCTTGCCAACTCTTTTTGACCATAGCGCAACTCTGGCTTCTCCATATGTTTCTTTACGATAGTATCGATTTCTTCCAATGACTTGAGCGAGAACACTTTGAGCAATCTTTCAACCAACGCATCATCGGAATTCATGAAAAATTGATAGACAAAATATGGACTATTCTTCTTCCTATCTACCCGGACCGCGTTCCCTTCGGATTTCCCATATTTGGCTCCGGATGCGTCAGTAACCAAGGGAATTGTCAAACAGTATGCTTCTTTGTCTAATTTTTTTCTGATAATCTCCATACCGGTCGTGACGTTTCCTCGCTGATCTGAACCTCATAATTGGATATTCACTCCGTAGTTCTCGAACTGGTAAAGGAAGTCATATCATTGAATAAGCATATAGCTGAATTCAGCATAAGTGATGCTTTTTTCTGGATCTTCAATCCTTTTTTTCACGGACTCTTTGGCCATCATCGTATTGACGGTCATATATTTACCGACCTCACGAAGGAATTTGAGGTAATTCATATCCTTGTAGAAATCATAGTTATCGACCATTTCGTAATCGAAATCTATATCATAATTTTTTTTGATGTTCTCGAGAAAATTCTTAAGCTGATGATAAATGGACTGTTCGTTGTGGCGCAATTGCTCTTCGGAAAGAAATGATCTCTCTGCATTTTTTAGGCTCGGATCACCGATCATACCTGTTGCTCCGCCTACGAGAAAATAACATTTATTTCCATATTTCATGAGATGGATAGCGGCCATGACGGAAAACATATTCCCGATCTGGAGCGAATCCGCAGAAGGATCGAATCAGATATAGAATTTTTGTCCTCATTTTTGGAGGAGATCAAATACTTTTTCATCGGAGAACTGGTTGATGATCCCACGCTGTTCTCGTTCTTCACGTAAATTCATTACTATGTAATTAAGATTAAAAGACTTGAAGATTATGAAGATTAAAAGATTTTTTCTTGTAGTCACTTGGTTATTATTGTACCAAATTTTTTAATCTTTCTTCTTCTAATATTTTAATTTCTACATTCTATCGAGGAATTTCATTCAAATAAGATCCATTCCTTTCTGGATCGTATCACGGACTCTTTCCAACAACATCACTCTCGCTTTCTTCGTCTGCTCCTCGGATTTCATGATATGCACAGCAGCGTAATAGCTATTCAGGAGCTTCGCCATATCTAACAAATATCTGCAGATAAGGTAAGGAGCTAATTGGTCTTTGGCTTCGATGACGACGGAACTGAATTCTGCGAGCTTCTTGATCAGCGCGAACTCTTCCGGCTCGTTGAGTAATGAAACTATCATCTTCGTATCCAAATATTCGAATATGCCTGCAGCATCGATGATGCTCTGGATCCTAGCTCATGTATACAATATATATGCTCCTGTCTCTCCTTGCATATCCAAGACTTCATCGATATCAAAGACCAAATCTTTGTCGATATCAGACCTCATCAGAAAGAATCTTAACGAGCCGATAGCGATCGATTCTGCGACTTCGTCCAATCGGATATCGTCTTTTTCCGGGTTCCTCTCTTTGGATTCAAAATATGCTTTGTCGTGAAGCATCTTCATCATTTCATCCAAGGTCACGGTCCGTCACTTTCTGCTTGAGAAAGGAAGACGTTTCTCTGCGCGTTCTTCTGCAGTAAGCGTGTATCATAATTTCGTTAATGTCTCCGGAGTCAGATAGACAACCCCATACCCGAGCGGCATATATATTTTGTGATCTTTGTCCAAACCAAGGAGTTTGAACGCCGATTGGACAATAGCTTGGGCTTGCAGTTGCCTATTGTCAATTACGGTAATAGCGGTATCGTAATTTCCGAATCCGTGTTTGGTCTGCTTACCCGTAGACTCTGCATTGGTTGTATACATAGTTTCTCCTCTTGGATCCTCTTCGAAAATATCGTAGCCGAAATCCTTGGAGAGATATCCTAATTTTCGTAAAGCGAAAGCGATATCTTTGGCGATATAGGTAGCTACGCCGTCGGATTTGATAAGTATCTGATATTGTTTCTCTTCTTTTTGGTAGTCGGGCAACGTCGATAAGTCCAGGATCCAGCAGCCCTTGGCTTCGCCATCATCGGCGAAGGTCATGACTCATTTTTGTCTGAGCAAGTCCATAGCCTCTGCAAAGAATTTTAGATGGAGAATATCTGTTTCCCAAACAATTCCGTCAAAATAGGCATTCATTCTCCGACACGTTCTGACCTGATCAAGCGCACATCTTCTGGTATAATCATAATGAAGCTCCTTGAGATCTTCATCTACACCTTCTTCAATCTTCAATAACGTTTCCGAAAGTAATTGTTTGAAGTGCGGATCTTCGTCTTTTTTTCTCATCTCCTCATAGATCTTGCCGCAGTAATGATCGAACTTGAGATCCGTCTCCAAAGGATAATCGTAAAAGAGATGCCCTACTATATTATAGCCGACATTCACTCAGCTATCATCTCCGTAGTTGAACGCATGGATTGTGTATCATAATGATGAATAGATTCTCCTCATGCTATCACCGATACAGACATTCCTTGCCTGACCGATATGAAGGGGTTTGTTGGGATTCGCATTCATATACTCGATTAAAATCTTCGTCTTCGACGAATCTTTAATTCATAATTTAGAATTCAAAATTCAGAATTGAAAAAAATCAGTAGTAAAAATTATTTTGTTGATATAAGCATTTACGTATCAAGAAAGATTCACGAACGAAGAAAAATACTCAGAATGAAGATTTCTTTCTAATTCTTCGGCTATCTGCTGCGGAGATTTTTTGAGCAATTTGGAAAGCTTGAAGCAAGGAAACGCAAAATCGCCAGGAATATTTTCGGGCGGAATCTCTATCATCGCCAAAAGTTCCGATTCCGAAAGGTCGATATGCTTTGATAATTCGTGTGCGAAATGCTGTTTGTATATTCAGATCATATATTCACTAGAGTAGAAGATAGAAAGTATGAGGTAGAAGGCAAGAAATATAAGGCAATTTGGTTTTTTTCTACCTTCTACTTTCTACTTTCTACAATGAATTGAATAGTAATTAGTTGTCAAAGTTTATCAAGCTGAGATGCCTTGACTTTTCTTTTTGTATAATTATAGTGTTTTATGTAAATCTTTCCGTTATGGACATAAAATTTTCCAGTAATTTTCACATCAGTAAACTCTCAAAAATCGAGAAGAAATTGGTGAAAAAACGCATTGCAGAGATCAAAGCCTGCAAAAATCTGGGAGAAATGATGTATGGTCGCCTTCACCTCTTACGAGCGAGATACGCAGGTGCATATAGCATCCGGATAGGGAAGACCTCACGGCTAATTATATTCCCTATAGCCTTTACGGCTAATTATCTCAGCACAGGAACTATCAGAAGGAAAGATTGTATCATCGGAGCGATAATTTGCTATTCTCCCAATCACTATCAGTCATTGTATTAAAAAGTCCGCATTTTGGTTTTTCCTGCGGACTTTTTTTATGTATGTAACAATACTTATTCTTCGAATTTTCTTTGTTGTCTGTTTTGTTTTTTTTCGCTCTGATATTTTTTATCTAACAATCTTGCTTCGCGCTCTTTTTTTGGGATATCGGTTGCAATCCTCTCTGTGGGTTCCAATAACGCCTCGTTCAACAGCTGTCTGAAATGATGGATGACTTTTTCTTTGTTGGCATTTTGGAAACGCTCTTCCTGACACGTCATAATCAAGATACCCTCCTCATGATGGATCATATTTCCCGCTAACGTAATCAATCTTTTTTTCTGATCAATATCAAGATATTCTGAATCATGGACATTGAAATACAGCTCTGCCTTCGTCATCCTTTTGTTCACGTTCTGCCCGCCATGGCCGCCGCTCTTGGAAAAATGGAAATGTACCTCTTTTTGTAAAATAGCCTCTATAGTCTGTTGGATATCCATAGTCGTAATTAATGCTAAGTGTTAAATGTTAAGTGCTAAGTGTTGGCATTTGTTTCGTTACAGACTATCATATAATTATGATAGCATATACAAAGACAAGTTTTTTACTTAAAACTTAACACTTAGAACTTAAAACTCTTTTTTATTTATTCTTATGCTTCTCTATCCTACTTGTCTCGTACTTATCAAGCTCGGGAGAGATCTGGTTTTTTGCTATTGTTTTGGAAGCTGGCTTCGTAGATCCGCTCACTGCACGTCATAGCTCTTCCATACCGAGCTGTCGTAATCCACGACCCGTTTCCATGGTATTTGCTATGTTTATTTTGCGCGCCTGCTCGAATTTTTTGAGATCGGTAGTCATACAAAATGATAAATGATAAATATAGCTGTACAATATCGTTTTGAAGCGGAAAAGCAACTATATCTTCATGGATATCTATTCTATGATTCATGGTACAAGGACTCTAGAATCTCATAGCAAAATCATTCTTGCATCTTGCATCCTGCATCTTGTTTCTGATAGTATTTTTAGTTGATATTTCCGGTTCCATTTGTATAACTAAACAAGTATTTTATTCCATTAGCATATGCTGATGACAAAAACAAAAAAACTATTCGGTCGAGCATCGCTCGGAACGATGATTTTGCTATGATGCGTCCGATGAGCGAAAGTCACGCTACAGCCGCTCTATTCTGACGTAAGATTTCAACCAGCGGACCAGCTCCATGCGGGATGTTCCAATTCTGCTGACATCCTTTTTTCTCCGCAAGGACAGAAGATAAAGAAATTTAGGCTTGTCCTGTATTATAACCCTGAATCTTTGGAGATTCTTCGTATCTTGCCGACTGTAAACAACGGCACAGCAAGCTCAAAAATAGAGTATGATAAGATCATCCTGGAAGTGACTAATCCGACCTTCGAATCATCGACAGCGACAAAACCTTTCTTTCAGATCTATTTCAAGAGCGATACCGTAGGCAAGGAAACTATCAGACTATGAACAGGATCACGATCTGAAACCGCTACCAAAACCTATAATCTTGCAGACACGTTCACACTAAGCTTTGCAGAAGTGCCTGAATGCGAGCCGGATATCATTCCTCCAAGCATCAATCTTATCTATCCAAAAAAAACAGAAGATAGAATCAGTCTCGATCAGTATTTTATCTTCGATATCAAAGACATCGGCAAAGGCGTAGACAAAAATAGCATCATGATCAACTTTGATGGACAGGAATATTTCTATGGAGCGGACAACTTGAAACGAAATGGAAATTATCTGACCTTCTACCCCGGCACCTGGATCCCTATCGACGCGGCGATCGATCTCAAGATCATGATCACCGACAAACAATCCTATGGATGAGCCAACAAGACAGAAAGCATATACAGCTTCCAAAGTGCAACGGGCATGCTGCTTACCAAAGGTATTAGTCCTATGATATTCAGGAAAATAGCTCAAGAAGCTGAAAAGATCTCTGCTTCTGTCGATGAATGCGAGTTGCTTGCTGATTTTTATACAAAAGCTGACCTCGGTTATCAGAGAGAATTGAAATCCATCATCCAAAAACTCGGATGCAATCTTGCTTCCCTAGATACTTCGCTTCTGGAACCAGATGAAAATAAACAATCCATGACTACAGCACAAGAACAATATAGAAACATCTCCGTTTTCGCAACATTGTGACGGATACTGTTCTTCATCGCATTCACACTGAAACTCCACTATCTCGCTTCGTACAAGAAGCATAAGAGGTTGAATAGCGAACAACGAACACCACAAAAATAATGAACAATTAATAATGAATAATGTATGAATTGTGTTCTTATGAGCTATTGTAATGCATGATAGTCCATAAAGAAGAAAAACAAAAATAATGAACAATTAATAATGAATAATGTATGAATTGTGTTCTTATGAGC
>CAZJFP010000006.1:37019-60346 GCA_964545415.1 uncultured Candidatus Peribacteria bacterium
TATTGTAATGCATGATAGTCCATAAAGAAGAAAAACAAAAATCATTCATCATTAATCATTCATCTTTAATCATTTAATTAAAAAGTATGGCATTAGAAATTGAAAAAAAATTTTTGGTAAAACATCCGCCAGCAGGATACGAACAATTTCCCCATAAGGAAATTATCCAAGGATATTTCAATGATCCAAGCACCGGCAAGAGCATCAGAGTGAGGAAAATCTGAGAGGAATATAAAGTGACGAGAAAAAAAGGGCATGGATTGATCAGAGATGAAATAGAAGTGACTATCCTCAAAGAAGAGTTCGATCAGCATCGATTTCAGGTGGAGAATCATTTTTTGGAGAAAACACGCTACTATATACCGTATGAATGATTGACTATCGAACTTGATGTATACAAAAATCTCCAATGACTCATGACTGCGGAAGTCGAATTCAAGACCAAGAGAGACGCGAAAAAATTCGTCAAACCTGATCGGTTCGGCGAAGAATTGACTATGGTCAGAGAGGCTACTAATGCCTATATCGCCAATCATGGACTATCTGAAGAACTCATAAGCATGCTCGCATAATCTTATCTCATTACCCAATAAGGGATGAAAACCACCTTGCATTTCGGCAATATCGATCGGATACATCTTTTTGAGCCACAGAAAGAGGAGATCAACGATCTGGTAAAAACCTATGACTTCCATGAATTGATCGAGGAAGATCTTTTTGAATTGACCAACCAGGAGAAGATAGATGTGTACGAAGAATATATGTTCATCGTCCTCAACTTCCCGAAATATAGCGCCGACACCAAAAAATATTTTCTGAACGAATTCAGCATCATCCTCGGCAAAAACATCATCGTCACCATGACGAAATTCGATACCAATCACATCACATCCATCATAGAGGAATATTCCGAAGAATTGAAGACCAGGGAATCCGATGAGGATTTCAAAATCTCCCCCTACTATATCCTCTATAAGGTGATAGATACGATGTATGACAAAAGCATCAAAATGCTGACAAAATCATCCAAGGATGTGATTACCCTCGAAGAGCAGCTTTTCATCTCGAACAAATTGGAGAAAAAATTGCTTGAGAATCTCACGATCAAGAAAAGGAACATCGTATCGCTCAAACATATGTTTATCCCGCACAAGGAAATCTTGGACGAACTGCAGAGTGCGTTGCCTAAATTTTACAAGGAAGATCTGGAAGTCTATTTTGAAGACTTGGAATACAAGCTCGAAAAGATCATGAACACCATCGCCGTAAGTTTTGAAAATATAGAATCATTGGCTGATACCTACAATTCTTTGATGACTATCAAGACCAATTCGATGATCAGCGTATTGACGATATTCGCAGCGATCACCTGAGTATTGACCTTGATCAGCGGAATCTATGGAATGAATATAACGCTTCCCGGGCAGGAAAACACATATTTCTTTTTCATCCTGATGGGAATCATGTTCGCCGTATGTCTAACGCTTCTCCGGATATTCAAAAAGAAAAAACGACTCTAAAATTAATGAAAAATTAATAATTAAGAATGAATGATGTATGACTCGCATCATTATTAACTATTGTAAAATAATGATAGTCTATAAAAATGGACAATTCCGACATTGTTCATTTTTCATTATTCATCATTAATTATATTTGAGTTTAGAAATTCCTGAAGATATCCTGCAATTTTCTTCTTTCTTGTTCGGCCTCTTCTTTTGCTTTGATTTCTTTCTCTAGTTTTTTTGATTCTTCTGAGGCGAGGAAAATAAATTTATTTAGTTTCTCTGATACTTGCATCTTCTTCTTAGGATCTTCCGTCAGATCCTTGATCTCATCAAAAATCAATGTTTCGTTCACCATGACTTCAATTGACGATGTCTCTTCGTTGAATATAAATCTCAATTCATTGACCGTCTCTTCCTCTGTCTCTTTTTCCTGTTCTATCTTGGTGATAAAAAGCATCGGCTCGTTCGTCTCGTCCAACAGAAACCTATAGGAAATGAATATTTTATCGTTGTCTGCTCAGAGAATATCAAATGTTTCTTCATCACTAAATCACAACTTCTCTTTCAATTCATAAATCTTTTTGACGGTAAAAAAGAGCTCGCCAAATTTTTTCTGAACATCAGTCTGCAATTTGGTATCCAAAAGACCTTCCACTTTTGTCTGTTCAATTCACGCTTCGTGTTCTATGTTTTTCACCTCTTCCTCAGCGATTGGCTCAGGGACATTCACCGGTTGTGCTACTGCCGGTTGTATGATAGGAGCTGCCGCCGGCTGTACAGCAGGAGCAGCTACTGGCTCTGTAATAGGAGCAGTTGCTGGCTGAACGACAGGCTGTGGAGGAACAGAGAGATCTGATTCCACTTCTGGTATTGGTTCAAACTGATATTTTTTTTCAAGAACATCACCATAAGGAAGATCGTCGTCTTCGGCTTCCGGAATGGTTGCGAAAATATCCTCTCCTCCGAGAATATCGTCATGAAACTGTCCTTGCTGGCCTGCCTGGCCTTGCTGTTGCGGATTGGTCTGTTGGATTGGATCGGTCATATATGTAGCGTAAAGATTAAAGGTTTAAGCTTTTGGCTTTCGGCTTATATCAATTATATTCAGATTTTATATTTTTGCAAATTTTTTACTATAAAAACTACAAGACGGAATAGATAGATTGGGTAGAATAGGACCTATCCCATCTATTCCATCTATCCCATCTATCCCGTCTATTCCATCTATCCCGTCTATTCCATCTATCCCATCTATCCCATCTATCCCGTCTATTCCATCTATCCCATCTATCCCGTCTATCCCGTCTATTCCATCTATCCCATCTATCCCATCTAATCTGTCCAATATCTCTTAGTCTAGTCCATTCGTGAAATATAATCCGCTTGTAATAATGGAGATTTTCCGTAATCATGAGTCTGTCAGTTTTTTATTTTTTGTTTTTTTTGGGTACATGTCAGAAGAAAACACTATTATCAGCAAGACAAAGCTTTTTGTCGGCGGGTTAAATCGGAAATTGAGATGAAAGGATCTCAGAGAAGAGTTCTCAAGATTTGGAGAAGTCGCTTTCGCTAGAGTAAAACTCGATCTTGAAACCAACAAGAGTAAAGGTTTCGGTTTCGTAGAATTCGTCAATCCTGAAGATGCAGAGAGAGCACAAAAAGAAATGGATGGACAAGAAATCATGGGAAGAGCAGTAAAGGTCGATTTTGCAAAAGAGAGTCCTGAGAGACTTGCAGCTAGAGAAGCCGCAAAAGCAGCCGCCGCAGCAGAAGAAGAGATTCCAGAATTCTAATAGACTTAGTTAGCACCCGAATGTCAAAGAAACACGCGACAACCTTTGGTGAGCGTGTTTTTTTAATTTCCGCTTGAAAATATAGCGCATACCTATACGCTCAGGATGACTGCACGGCCCGTACGCGGGAGAAGGAATATTACTTCCTATCTATCTTCTGGGAGCCACAAAGTCAGACCTCGTGTCTGATGGAGCTACCCACTCTTAAGTCTTTAGGAGAACTACTTGTCCTCTACGGCCGCGCGGTCAAAAAAATAATTAATAATGAATCAAAAAAATGTTCCCTCTTTACGTTCTCCCTTTTCTTTAAAGGGAGGTGGCGAAGCCGGAGGGATTTTAGAGGGGGACTCCCACAGCTTTGTGCGGGAGACAGGCTCCACGGTGGGAGATTTACCTTGTATTACTTACATGCACCTACCTTACAAACGTCATTTAAAGGGATATTCCCAAATAAATAGGAAAATACCTACAAAATCTGAAGGATTGGTTCGGAATATGCTTTTGAAATGAGACAGAACAGGATATAGATTTCTCAGACAGAAACCCATTGAATGATACATTCTTGATTTCTATTGTCCTAAGTTAAAATTAGCAATAGAAATAGATGGCGAAAGTCACGAAAATAAGTGAGATTACGATCAACAAAGAGATAGAAAATTACGTTCTTTGGGAATCAAAACCCTGAGATATCGTGACCAAGATGTAGATAAAAAACTCGAAGCAGTAAGTGAACATATGTATACAGAAATAGAACAAAGGATGAAAGAGTTACAAAATCCCCCATCCGCTTAATGCGGATACCTCCCCCTTCCCGTAAAGGGGGCATATCATTTAGTCTTCGTTTCAACGTTTAATCGTTTAATCGAATTTTATGAAAAAAATAAACGAATCATTTATCTGTGTCAATTGCGGGAAAACTATTCCTCAAGCTGCCAAAACCTGCAGGAACCATTGTCCGTACTGTTTCGTATCGCTGCATGTAGACGGAGATATTCCCTGAGATAGAGCAACGACATGCTGAGGAAAGATGTATCCTACGACATACGAAATCAAGAATGGTCAGATGAAAATATTGTTTCAATGCAAGCAATGCGGAAAACTCCATCGAAACAAAAGAGCCGATGACGACAACGTAATCGAATTAGACAACTATATCAAGCAATATAAGGAAGTCCTGTATTAATGTACAAAAGTCATTGCGAGGAGTAAGACGACGAAGCAATCTCATAAGATCGCCACGCGGAGTTTATCCCGCGCAAAAAGCGGGGCTCGCGATGACCAGAGCATTTTATATTATGCAGCGGAAGCTGCTGTTTTTTTTGCTAAAATTTCATCTTCTATGAATGTCGCGAAGGTGATGTTTTCTTTGTCCAAAGTACTCATAACCTCTTCAATCGTATTTCCTTTTTTGTGTTTCTTGGCTCGAGCAAGCACTCAATCTTCGGTTATATTATTTCCCAATAATTTCTCGAACTCTTTTTTGTTGGCAGCCTTGTCTTCCTTCGAAAGATTCTTCCATTTTTTCGCTTCTATCGCATCCTGATCCTTTGCCATTGCTTCTGCTTTTTGCTTTTTTTTCCATTCATCTATATTTTTTGGTTTATCTTCGTCAGATTTTTTTATTGTCATTTCAGACTTATTTGATTCACGCAAACTGCCTCATGGAGCGTATCCTCTCTCTACAAGCTCTTTATCGACAAACGCATCATCCTTTTCTTTGATAGCTTTTTCAAATTTTTCGCTCTCTGTATGAGGATTTTTTGTCGGTGTATCTATCGTTTTTTGTATAGACTTTGGCGCTACAGCTGGCATAGGCACTACATTTGTTTGTTGTTGAGGCTTTTGCGGAGAAGGTACGTCAGCTTCTTTAGCTTTTTCTACTGGCTTTTCTGCTTTTGCTTCTTTCTTTTCAGAAGATCATCACTTACCAAAAAATCATATTCTTTTTTCTTTAATTTGATTGATCCACGTATCTCCTTTTGTCTCGTGCGTATCATAGGTTTGAAAATCGAAACCTTTTTTCTTGCTGAAAATCCTGAAAGCATTTCCGATATCCTTGAATAATTTTCCCGGAGCTAACTTTGTAAATGGCTTCCGCATTCATTGATTGAGTGCACTGAGTATTCCTGCTCCAGCTATCATAGCTGGCCTTCGTGTCACCGCAGAAGCTAGATTAATTGTTCACTTTGTTAGTCTCTGATACCGTTTTCCTTCTACTTTTGAAAAATTCAAAAAATTATCGACCAAAGCATCTATAGTTTGTTTTCCTACTTCAGCCGTATTTTTTGCTGAGCTCTGTCACTGTCTAAGAACATTTCCTACGGCGTTTCCTACCGCTCCTCACATTCTGAATGGAGTGGCTGCCGTATTGAATACTCTTGTTCCAGCGGTATTTACACCATCTTTGAACTTTCCCATAAGAATACATAAAGAATAAACACTTATATTATAGTTGTTTTTTTATTTTTGTCAAATATTGCTTTATGGTTGAATTATTAGGCTAAAAAACTAACAAATAATCATATACAATAGTCATTGCGAGCGTAGCAAAGCAATCTGGTTTTTGGATTATACTACCCTATCATGAGGTTCGCAATGATTTATTCTTAATTCTGAATTTTATATTCTGCATTCAAAAAAATGGACTTAGCTTCGTTCAAAACTACGTTTGATGGTATCCTAGAGCAATACGTCACCGAAAAAATCGAGCAATCCAAGCACCTTATCAACGACAAGCACATCAACAAATTCATAGAATACATCAATACCTTTATCTTCTCCGGCGGCAAGAGAATCAGGCCATACGGGCTTCGACTGACCTATATGGGATTCTGAGGACAGAACGAGAAAGCCATCCTGAATTTCGGTATCATTTTTGAATTGCTGCATTCTATGGCCCTTATCCATGACGACATTATCGATCAATCTGACAAAAGACACAACGCTATGACGATGCACTCATATATCCAGACGCTACTCAACAGCGATCCTCAAGCCAAACATGTGGCAGAGTGACAAGCGCTTCTTATCTGAGATCTTCTGCTTTCGCGAGTGTACGAACTCCGGTTCAAAAATCACGAATTCGATGAACATCTGTTGTTCCAAGCAAGACAAAATGTGCATAGCATGATAGAAGAAGTGATTCTCTGACAAATGATCGACGTCGATATGACAATCTCCGGACCGGCTGCTCTTTCTCTGATCGACAAAAAAAACACATACAAAACCGCTTCCTATACATTCACCAGACCTATGCTTACCTGAGCTATCCTTGCATGAGCCAACAAAGAGCAACAAGAGCTCATCCAAGAACTCGGCAATTATATGGGTATGGCATTTCAAATGAGAGATGATTACCTGGATATCATGGGCGGCGACAATACAAAAAATGCATTTAGGGATGTCCAAGAAGGACAACAAACGTATTTCAGCAATTATATCTTTGAAAAAGGAAGCGATGAACAAAAAACACTCTTGCAGTCCTGCATGGGCAAAGAGCTTACTGAAGCGCAGATCAAAGACCTGCAAGCGATGTTTGCTGCAAGCGGCGCTTTGGATTTCTGAAGAGCATGAGTGATGAACTATAGCCAAAAAGCGAGAGCTGTCTTGGAAAAATTAACCATCACTGACAAAGCCAAAGCAAGCTTCTTGGGCTTGATAGGCAAGATGGAAAAATTGCAGCACTAGAAACTTGTCTTGGCCTCATTCCGACACACACCCTACCACGTCATTCCGGCAGCCTGCCCCGCAGAACTGCGTGGGTTAAGTTTTGCAGCCGGAATCCAATTTGCTACGTAAGGTATGGATTTCCAATCAAGTTGGGAATGACGTATTCACGGAATGAGGTACTTGGATGGATATATGGATACCTCCCCCTTCCAGTAAAGGGGGCATTTTTTCGTATTTGAGATTTTTTTTGATATAAAAAAAACTCCGTCCTTAAAAAAGAACGGAGCCAAGACAAGAGTTATTCAATCATAAACAAACAGCCCAAAAGTTTGTTATTGGATGATTACTCTTTTGGTCCCGATTGAACCTTTTTGATCCATGATACGGATCTGATACAAACCGGGAGTGATATTCAAGTTGAATTGTTTTGTACCTGCCATCTCTTCAGAAAGAATCAAACTTCCCGATGAGTTGAAGACAGAAACAAGATAATTTCCTTCTGCCGAGATGGTGAACACACCATTGCTCGGATTAGGATAGATGTCGAACGTCAACAGTTCCTGTTCCCCTATGCTCGCTGTGGTATCAGCTTCTCTGATCGGGTATGACAGTGCTGTGACTTCGGTTTTTGCAGTTGTAGTAATCACCGCGGCGACAACTACTAAGGAATCTGTGAATGTAAACGGTCCGTACACATACTGACTTCCAGGGACATAGGTCAGATAGCTTAAAGCATTGAGCAATTCTCCGGTATAAATTTCATACTTGGAGATAAGCGAAGCTTTTGCGCCACCTTCTACTTTGTACTCAGTCCAGTTGGCAGTGAATCCTCCGACGGTTACATTGACGCTTACTTTGCAGGTCGTGTGATAGTCAGAGAGTGTTGAGAGATTTCCGCAGGTATCCTGGAACTGGATTTTGTAGGTCCATGCACGAAGCTTGGAAGAAACATCATCAGTAAAAGCTCCAGTACCATAAGCGACTTTACCAACTACTTCATAATTGGTAGACGTCGTCTCACGCCAGATCACTACAGAGTCCACATTCAGCAGATTGGTTTCCCAGGTCGGCTTGTTATTGCCATACAGAGGTGATACAGGATCAGTCTCTATCGTCACCACCTTGATGTCAGGTGTCGGCGGGAAGAGAAAACCAACCATCACCACATCAGATCCTGTACATCCATTTCCATCAGTCACTAGAACAGAATAATTCCCATCAGTACTTACATCGATGGTCGGCGTAGTACTACCAGTACTCCATGAGTACCCAACAAATGTGCCAGGATCAAGGGTCACGATGTTTCCATCACACGTAACTACATCCGGTCCCAAGCTGGGAACGGGAGCAGAATACTCAATGACTTCCATCTGATCGTTCACCGTAGCGCAAGCACCAGTGACGGTAACGGAATAGATTCCGGGGGTCGTTACATTGATCGTGTTGGTCGTAGCTCCACCTGCATTCGAGCTCCATTGATAGATGAAGTCCGGTTGTGGACTACTCTGTGCAGTAAGCGTCACGGCTGTACCAGGACATTTGCTGATATTGGTCGCTGTCCAAGGTTCGGTAGGTGAAGTGGAGACAAAGTATACATCAAAGCTTATTGTTGTATTTCCATCATCCCACACCCAATTTCCTTGAGTAGCAGCAGTGATAATTATACTATCTTGAACAAAGTAACCAAGACCTGGATGATAAAATTCGCTAGTAGCAAATCCAGCCGGTTTATAAGCAATTACACTATCCGTCGATGTAGAACAATAGTAAAAAGAACTATTGTTGGCTACACCGGTGAGGGAAAGTGTCACATGTGAGGCAAACAGCGTAACGCTGATACACATCACAAACAAAAGTGAAAAAAATTGTTTCATATTAAAGATCTCCTTTGGTTTTTTTGTTTAACATTTTTATTTTGGGCTGTTTTTAATATATATATTTGAACAAAAAAGTCAATCTTAAAGTTTTCTAGTAGAGCCGGCATCCATCTTACTTTACAACATACGAAAACAAACCTGTCATTGCGAGGACCCTGCAGTATTGCAGGGGACAAAGCAATCTTAGTAAAATCACTAGATTACTTCCCTCGAAAAGTCAGGTTCGCAATGACTCAGGGGATATACAAAAACAAACAAGATTATTACTGGATGATATCAAAATAAATTCAAAAATAATGTACTACAAAAAAAACTCCGACAAACAAAATGTTGCCGGAGTAATATGTATATTAGTATTCCATACTCCCTCCTCCGTCATCTATAGAACAAAGATTGGGATTAGAACACGGTCAACATCCTGTACTATATCGCATATGTCATGGATTACAGGTGTGTGACATGCAGACAAGTTTTTGTAGAGGATTTATACCAAAAGTTTGTGCTTCATTTTCAACATCACTCCATGTTCAAACAGAAGCTTGGTAAATTTCTGAATCACTGCTGTTCTTATCAAGAGATTCGAGGTAAATATACCTACTATTTTGCAAAGGAATATACACTAATCCATATCGTGTATGTGTTGTAGCTCCACTCACATTATATCCTATAGGATTAACATGATACCAATTCTCTGTTCAAGGATAGTCATTATTTCATTCTATTCGCAAATTATAATAATAATATCCCGTGTCATAAAATAATTTTCTATATCGGGTCTGCAAAGTACTATCATTCCTTATATACTGATAATCAGTACCATTTACTACATACATTCCAAACATTTGAGTTCCATATTTATTGGTCAATCATCCTGTGGTATTCCTATACAAAAATCCAGCATTATTCTCTGTACCTAATACATTCCCCATAAATGGATTACTCAATCATGGCATCAACACATTCCAAAGTTTTCCCGAAGCTTGCGGATCATCGTATTGTACAATATCTCCTGTGCTAAATAATCTAAAAGTACTTCCTCATGCTAAGAATAATCAACCACATACAGCTCCTGGTTGAAAGAATCAAAAATCATAATTATTGGTAAATTCTTTGAGATAAATTGCTGAGGGCATAGAATCAGATACCGTACCATCTTTTGGAATCACTCTTTCTACACAATATAGATCAGGGTTTGGTAACAATTCAGATCTACATCCAAAAAACCTCATACTACTAAATCTTTGAGATATAGGATCTGTCCTCAAATGTTCAAGTCCAAAATTAATTCATATAATCCCCTGATATCGTGAAGTGTTTGTATAAGTTCCATTAAAAAATCAAGATATATTTCTGTTTATTTCCAATACTTGTCTGGAATACACATTGCTATTTACCCGATATGTTCCGTCGTCAAAACATCATCGATTGATATTTTCCGTCGCTGGCGTAACCCCATACAATTCGAATTCTGAAAGCGTTGCATCACCACTAGTAGCAACATCACTTCACCCAGCTATTTTTTCTCTTCCAAATGGATCACTCCATGTATCATATCCTATATTCACTGATTGACCATATCACAATACATACCCATATAATCCCATTCATTCAGGATTTATATATCACGTCAATGCATTCCTAATTTTGGATTGCGTTATTTGTCCGGCTACCACACCATTGAGAAAATTCTTTAGCACACAGTCACATGGCTTCACTTGGACACATGATGGATGATTACCCGTAAAAGAAGTCATCTCTCCTGTTGTATTGGTAGGGATAAATACATCTTGAGCACAGCTATTGGTAACGGTAAAACAACTTCCATGTTCCTCTACTTTGTTGCTATTGAAACTTGTCGTTGAATTTTGATATCCTACGACACTTCCTCCATGGACCGATCTATATGATTGTTTTCCTTGGTTTACTGCATATACGGTGAGTATCCCTATAGACAAAACTCCTACAGTAATTCGTACTACAGGACGTTTTATTGTCTGGACTATTTTTTTTGAGAACATATTTCTCATGGATTATATGAATAAAGGGACGTGCTATTTCATTTCCAGTTCTTGTATTCTTTGTGCTTGCTTGTCTAGTTTTTGATTGAGTTCTTTGATAGCTTCGATCAATGGAGCTATGAGATTGCCGTATTCTACTGATTTATATCCTTGATCGTCCGTATGGATGATTTCAGGAAATACTTTTTCCACTTCTTGAGCGATCACTCACATATCTCTCTTGTCCGTTGCTTTCCAGGTAAACATATACCCGTTGAGTAAGAGTATCTTGCTAAGTGGATCTGTAATAAGAGAAAGATCAGTTTTCATATTTATATCAGAATTATAATAGTATGCTCTTGCTGTTACATCACCAGATACCTGTAATGCTGTTGTTGGATTGTTTGTTCATATTCAGATACCTACATATCCTAAATTATTGATAACCATTTGTGTATTTGCTCCGCTGGTATTAAATATTAATCTTGATTCAGACTGAATTATACCATTTAAAGTTGAATATAAACTTAATAAACCTCCTACCTTTACATCACCATTAACTTCTAATCTTGCTGATGGTGTACCTGTTCCGATACCTACTTTGTACCCTTGATTATTGCTATCAATGATAAATCTCTGTGCAGTATCATTATCAATTTCTAGAACATTAGTGCCATTTACTCAATCATACACAACAAAAGCAGGATCTACTTCTCAAATACTAAATTTTGCGTTATTGTCTACCTCTAATGCATAATTTGGATTTGGATTGGTCACTCCTATCCCTACCTTTCCGGTATAATATATGCTATTATTTGTTCATGTAGACCATAGAGATTCTCCTCCTGCAGGCCACGTAGATCTACACGTATCTCCCATTAAACACATAGTAGACCCTGTTATGGTTCCAGCGAAATATGCGTTTCCTCCTGATCCATCGATATATGCTCCGGTATTGCCGCTTTGACTTCCATCAGCAGTAAACAAGACTTCCTTGATGAGTTGAGCCCTGTTGGTTACCGAAGGGACGATATCAAATGCTTGCGTCAAAAAGAGCACTGCAGACATGCCGAGAAAGAAGAGCGTAGCTCCTTTTATGAAGGTCAATCCGCTTTTTTTGTACTGTAAGTTTTTGCTTGTGAAGCTCATTTTATTGAATGTAGAATGTAAAATGCAGAATTCAGAATTGATTTTTTTCTTTTGGCTTTGAGCTTTGAGCTTTGAGCTTTCGGCTTTCCGCTAATTTCCTTAGTCTAATTATACTCCCGATAGGTAAAAACACAAAAAATCTAGCTTTTATACACAACATTACCTTGCCTTTTAAAAAAATTATTACATAGTATTTTGTTAACAAAAAAAGCTTCTTTCGAAGCTATATATCACATATTTTTTGAGCTAGATCTACCACGGATTATGTCCGAGGGTATTTGTTATTTTGTTATTTGATGTTATAAATCTAGAAACTACAGTGATTATTAATATCATGTAATGCATGTGAAGATGCTCATGTCCCATCACATACACAATGATAATTAAGATCATCACTATAAAATATCGCTCATTCAGTTGATGATCAAGAACAAGGATTTGCTACTGACGTATCATACGATCCTACCTTCAATAATCCATTTACTTCTAATTTTGCTTGTGGATCGCCTGTTCCTATTCCCACATTACCATCAGATGTTATATTCAGCAAATCAATATAATTTTGTGATGTTGATCCTGTAGATAATTTGATTATTAAATTTTCTGTTCCATCTATCATTCGATTATAATAGAGAGCATTAGGTTTAACATTTGGTTTCACCCGATTAAGCTGAATATTTGGAGAATGTTTACTATAGGTTGGTGGTAATCAGAACCCACACTGAGTTCAACCTGCTCAAGTAACTCTTAAAAAACTTCAC
Source organism: uncultured Candidatus Peribacteria bacterium (assembly GCA_964545415.1). GTDB lineage: Bacteria > Patescibacteriota > Gracilibacteria > Absconditabacterales > Absconditicoccaceae > CAJBLF01. The sequence continues at coordinate 49,774 of CAZJFP010000006.1, forward strand.
TTATTATCTGAGCTACCAGTAGTACAACTATTATCTTTACCTATCCATGCAAACGCTCCTATCTGTAATTTTGTCTGTGGCGTATTGATTCCAATTCCTACATTACCTGCAGTATCAATAACCATTTTTCAAGTTGATGATCCACTGGTATTGAATGCTAATCATGTTGCAGATTGTATAACTCCATAGGAAGAAGAGGAAAGCAAGCTCATCGTAGTTCCAATCTGGACACTCGTAAATTTTCCTGTACCATTAACGTCCAAAACTTCTGTAGGGGGAAATATTCCTATTCTTATTCCCAATCTCCCATTCGCATTGTCTCGCACCAAATTGTCGCTTCCTGAAAATCCTGTTCCTGCTTTAAATTGGAGCGTAGTATCGCTTCCTGCAGGCTGTGGCCGTGATGTTCTGCACTCACCATTGACACAAACGGTTGTACCTCTGACTGTTGCTCAACTTATCATAGTACCTTTTACGGTTGTTCCATTAACGGTTGTTCCGTTGATGGTTGTAGCATTTACCGTATTTGCGTTCACGGACAAATCGACATCTACATTACCGACGAAGTGTCCTCTTCCCAGATCACCATCAAGTTCGATTCCGGTCGCAGCAGTATTGCTGCCATTCGATGTCAGGATGATAGTTTTGAAATATCATTTTACTTCTGTCGCTACGGGTACGATATCAAATGCCTGCGTCAAAAAGAGCACTACAGACATGCCGAGAAAAAACAAAGTAGCGCCTTTGATGAAGCTCATAGCATTTGTCGTTTGCTGGAGATTTTTGCTGACAAAACTCATTGTATTGAATGTAGAATGTAAAATGCAGAATTCAGAATTAATTTTTTCTTTTAGCTTGTAGCTTAAAGCTTTCAACTAATTCAATTGTACCCCATACTATAAGAAAAACAAAAAAACTGACTCTTTCGAATCAGATTTACTTGTTATTTAAAGATTTTGTGATGTAATATTTTCTCACACCTTCCCCTCTCCCTACAAACGTCATTCCCGCGGAAGCGGGAATCCAGTTTGCTATGTATGGATTCCCGATCAGGTCGGGAATGACGTCCACACAATAATAGGGAAGGTGTAGTAAATTCACTAAATGAAGATATCTCTCGGTTTCGCCCCGTCTTGCGGACCGATGACTCATTTCTCTTCGAGGATATCCATGATCCTCGCTGCGCGAGCGAATCCCACACCGAGTTTTCTCTGCAATAATGTTGCTGAAGCTTTTCTTGTTTGTGAAATCACCTGGATCGCTTGTTCGACCAATTCGTCATCATCATTTCCTCCACTAGAAAAGAGCTGTTCTCCTGCTTCGAGTTTATTTTCCAATAATCCGACAATCTCTTGATTGTAGATATCTTCTTCGGTCAATCCGCCCATATATTTCGTCTTGAGTGTCATCACGACTTTTTCTATCTCTTCCGTAGAAACGAATGGCGCCTGGATTCTTGTCGGTGATTTGGTAGAAGGATCCATATACAGCATATCTCATTTTCCGAGCAATGTCTCTGCTCCTTTTCTTCCCAAGATCGTTCTACTATCGATTTCAGATACGGTACCAAATGCTATTCTCGTTGGCATATTTGCTTTGATCAATCCGGTAATGACATCGACGGATGGCCTTTGCGTAGCGATGATCAAATGAATACCTACTGCTCTCGCTTTGGCTGATATGTGCGTGATGCAATTTTCCACGTCTCTCTTGGCTTTGGAAAGCATCATAGATGCGAGCTCATCGACAACGAAGACGATACGGAACATCTTTTCTCCGGTCACTTTCTTGTTGTATTCATCGATATTTTTTACTCTCAATTCTTTCAATACGCCATATCTTCTTTCCATCTCATGTTCCGTCCATTTCAACAGTTTCAAAGCTTTCTCTGGCTCGAAGACTATCGGTGCCAGCAAGTAGGGAAGTCCCGCGTACAATTCGAGTTCGACCTGCTTCGGATCGACCATCAAAAATTTGAGTTCAGAAGGTGTATTTTGATACATCAGCGAAAGAATGAAATCATTCACGCCGACGGATTTTCCAGAACCAGTCGCTCCAGCAACAAGAAGATGCGGCATAGACTCTAGCGTCTTGATAATAATAGATCCATCGATCGCTTTTCCGAGTGCAAGATTATTGTCGGATTTTTTCATATCATTGGTAAATTCTGATGATCCAAGCACATCACCCAAACGCACCATAAGCGGCTTCGGATTTGGCAATTGGATACCCACACAATCCGTTCCAGGGATAGGCGCGACTATTCTTACCGACTTGGATTTGAGTGACAACGAAATATCATTGGAAAGACTTTCGATAGTGGACAATCTGATTCCTTCATCCGGTTTAATCCTGATTTGTACGATAGAAGGCCCGATATCGAATCCCTCGATCATGATCGGCACATTAAATTCCATCAATTTATTTTGCAATGCTTTGGCTTTTTCCATCAAGAATGTTTCGTCGATAGTGATAGTCTGATCAGCGTTTGTCTCGAGAATTGTGGTATTGAACGTCGGTTTTTCTGCTGAAAAATTTATCGCAGGTCTGAGCTTTTTTTCTTTGATCTTTTCCTTTTCCTCGATCTTGCGTTCTAGCTTATCTTTGATCAATGACTTGATAAGCGAACGAGAAACCGGCTGTCAAAAATTCGGTTTTTCCTCTTCTTCCTCTTCTTCATCATCATCTTCTTCTACCTTCGACCTTCTACCTTCTACTTTTTTCTTAGGCGCTTTATCAACCTGTAAATTTATCTTAGGCAATGAAAAATTAAATGAATAGAGGATCCATGCAATAGCCAAGATAAGCAAGATAATAATGAATGCTTTGGTCGCTACTGCTTTTCCTCAGAACATGACCTGCAGCAATGCGATGACCGGTCGGGAAATATATCCTCAGAACTTTTCGTATTTGGTCATATCGCCATCGATGATAGGAAAGTTGATGACTGCGGAAATGATAACCATCATCACCATAAACTGCCTGATCAACAATTTCATCAGATAGCCTTTTGCCATGATGATAATCCCCACGATGAAACATAAGGCAAAAAACACATAGAGTCATACTTCACCAAACACGATGCTTGCATACGTTTTGAGAAACATCAGTACAGGAGATCCTTCTGCAAAATAGAGCGAAAAGAAAAATAACGATCCCAAGATCGTAAGGCTCATCCCGAGTCTGTATTTGTTGAGTACTACGCTTTTCTTTCTTCTTCTGGACATACTATACGATAATGAAAGATGAAAAATGAAAAATGAATGATTAATGATGAATTCATATTATTATGGACTATTGTACATTACAATAGTTCATATCAAGCCAATTCCAGCATTATTCATTATTCATTATTAATTATTAATTAATATAGTTTAAGTCTAGTTTTTCAATGTAAAATACGGTTGAATAAAAGAATCATCCATCAATACCTACACTATGTATTGACATTTATTTTTAAATATCTACTCTAAGTGTGTTTTTTATTTATATACCACCAATGAAACAACTTAAAATACACAACTCTATCACAGACCGCGAAACTGAATCATTGAACAAATACCTCCAAGAAATATCAAAAATAGCACTTATTACTACAGAAGAGGAAGTTCAACTCGCGCAAAGAATCAAACAAGGAGATCAACAGGCATTAGAAAAACTCACCAAATCCAATTTGAGATTTGTCGTATCTGTTGCTAAACAATATCAAAATCAATGAGTCCCTCTCGTTGATCTCATCAATGACGGAAATCTTTGACTCATCAAAGCAGCTCAAAAGTTTGATGAAACCAAAGGATTCAAATTTATCTCGTACGCTGTTCGATGGATCAGACAATCTATCCTGCAAGCATTGGCGGAATATTCTAGAGTAGTAAGACTACCGCTCAATAAAGTTACCCAGCTCAATAAGATAGTAAACGCTTCAACAAAACTCGAACAAATCTACAATAGAGAGCCCACCGCACAAGAGATAGCAGATGTATTGGAACTAACTGAGGATGTAGTACAAGAAGCGCTTGGAACACAAAACAAAGCAGCTTCTCTCGATAAACCCATAGAAAATGCAGATCAAAGCTCAGGAACTTTGATGGATCTCATAGAAAGCAATGAGTATGACACACCTGATTCCCAGCTCAACAAAGAATCCTTGCAGATAGAAATAGCTAGAGTGCTTACTCTACTCACAGAAAGAGAAATAACCGTCTTGAAATATTTTTTTGGACTTGACCCAAATTTTCCGCATGGAATCACCATGGAAGAAATAGGCCAAAAATTAGACCTTACGAGAGAAAGAGTAAGACAAATCAAAGAAAAGGCGATCAGAAAATTGAAACGTTCCAAGAAATCCAAACATCTCAAACAGTATCGCTAATGATATCACTCCGTGATGTAATAAAACTTCGTCTGTAATGGATGGTAATGATTTGTAATGGATAGTAATTTTTATTACACGAAGTTTATTACACGACCGACGTGAGTATATTACTCCACAGGCAAATTACGCGAACGATAGTGAGCAATTTATTATTGAAAGCTAAGGAGTTTTGTATACTATAAAGCCCCACTTTTAAATTTAGTGAACAGTGAATAACTAACAGTGAACAGTGGATGTATTTGTTTTTTTATAGACTATTGTAATTTACGACAATAAATAAAAAAATAAAATCCTACGTTGTTAGTTATTAGTTTTTAGTTGTTAGTTCATATTAAATGGAACTCAAGGACATCGCAAACAAACGGCAGCAGAAGCGGAAAGAAACCGATCTCTACAAAGTAGTGGAAGATCCTAACAAACCAAAATTTTATATTCTGGATATGTTTCCGTATCCGTCTGGTTCCGCGTTGCATGTAGGACATCCGAAAGGATTCATCGCTACCGATGCCATCGCCAGAAAAAAAATGCTCCAAGGATTCAACGTCCTACATCCGATGGGATTCGACACCTTCGGACTCGGAACAGAGCAATATGCTATCGATCACAAGATGAAACCACAAGTAGTTTCTGAGCAAAATATCGCGAAATTCATCCAACAACTGGAAAGTTTTTGAACTACCTACGATCGAAGTAGATCCGTAAATACCGCCGAACCGAAATACTTTAAATGGACGCAGCGGGTATTTTTGCAAATGTACAATCACTACTACGATGAGAAACTGAAAAAGGCGATGTCTATCGCTTCGCTCAAAAAACAGATGCATGATGCATGATACACGATACAAGATATTGAAAAATCAGTAAATTCACAACGTCTCGCATATGTCGATTATAAGCCGATCAACCGGTGTCCGAAATGTATGACTGGATTAGCGAATGAAGACTTGGATGACGGAAAATGTGAACGCTGCGGAAGCCCAGTAGAACAGAAACCGATGAAGCAACGAGTATTGAGAATTACGAAATACGCCGAGAGGTTGATTGAAGGATTGGATATGTTAGATTGGGAAGAATCCATGAAAGACCTCGAAAGAAATCGGATAGGAAAATCAGAGGGAACAGATTTCGATATGGTCATTGCGAGCGAAGCGAAGCAATCTTGAAATGAAGAATTAAAATTCAGCGTCTACACAACGAGAATCGATACGGTGTTTGGAATGTCGTTCGTCGCTATCGCGCCGGAACATCCGCTTCTTGAAAAAATTCAGAATTCTGAATTCTGAATTCAGAATTGGAACGAGATTCGTGACTACCAAGAACAAGCTAAACATAAAACACAGCTTGAGAGGACGGAGCTGCAAAAAGAAAAAACGGGAGTAAGAATCGAGTGACTGTACGCCATCAATCCGTTTAACGGAGATAAAGTTCCTGTGTTTGTTGCTGATTATGTATTAGCGAATTATGGAACAGGAGTCGTTATGGCGGTACCAGCACACGATGAGAGAGATTTTGATTTCGCGAAAAAATATGATATAAAAATTACACAATCTATCGCACCATATATCAAAGAAAATCATGGAAAAACAGGATATGAAATCCATAATATCCATAGTTTCACGTCCATCATCAAACATCCATCAGAAGACAAATATCTTTTGATAAAATTTCAAAATAACAAATTCTGATTCGTCGGATGAAAGATAGAATGAGAGGAAACAAAAGCTGATGCACTCACAAGAGAGATAGTCGAAGAAACAGGATATACTGATTTCGAAATCAAGGAAGTGCTTTTGGAAAATGCTTTTGGACTCTGATATAAGCCACACAAAGACAGATTAGATAGAGCTCACGATAAAGTTTTTCTTGTTCATTTACTCAATGAGAAGAATGTCGGTATTTCAGAAGAAGAGCAAAAAAAACATACAACGCAACGAGCTACAAAAGATGAAATAGCAAAATTATCTCTCGTCGATCATCATCAATTCTACCGGGATACGTATATAAAATGACCATCAGCATATACAGAAAAATGAATACTTGTCGACTCATGAGAATTTACAGGATTGGAAAGTGATGAAGCTATCACTAAGATGCAAGCGTGGTTACAAGAAAAATGAATAGGTGGTGTCAAAGTAAATTATAAGATGCAAGATCGGGTCTTCAGCAGACAAAGATATCGAGGTGAACCGTTTCCAATTTTGCGGGATGAGGATGGAAATATCGTCGCCCTTGATGAAAAGGATCTGCCTGTCGAATTGCCGGATGTGGAGAATTACGCACCGACAGGAACCGAAGAATGACCGCTCGCAAATATTAGCGATCGGGTCAATATCACCAAAGATGGAAAGCAGTACAAGCGTGAAACCAATACGATGCCAGGTCGAGCAGGTAGCTCGCGATATCGGCTCAGATATATGGATCCGAAGAATAATGAAGCATTAGTAGGCAAAGATAAAGAAGCATATCGAGGTAATGTCGACGTGTATGTCGGCGGTGCAGAACATGTAACCAGACATATGATCTATGGAAGATTCCGACAGAATTTTTTGTATGATATCGGTATAGTGACCAAAGCGGAACCATTCCAAGAATATCATTATGTTGGTCTCATCATGGGCGAAGATGGCAGAAAAATGTCCAAGAGACGAGGAAACGTCGTCAACCCAGATGATATCATAGCTGAGTTCTGAACTGATGCCTTGAGAACCTATGAGATGTTTATGGGACCATTCGACCAATCTATCGCACGAAGCACGAGTTGAATAAAAGGAGTAAAAAAATTTTTGGAAAAAGTGATTGCGCTCAAGGAGAAAACGAACGCAAAAGAAGAAACGAACGAAACAAAGATATTGTTGAATCAAAGTATCAAAAAGCTGACCGAAGATATTGATGGATTCAGATTCAACACTGCGATCTCTCAGCTTATGATATTGGTTAACCATTTGACGGATTGCCCTGCTATCACGAAAAAAACATTTGAAGATCTGATAATTCTCGTCTCTCCGTTTGCACCACATTTGGCGGAGGAATTACGGGAGCAATTGGGTAATGAATATTCGATATTCACGAAAGCGACACGACCTATCTATGATGAGAAATGCTTGGTCGCAGATACGATAACCATCGGTGTCCAAGTGAATGGAAAAATGAGAGGAACAATATGTATCAGCAAAGATGCTGAAGAAAAAGACGCCATGGACGCAGTCAATTCAGATGAAAAAATAAAATCATGGATCACGACCGAACCAAAGAAAGTTATCTATGTGAAAGGAAAAATTTTAAACATTGTCGTGTAGAATAGACAGAATGATAGGAAATAACATAATGAGATTTTTTTGCTAAATAAACATTTGAGCCATTACTCCACCAGCAAGAAAAGTAGGCCAAGCGAGTCATCCCGAACATCCGATTCGCCCTAAGGCAGGATGGAAGGATATATAAATAATCATGATAGAAATATATCCGTGAGATTGATCTAATGGCGAAATATATTTACTCAAGAAGGAAGGCGTTTTTGCTTACTTTTGTCGCCGGACAAAAGTAAGGCACAGCGCAGCGTCCTGAAAATTTTTGATTGAAAACGTACAGCAATACCATAAACACTACGATACGCGGAAGGTTGGCAGAGTGGTCGATCGCGCACCCTTGGAAAGGGTGTGTACGGGCAACCGTACCGGGGGTTCGAATCCCCTGCCTTCCGATTTTTTTAAACATAAATAGTATGATGAATATTCTCTATGTCTGCACAGGAAATATATTCCGCAGCATGTCCGCAGAATACCTCAGCAAAAAATACATCCAAGACAATATCATAGAAGATATATTAGTCAGTTCTGCTGGGACAAAAGCTAGACCAGAAGAGCCATTTCCACGGACAATAAAAAGACTATCTTTTTATGGTTGCGATGTTTCTGATCATCAGCAAAGAAAGATAACCTCTGAATTATTAACACAACAAGATCTCATCATCTGCATGGCAGAACACCATAGACAAAGCGTAAAGGAATTATGATTTGATGCGGTATTATTCAATGAAATAGCGTACGACAAAATTGAAGACCTTTTGGACGATACGGAATATATGAATCAATATGGTCCGAGTTTTGATCTAGAAAAATATATAATTGATGTTGTTGATTATATCCATGAAGCCATTCCCAATATCATAGAACATATTCGCAAAAAATAATTTCAGTTATACAATAATTTAGCAGGTACTACGTAAAAAAATCGCTACTTATAGAGGGCGATTTTCTTTTTCTCTTGATTTTCTACGAAAAAATGTTATATATATCTAACTTTAAGTTATATTTATTTAACTTTTTACCCATACTACCATGAATATCAGTCTCAAGAGGTATCAGCAAATCCGTATAGGAATAGTCATCCTGATATCGATACTCATCAGTCAGTCTTTGTTGGTTGAAAAGTATTTCATCCCGATCATAACTATCATCGTATGATGGTTTACGCTTTTTTTCCTCAGAAGCAAAGTCAAAGAGATTGTGGCAGATGAAAGGGATTATGCGTTATGAGGCAAAGCCGCACTGTTGGCAATGCAGATATTCTCGTTTTCTGCAGCGATCATGATCTTTGTGTTCTACGCCATGAAAAAGACCAATCCTTCATATGAATCCATAGCTATCACACTCGCCATAAGCGTATGTGTTCTCATGCTGACCTATTCTTGTATCTTCGCCTATATGAATAGAAAGACAAGATTCGATAAAAGATTTTTTCTGATTGCTCTCCTGCTTGGACTCGCTATCGTAGCATCGCTCCGTATCCTATCATGAGAAGACAATCGAGTATGCAAGGACGGACAACGAGTGCAGCACGGACATCCCGATTTCCCTATACCAGAAACAGCTTGCGATGCTGACCAAAAATAATCCCATCATTTATTTTTTTGATGAATAGCAGCATGCAAACCAAGATAAAAGAACTTAGAGCTAGGCACAATCTTACTCAGGAAGACCTAGCGCATCTCGTCTGAGTAAGAAGAGAAACTATCGTCTTTCTAGAAAAATGAGCATACAACCCCTCATTAAGATTGGCTAAGATGATAGCAGTTGCTTTACAAAGTTCGATAGATGAACTCTTCATCTTTGATAAGAAAGAGATCAAACTCTCCTCCATATAAAAAAAAACCGTAGCGATGAAGCTGCGGTTTTTTATATTTTTGTTCTGCCTATTTTTCTTTTTTCATTACATCATTCAAAATACTACCGGTAATCCATCCTAAGAAGAGACCAGCAACAAATGTTACAAAAACGAGAATCGACATTTTTCCGAAAGAAAATGCTTTCAAAATTCGATATGGTTCCATCATATGGATACCAAACAACCGATTAAGGAGATTCTGAAATGCAATAGGCATAATCAGAATAAAAAGTGCCCAGAGAAGATGAGTCCCTCATAGAAGAATTCAGCATCGAAGTCCAAGTTTTTTTGAGTTTACCATGTAATCATATGAAAGAATAAAAAAGGTAATTTACAATCCAATATCACAAAGAACGAATACCCATATCCCGTTACGTGAGCGTGTTCGATGCCAAAGGATCGAAGGCGTAACGGACTTAATCAATGGATCTTACGCATACCATACAGCAAATGCATGCCTACCGATACACCGTTTGTAATGCAGCGGCTGGTATGTATTACATGTCTTCCCGATATCGTATCCAGAGGATATGATGGATGATGGATCATGCCATTGATTCATCAGGACCCATATCTTATGATAAAATCATCAAGATCGTATGCGGAGGCAAAGCCGCATATCAGCACCTTCTCGCGACCGTGAGGCCCAGAGACTAAACACAGGAATCGGCGGTTATCTCGATTGCCTATGCCAGCACTATGCTGAACATGACACATTTCTATGCCATGGAAATCTTTACGCCGACGTCGTCTACCAAGGACGAACCTAGATAGAGAGGAAATCGGTGGGAATAGGTAGTTTGATGCGAGAGCCAGTAGCTTCGCAGATCAAGTCTTGACTTCGCCTGGGCGAAGTTAGAATACGGTAGCTGTAGAGAGATTCACAGATACCTATCATCCGAAGGATCGGATGCGTAGATACCAGGAGGGAGGATCGCTCTCCCGAAAGAAGTGAGCACGAAGCTCATTTCCACATTTCACTACATCTGGTGGAAGCCAGATGTCCCATGGAGAAAAACCATTCTTCTCCACCAG
>CAZJFP010000007.1:0-56543 GCA_964545415.1 uncultured Candidatus Peribacteria bacterium
TAATCTTAAATTATCTTTTTGTAAAATAATTTCATCTTCAACTAAATCTTGAATTATTAAATCCGTCATAAAAAGATAAGATTATGTTTTCCCATCCTGATGTCGTAGAGACAGAAGCACCGGAAACCGAAATGATGAATGATGAATGATGAATGATGAATGATGAATGAAAATCTGTAACTTGAAACTTACAACCTGTAACTGAAGTCTATAATAGCGGAAGGATATTTCCTATCTATTCTGAGCTTATGGGAATCAAGCCGGGATGGTTTGCTCAGAAAATGCGAAATTTGATGGACAAGGTTGACGTAATTTTTTCCGAGTACTTACCTGATGAATTGCTACAAAAAATCTGACTGATGGGAGTAAGAGAAACGATCAAGGCAATGCATTATCCTGAGAGTTTCGACCAACAAAAACAAGCGAATCTCAGAATATTTTTTGACAGGTTGCTTAGAATCCAGCTCTATTCTCTCATGAATCGTAATGACTACCAACAAAATAATTCATTTACCGGTGGCGAGATTATCGATTGGGAAATTATAAAAAATATTACTGGCACATTGCCGTTCGAATTGACTACAGCACAGAAGAAAGTCATTAAGCAATTGACAGAGAATATTCACGAACCGAAACCTATGCTTCGTTTGTTACAAGGAGATGTGGGAAGCGGAAAGACCGTTGTGGCTGCTGCTTCGGCGTATTATACGCACAAGAAGTTCTGAGGACAATCCGTGTTTTTAGCACCGCTTGAAGTACTAGCCAATCAACATTACAAGACCTTAGCAAAATTATTGTTGCCTTTAGGTCTTAGGGTTGAATTACTGACCTGATCTGTTCCCAAACGTCAGAAAGAGAAAATCAAACAAGATCTTGCAGAAGGGAAGATTCATACGATAGTATGAACGCATGCAGTGATTCAAGAAGATATCCAATTCGATAAATTACAATTTGTCGTTATCGATGAACAGCATAAGTTCTGAGTCAAACAGAGAGCCTTCTTCAAGAAGTTCGGTGCACCTCATATCTTACAGATGAGTGCAACGCCGATACCGAGATCTATGGCATTAGCGTTCTTCGGTGAATTTGATGTGAGTGTTATCGATGAGATGCCGGTAGGCAGAAAACCGATCATTACCAAAGTGATCTCGGAAAAGGAATATGTAAAATTGAAACCGCGAATCCTTGATCATATCAACAAATGACAGAAGGTGTTTGTCGTTACGCCATTGATAGAGGAGTCGGAAAAGATGGAAGAGCTCAAGGCAGCGACGGTTGAGTTTGAAGAAATCAAGGCACTCTATCCTGAACTGAAAGGTAGAATCTGACTTCTTCATGGTAAGATGAGCTCCAAAGAGAAAGATGAGGTGATGCAAGATTTCAAATCTTGAAAACTTTGTCTACTTGTGTCTACTACGGTAATTGAAGTAGGAGTCGATGTTCCAGAGGCGACTATTATGGTGATTAAAAATGCTGAAAGGTTTGGCTTATCTCAATTACATCAATTGAGAGGAAGAATAGGAAGATCGGATATTCAATCGTATTGTTTTCTTGAAACTAAGAGCAAAGCTGGTGATATCGGTAAAAGACTCGGTGCTATGGAAGAGACGAATGATGGATTCAAACTCGCCGAATTGGATCTGCAGAATCGTGGAGCAGGACAAATACTTGGTACGATGCAATCCGGAGAAAGCGACATCCCGCTGGAAATATTGTCAGATCTTAAATTTTTGGAAGATATTCAGGATGCGGCTAAACGGCTCTTAGAGAACTATCCTACATTAGAGTGACTTCCTTGATTGAAAAAATATCTTGAGGAAAAAATGGGCGATGTATTGGCATAAAAAAAATGAGCTGCATATCAGCTCATTCTTGTTTGTATGTCTTCATGATGTTATGAATTTTTTTTGATTTCTTTGAGGAAATACTCTGAATCATACTCACTTTCTTCTGGTGGCATTGTTGTAGGAAGTAATGCATCCCAGACTATTTTCTTTTCGTAGTTGTAGATTCTCAAAAAGGAAGGGATGTTTGGTATCATTGCTTTACCTTTTTTGATGAGTTCTTCTTTGTCTGTTGATTGTCCCATTGTGGTGGCATTATCCATATAGGGAGCATTGGCTATGAGAACGAATTCTCCTTCTTTTGGAACATCGTTGTATGTCCAAATATCATTCAATCCATTGATTTCTTTTTTGTTTTCCTTTGTTTTCATATGTTTTTTTTGTTAATGTATATAAATCTTTGATGAAGTCAATGAATGTTTGTTTATATAAAATTTGGGATTTTCATTGAAATCTGTCCTTGTTTTCATATATTTGGGAGGTAATATTTTATTTGATATTTTTTTCGTACTATGAAAAAGTGATTACGATATGTTATAGGGTTCATTCTTATCGTTTCTACGGCTATTCAGGTGTATAAGGTTGCTTCAGTCAAAGGTGATGTCGTTGAGGTTGTCCGTGAAAATAAAGAAATCCCCTTAAATGATTTTCTCCAGGAATATAATGCTGGGCTTTTTTCGAAAATCGTCCTTGAAGATGAAACTTCCCTTAAAGGATATAAATATCTTGAAACCTGAGCTTCTCCATCATTTATGCTTGTCAGAAAAGCATTGATTGAACAATATGTGAATGTCTATGAAACCAAGAAACCTTTGGGTACCTCATTGAGTGATCTCGGCATTTCTATGACAGGAAATATTATCGTGGATGTACAATTCGATGAACAAACTTGGCGGTCAAAGTTATTGTCTGATATATGACCGTTGTTATTATTCTTTGTTATCTTCATGCTTATCTTGAGATTTGCTATGCCAAAAGGTGGCGGTGGATTTCCTTTTAGCGTAAAAGCAGGGAAACTCAATAATTCAAAGACAATCAAAACAAAGTTTACTGATGTGGCTGGTATGGAAGAGGTGAAAATGGAATTGTCTGAAATGGTTGATTATCTCAAGAATCCAGCAAAATATCATAAGGTATGAGCGAGACATCCTAAGGGAGTTTTGTTATATTGACAACCAGGTTCTGGAAAGACTTTGCTTGCAAGGGCGGTTGCTGGAGAATCTAATGTGCCGTTTTTTTCTGTATCCGGCTCTGAATTTATGGAGATGCTCGTAGGGATGTGAGCAGCCAAAGTAAGAGAACTTTTCGGTAAAGCAAAAGCGGTAGGTAGGGCTATTATCTTTATCGATGAAATCGATGCTATAGGAAAGAAAAGAGGTGTCGGGTATACGGGATGACATCAAGAGCAAGAACAAACGTTGAATCAGATACTCACTGAGATGGATGGGTTCGATAATACTACGCAGATTATCGTTATCGCTGCGACCAATAGACCCGATGTCCTTGATCCTGCATTGATGAGAGCAGGAAGATTTGATAGAAAAGTCTATGTCTCTGAACCTACCTATGAAGAAAGAGTTATGATTTTTGACTATTATTTGAAAGGCAAAAAGACAGATACATCCGTAAATATCCCTTCATTGGCTAAGAGGACTAGCGGACTCGTATGAGCTGATATCGAGAATATCGTCAATGAAGCTGCGCTCAAACAAGCGAAGGAGGAGAGGAAAACGTTGGATCAGAATGATTTTGAATATGCTTTGGAAAAAGTGATCATGTGACCTGAAAAAAAAGTGAAATCTATGAAAGAGAATGAAAAAAAGATTATAGCGTTCCATGAACTGTGACATGCGGTCACTTCTCATTTTCTGCCTAATGCTGATCCGGTTGAAAAAATCTCTATTGTCCGTAGATGACATGCGCTTGGAGTGACGTGGATTATGCCTAATGAAGATATGTATCTTAATTCAAAGGCGAAATTTTTGGATGAAGTCGTGTCTCTGCTTTGAGGAAGAGCTGCTGAAGAGATCTTCTTCGGCTCGGATAATATCACTACATGAGCGTCAAATGATTTTGAAAAGGCTACAGAAATTATTACCAACATGATCGTAAAATACGGCATGGATAAAGAGCTTTGACCTGTTTCTTATTATGACAAAAACCAACAGGATTATCCTGGATTCAAGACCTATAGCGAAAAAACAGCACAGATCATCGATGAAAAAGTAAAAGAATATACTGCTGAATGCTATCAACGTTCCAAACAACTTATTGTCAAGAATTCGTGATTGATCGAACAGCTTTCGACGGTATTGTTGGAAAAAGAATATCTCACCAAGGAAGAATTTGAATCTATGATTGCTAATTTCAATAAACCGAAAGTTAGAAGCTCAAAGCTTAAAGCTTAAAGCTATCTTGATACATGCTACTTTATACTTTATACTGAAATATGGCAAAAAACGCATATGTACTTGATCGATATACCAACAAAAATGTCCTCATCAAAAACATGACTGATGAATATTTTGCAAAACTCAAACATGGAGATAAGGTCGTCTATTCTGCGACTGATCAAACATGAATAAAAAAACAGACAGTAGGAACATTTCTTGGTCATGAAATACTGACGGATAGACAGGGGAATTTTGAAAAAATTCTTGAAGGTGAAGAAAAAGAATTCTTTGATGAACAACAGAAACTTGCGTTGGATATTTTTCCACTCTTCAAAAAACTTTTTAAAAAATACTTTCCTGATTCTATTCCTGTAACGGCTAGATATCAGATATTCGGTGATCAACTCTATTTCTATTTCTATTCGGAGGAAAGATATGTATTTACTGATTTTGTCAAAGAATTTAGGCAGGAACTTGGGAAAAATATCTTTTTATTCCAGATTGGAGCAAGAGATATGATCAAGATGTCTCCTGGTGCAGACAATCTAGCTTGTGGAGCTGATGGTATTGTCCCTATGCATTGCAAGACAAGCTTACCTCTTCCTAGTGTGGAGATGGAAAATCTTGTCATACAGAATCTAGAAGGAAGGGATATAGAAAAGCTTAAGGGAAGATGTGGTAAATTGAAATGTTCATTGATCTATGAGTTGGAAACCTATATCGAAGAGAGTAAGAAATTTCCTCCAAAATGAGCATATGTTGAAAATCAATGACATGAAGTGTGTGGAACTGTATTTTCATTCAATATTATGAATGGTGATGTGACTGTCAGGACTAAGGAGGGAGTGACGGTGAGAATACCATACACTACGATCAAAAAAGTAAAACTGCCTTTGAAATGAGAGGAGGCCGTACAAGAAGTTGCTTCATCAGAAACCCATCCGCAAGATAAATCCAAATATACTCCACAACAAAGAAAACCAATAAGGAAATAATTTTATTTTTGTTATATGATATACGATGCTAAAGATGTCGGTTTGGCTATGGATGGTATTGACGATTATCTTGATCTCATTGCCGGTTGGACTCATATCGTTTTTCTTCTCCAAGAAAATATTCAAGAAATTGACTAAAATTTTGGGAAGAATAGATACGTTTGATGCACTTGTGAGATTCAAAAAAGAGATGGTCTATCTCTATACGACAAAATTCAAGGGTTTGCGTTCTCGTGTCAATAAAGAAAAGATAGATCATATGAAACATGATGAACAGGACTTTCTCAATACGATAGATGATATCATCAAACCAAAAGCTTCTGTATTGAAATATCCCGATACTGAAATGGTCATAGATGATGAGGAAGGTAAGACTACTATGATCAAAAAAAGGAAGCTTCTCGAAAAAATCATTTATGATGCATTGGGACTTAGAAAAGAAGGTAAGCTTGATGAATATGAAAAGAAGATTATCGAAGGATTGGCTATAGATCCAGAAGACAAAGATCTCAATAAACTATTGGCTGATCTTTATTTTACGATGGGAAATTACAAAAAAGCATTGCCTATCCTCAAAAAGATCGTTGAAATGGATCCTAAAGATCATAAGGCTATCCGACAGATAGGAGAAATCTATCTGACGTCAGGTGATTTTGATGTCGCTGAGATGCTTATCCAAAAAGCTATAGGCATCAATCCGAGCAATCCAAAATATTACATCAGTATGGTAGAACTCATGTACAATACCGATAGAAAACATGATGCTATCATGGAGATGGAGAAAGTCATCAAATTGAGACCTACGAATTCTGCATATATGCTGACATTAGCTGATTTGTATGCTGAAATCAATGATGTAGATAATGCGAAGAAATATTATTTCAGAGTCATGGAATATGAACCGTCCAACGAGAAAGCGAAGAAAAAATTGAAGGAGTTAAGTGGTGAATAGACTTTTAGGGATTAGGTAAAAGGTAAAATATCCTTGTCCCTGAATCATGAAATGTATATGTACCTCAAAATGATATTCAATCCAAAAAATAAAAACAAAAACATAGAATAGTAGTCTGTTTTATGTTTTTTTCTTTTTTTTATGAACGCTTCGTATTATCAGATACTCAACGAACTTGTCGCTATGCAGAGTGTGTCTGTGGATTCCGAACATAAAGATGATATTGAGAGGATTGCTATCTATCTCAATGCTATGCTGCAAGATAATGGATTCACTTCCGAGATTATCCATGGATATGGTAATCCTATAGTTATAGGAAAATTTTCTGTGGATAAATCTTTGCCTACTATGCTCTTGTATGGACATTATGATGTTCAGACCGCTAATAGCAATGAATGATGGAAGAACAACCCCTTTTCGCTCTATATTTCCCAGGATAAAATTTACGGCAGAGGAGCTGCTGACAATAAAGGGCAATTTTTGATCCATCTGCTTACCATCTTTGATCTTATCCAGTCTAAAAAATTGGGATATAATGTTGTTGTGTTGCTGGAATGAAATCAAGAGACCTGATCTCAATATATAGAACAATTTCTGACTGATTATAGACAAGATCTGCTTTCGGATTTTTGTCTGATTTCTGATTCGCATATTCTCTGAAAAACACCGTGTATCGATGCAGGATACAGGGGAGGTGTTAATCTCAAACTCAAGATCATCACTGCTAATACTGATCTGCATTCCTGATCGTATGGTGGTATTGTTCCCAATGCTATCCATGAGATGAATAGAATCCTTAGTAAACTCTATGATATCAATAATAAAATCACTATACCATATTTCTATTATGATGTGGATGATATCCATACAGAAGTGCTGGTAAAGAACAAAAGAATCAAGACTGATGAAAAAAAGCTTATGACTGATTTTGGACTCAAAACCCTTATCAAAGAAAAAGATACGGATATCCTTACGCAAATCGGTCTCAAACCTACTATTCAAGTTACGGGAATTTTTGGATGATATATTGGTGAATGATTCAAAAATGCAGTTCCGAATATAGCTCATGCACATATCAATTTTAGAATTGTAAAAAATCAGACTGCAAGGAAGACGCTTTGAGCTTTTGATCAATGGCTTCAGACTACGTTGCCTACGTATGTTGATTATGAACTGGAGGTTGATGCTATGTACGAACCGGTCAAAATAGATACCAATCATTTCACTATCAAAAAAGCTGATGCAGTATTGGAACAGGTGTTTGGAAAACAGGTATTCTATAAATATTCTTGAGGCTCATTGCCTATCGTAGATATTCTTGATCGTGTTCTCGGTATCAAACCTGTACTTATTCCACTTGTCAATGAAGACTGCAATACTCATGGTGTCAATGAAAATTTCGATATCGAGCTAATTGAAAAATGATTTCAATTTGCATATGAATTTTTCAAGAAATAATTAAACTAATTTACATATAATGCTAAGTGTTGAATGCTAAGTGTTAAGTGAATGTATTTGCTTCTTTATCAACTATTGTATGATACGATAGTTTATTATTGGTCAAAACATTAACTTAGAACTTAACACGTAGAACTTAGTATTAAATTTGTTTTTTTATTTATTTTAGTCATAAGGTATGAAAGCCGTAATTGTCGCTGCATGATTCTGAACGAGAATGCTTCCTATCACCAAGACTATTCCCAAGGAAATGCTTCCTGTTGGCGATAAGCCTATTATTCAATATACGGTAGAGTGACTTGTGGGTGCCGGAATTACCGATATCATCATGATCACTTCCCAGCAGAAGAAGGCGTTGGAGGATTATTTCGATAAGAATTACGAGTTGGAGGATATTCTTCAAAAAAAGGGAAAATTGGAGCAATTGAAGCTTATCAATGCTCCCAAAGAAATGGCGAAGTATACATTTGTAAAACAGTTGGAAATGCTTGGTACCGGGCATGCAGTGATGCAGGTAGAGCATTTTATATCCGATGAATATTTTATGGTTATCTTCGCTGATACGATTTATCCTCCGGAGACATTCTCTGAGATGATCAAAAAATTTGAAGAAAACAAAAGGCCTATCATAGCTGTTCATGAAGTACCAAAAGAAGAAGTCTACAAATATGGCGTCGTTCAACTTGATGGAGAAAAAATTATTGATTTCGTAGAGAAACCTAAAGTCGAGGATGCGCCATCAAACCTTATCCGGAACGGCGCTGCCATATTGCCAAAAAAGATTTTCTCTTATCTGAATACTATCCAGCACGACTCGAGATCATGAGAACTCAATCTTCCTGATGCTATCAAGGTCATGCTCAAAGATATGGATGTCATCGCTTTACAATTGCGTCCGTATTTAGATACGGGAAGCTTTCAATGACGATTGGAAGCTAATGAAAAATTTCTTCGCGAGGGTAAACTCTTCGGTTAGTGTCAAAATCTTGTTGAAATGTTGTTAAAAATACAGTTCATACCTATGTTTTCATAAAAATGACTTGCATATTATTTCTGTATCGATACATATTCGTTTACGCGAATAATACCATTATAAAGACTTTGCGATACCATGTTTGTTAATGTATCATTTCATCGCCCCAAGGGTATTTATCGGTTTTATTTTATTTTGAAGTAGAATGGTGAGTTTGGAAGATATTAAATCTCCTCCGCATAATATCGATGCTGAAAAAGGCACTATTGGCGGAATACTTATGGATAATGAATTAATGTATTATTATGATTGATTAGGATTGGTTCCTGAAGATTTTTACCATAAGGAGCATTTTTATATCTATCAAGGCATCAAAAAACTTCGATGATCTCGCAAAACCATAGATGTAGTGACGCTCGCTGATCAGCTGACTAAAGACGCTATTCTTGATACCATAGGGGGTACTGATTATCTTTATGAACTTTCAAGTTTTTTGTTGAGTACTTCTTCGTGCGCTGAGTACGTCAAGATTGTAAAGGAAAAATCTGTCCTAAGGAATATCCTGAAAACTTCTCAGAAGATTATCGGAGATGTCTATGAACAAAAAGATACCTTGGTGGTTCTTCAAGATATAGAGAAAAGGATTTTTGATCTCACGCAAAATAATGTTGCAGAAAAGGTTAACTCTATAGGAGAGATATTGAATAGGAGAATAGAAGAATATATGGATATTGTTGATAATCCTGAAAAAGCACATGAAAGAAAAGTATTCTCTTGATATCATGGACTTGATGAGGCGCTTTGATGATTTAAACCTGCTGAGCTTATCATTCTTGCAGCACGTCCATCTATGGGTAAGACGGCGTTCGCTTTGAATGTCCTCAAAAATATGGCAGTCGATCAGAAAAAAAGTGTCGCATTGTTCTCTCTGGAAATGAGCGCTGAACAGATAGCAGATAGGGTTTTGTCTATGGTTTCAGAAATTCCTATGAATAAAATAACTAAAGGACAGTTGGATACCGAAGATTTTTCGGTCATGAGCGAAGCGATGGAAGTCCTTTCTGAAACAAAGATTTTTATCGATGATAAATGATCTACTACTATCCCTGAATTGAAGTCAAAGATCAGAAGACTCAAAATAGAAAAAAACCAATTGGATCTTGTGATTATCGATTATCTTCAGCTGATGAGCGGTTCAAATTCATGATATTCCGGTAATAGAGTCCAAGAAATCTCTGAAATCTCAAGATGACTGAAAGAGCTTGCGAGAGAATTGGAAATCCCTATTATGGCATTATCGCAACTTTCCCGTGAAGTCGAGAAGAGAGTTGATAAAAAGCCTCAGCTTTCCGATCTGAGAGAGTCCGGAGCGATCGAGCAGGATGCAGATTCGGTCATTATGCTTCATAGAGAGGATTATTATGATCCAGATACCGATAAAAAATGATTGACCGATATCTGTCTGAGAAAAAATAGGAATGGTCCGGTCGGAGAGTCAGAGATCTATTTTGAAAGAGAAATTATGAAATTCAGTGAACTAAAGACGAAGTCAGATGGAACATACTAAACCGCTTTCAGCGGAATTCTAAATTTTAAATTTTGAATTTTGAATGGGCGTATATAAGTCAATACTCAAAAGTCTTATAATCGTTTGTTTGTTTTGAATCACATTCGGATTCGATATTCCGGATTATGAGTGATATGTGACTGATAAAGTCTGAGTTTTTTCTGAAACGGAAAAAACCTCATTGACCTCAAAGATAGAGGAAATAGAAAAGACCACGTGAATAGAAGTGGCGGTTTTGGTCGTTCCTACGGTGGATGATGATATCAATCTCGCAGCAGCCGATGTGGGGAATACTCGAGGTGTCTGAAAAGAAGGTCAGAATAATTGAGTGGTAGTATTGATAGCTATCGATGATAGGAAACGATCTATTCAGGTAGGGTATGGGTTGGAATGAACGATTCCTGATCTGATCGCTGATAGAATAGGGGAGAAAAATTTTCCTCCGAATTTCAGAAACGGTAACTATTATGCTGGCGTTATGGCAATGATCAATGATTTTCTCTGATATATAGCCAAAGATCCTACGATTATCCAAACGTATTCCCAATCTATTGCTACTAACAATCGGAATGAGGATATGATGGGTATTTTATTTTTCGTTTTTATCATTGTAGTCGGCGGATTTGGTCGTCGAATTACGGTACCTAAGATCAAGGGTACAGGAAGAAAGATGAGAAGGTATGGACGATGGATTTATGGGATAGTAGGATTTGTTTTTGCATTTTTGATTATGATGATAATAGCTAGTTTCATAGCTTCGTTGATAATCTCTTATATATTTCTGCTCTTTGGTGTATTGATGGCAATGTTCGGTAGGGGTGGATGAACTAGAGGAATGCGATTTGGTGGATGATGAAGTTCTCGGTGATGAGGATCAGGTTTCGGTTGATTCGGTGGAGGAGGCTTCGGATGATGATGATCTTCTGGATCGCGATAAGATTATTATATTGGTACATACTTCTTTATATGTTTATGTATATGTTCATGGTCATAAAAAAACTTCATGATATCGTAAAGGTATTGAAGGATTGACTGCTGTCTATTTATCTATATCAAACAGCACATAAAAAAATCCCGGTTTTTGTTGTTAAGAAGGTTGACTTCGTTTTCCTAAATACCATAAGGTCTTTCTTCGTACATGAGCATTTCATTATCTTGACAGAAGATGACATACATGAAGGAAAAGATGTCTTTTGTCTAAAACTTTTGCATATCAAAAACCATTCTGAGCTTTTTTATGGAAAAGATATGTTTTGATCAATACCGTTTGATTCTTCTGATCTTAGATCGGCATTGGAACTTGAAATTCGTAATAAACGCATCCAACTCAGAGAATGATATCTCTCTCAAAATAAAGGAAGAGACTTCCTTCAGGATCTTTTACCAGGATTGGCTATCATTCGGGAAGTTGGCCTGTATCTTAAACATCCTCAACTCGCAATTCCTGCTGATATAAAGGAAATAATCTCTTTGTTTGATGTCGCTTGGTCTTGCAACAGTCAGATGTTTTATTATCTTATAGATGGTACGATGGAGGAGCGTAAAATTCCTTCGTTCATTCAAGACGTGCATGTGTATCTTTCAGAGATATGCACCAAAATAAATGATTTTAATTTGTAAAAAAAATTCATGAAAAAAACATGGCTTATTGTTTTGGCTATCGTAGTAGTCGCTGTATTGTTTGTTGTAGGTAAATACAACACGATAGTAAAATTTGATGAGACTGTCAAAACCGCATGGTCTCAAGTGGAGAATGTTTACCAGAGAAGGTTGGATCTGATTCCAAACTTAGTAAACACGGTAAAGGGTGCTGCTGCTCAGGAAAGTGGAGTATTGGTTGCAGTAGTCAATGCGAGAGCGGCTGCTACAAAAGTTTCTGTCGATATCAATGATGCTCAATCTTTTGCTCAATTTCAACAAGCACAAGGAGAAGTGTCATCATCATTATCAAGATTGCTCGCTGTTGTAGAAAGCTATCCTACCTTGAACTCTATCCAAGCATTTCAAGATCTTATGACCCAATTGGAAGGGACAGAAAATAGGATTACCGTTGAAAGAAAAAACTTTAATGATGCGGTAAATATGTTGAATATCTATATCCGCAGATTTCCTGCTAATATCGTAGCAAGCATGTTTGGATTCGAAAAGGCACAACAATTCGAAGCTACTGAATGAGCTGAGGTTGCTCCTACGGTTGATTTTGGTACTACAACTGAAACAACTCCTACAGATACCGTTCCTACAGAAGCTACGGAAGTCGTTACTGAATAATATCTTAGTATTGTTTGAATATTGTAAGGTCAGAACTTCGGTTCTGGCTTTTTTTGATATATCTATTATGTATTAATTTTCTAAAAATGACAATATGAATCTGATTTTTTGAGTGATCCTGTGCTAATGAAAGGTTATAGGATTTTTTTGTAATCCCTTTGTTTTCTTTGTATATAAGGATAAAAAAAAGCCGTAAACAAAAAACACCTATAAACAAAAATGAGTTACGCCAGTTGGGAACAATGCTAATTACTAAAGACCGCAAATCCTAGTATCTAGCGATTTGTCCGCAAGTATCAGTACCTTACCAAAGCGAACGACTTGCATTCATCTTAGAGACGGCTTTTGAATTTTATTGGGCATACACAACGAGTAGAGGAGTCTTTACCTGTTCTGTACGCCTAATAGATAATAGGCACGGCCGTCTCTGAGTAGACGGCTATCTGGTTATCTATCAGGTAGCTTTTTCTTTTTTGTAAAAGTTTGTTTGACTTTTTATTTAAAATCATTATATGTGTTGAAACAAATTTAATATTTTTTTATGAACAACGGTACCGTAAAAGTAAAGCCCAGTGAATTGGGTTTGGGAAAGGTCTCCTATAAAGCCATACTTAATGGGGGAATGAGTAAGTTTCCCATGATGTTGCAACAGCAAGCTATGCTGAAAGCATATCATGAGGTGTGTTTGGAAGAAGGGAAAAATGATTTCATTTCCGTTTCGACGGATGTTATCGTAAAAAAGCTTAAGAAAACCCCAATCAAAGATTTTTTGCCGGCAGGAGATGATGTTGCCCCTGATGTACAGGTGTTGGTTAATCGGGGATGGTTCGATCTCAAAGGAAATAATCATGTTGTTTTGACTGATTATGCCAAAAAAATGATTATTGAACATTTGAGTTGAAAATTTAAAGCGTAATGAAGTTTAAATCGTTGTGGAATTCCACAGCGATTTTTTTTTATATTTTCAGTAGAGGAGTACTCCTCTGTTTTTTTGTGTTTTTTGCCTTTTGAAGCCTGAATCCCCTCAAAATCCGAGCGATTTTGAACCTTGGGTGGTACTTAGTTCAGCTCGATATCAAAAACATAGCTTAAAATTCAGGGGATTTCGACCCAAAATCGGCTTTTTTGTGATTTTAGCTATTTCTGTATCTTAAGGTTTCTCGGGAAATAAAAAAACTATATTCAGTGAAATATAGTTCTATAGAGAGATATTTTTTATAAAAAGTTGATTTGCTTAATTGAACACTGAATATGTTTTACCTTGCACAAGATATATTGTGCAAGGTACATATCATGGCTTTTTGAGCGTATTTTTAGTTTTATGAGTTTGCAGCCTATTTTTCCTCATCGATACGCTTGCACAACACACAGCATTGTGCATTCGCTAACGCAGGTATCGCTTTCGGATAGATCTTTTTAGTGGGAGGACCCCGTAGCAAGTACGGGGCAGGCTCTGATATATACACGCTTGTTCTGGATATTCTACCGATTTTTCACTATTTATTCATTTATAAGGTATCGGTATAATTTCGACGTTTAAAAATCCTCAGAGGACTTTCGGATTTTTATGGCGTCTCAATTAAATTCAAGGTAACTCCTCTGCCCCATATCCATCTCTCGCTTTCGCACAATACCAGTTGTGCGGTTCCCCCGCAGTACTGCGGGGTTCGTTCGGGTCTAAAGAAACTATTTCGGGCGGGCGGATTTTATTTTAATTTAACTTTTTTGTCATGTAGACAACGATTGATTTTTGATGTCTTTTATGTACAAACATGTTGTTTATCGTATCATAAAATATGTTCATGTGATTTACACTTAAAACAGTATGAAAGACTATGGTTTTAGTCGATCGGGCAAATGTATGGAAATCTGGAATAGATATAGAATTACTTTATAAATATCTAAAGACTAATAAAGATATAGATAAAATAATACTATATTTTTGATTAGACTGAGAGGCTCGACAGTCAGCAAGCTTTTTAAGTAAAGCAAAAATTATATGATATGAGATAAAACATAAAATGGTTAAAAAAATACCTAAAAAGATGAATAATTCTGAATTCAAAAAAATTCATGAAAGTATTATAAGTAATTTAAAATTATTAGATAAACAATTAACAGGTACTCAGAAATATATGGAAAATTCATGAATAATTAATAACGTATATAAATTATTAGATACTGTTGTTCATGATAGAAAAGCGGATTTTGATGTAGAAATAACAATGGATATTCTATTAAATATAGATAATTATGACTGATTTATTTTGTTTAGTTGAGATTGAGATTATAAAGCACCTATAAACTATTGAATAATAAAAAACAAGAAAATGATTGTGATTCATAGAGAATCTTCTTTATGAAAAGAAATACAGAAACTTTGAGAACTTTATCCAGAGCTAGATATATTCGAAATCTGATATATTAATAGAAAATTGTGAGATGATTGAATTATAAAAAAATCCCTTCTACCACAAGTGGTGAAGGGCGCGATTAAAGGGAATACACCCTTAGTGAAATAAAGTATAATCACTTTTCTTAAAAAAGCAAGACTTTTTTGACTATTGTATAGACATAAAAATAATCTACTCTATTGGTATTTGACATGATATAAATTCAATAGGGAATCAAACGGAATCATGTTCTATGACCTTGTCACCCATTATTATATTTGGATATGTTTTTTTTATTTGATGTAAACATTCTGTATAAGAATCAAAATTTGACGATTCTTTTCAAGAATCTATATCTTGCCAATAATAATAAAAATCAGCAAATGTATCCATGGATTTTCATATTTTTATAAGAATGTTTTTGTATTTCATACCCTTACCACTTAATTTATCGTTTTCATCTTCAAGTTTTTTACATCTAGACCTATAAAATATACTTAGTTCTTTGATCTTGTTATATTTATTTACGTTAACTATGCGGTATGGAATTTTACTTATTTTTTGAAATATTAATTTAAACACGTTTTTAATAAATTGTGATATTTTTTTAAGTGCTTTTATTAGTTGTTTTAATAACCATTTTCAAAAATACAAAATAATTGCTAATATTACTCATCATATCACAGTTGTAATTATTGTTCGAATAATTTGTTGTTTAGTCATTTTTATCTCTATTGTTTAGCTTATTAAATATCATTATAAGTAGTCCAATGATTATTACTATTCATATAATTACAATTGCTTTTAGACTCATTTCTTGAACTGTATCGTTTAGAAAAACTATAAATAAATATCATCAAAGAATAATCGTAACTATAGATGCTATTCGAGCAATGACTTTATATATTGTATATACAATAACATTAAATAACGAATCTGTATATATAAATCCTGTTTCATATTTATATTTTATAATTTGTTTTTCTGGTTTTAATTCATATCTTTTTTCTCGACTTTCTTTTATATCATCACATATGGCCATTAATAATCATATTCATCAAAAGATATAAAAAGGTACTTTATATTGTTCGTATCGAGAGACTAAGTTTCGTTCACTTATTAATGTTATTATTCATATTAAAGCAATAATTCACAATACAACAAAAAAAATATTATGCATTACTCATTCGAAAACTGATATTTTATATTTTTCTTTATTTTCTCTATTTTTTTCTTTTTCTATCATTTCTTCTCTTGTTTTATCCTCTAATGAAGTCATTATATCTTTTTATTAGATAAAGGTGTCTTATATATACTACAAAACACGTATATTTCAAGTTTATTTTTTCTTTATTTTAACTTTCCGCCCGCCCTTTTCTCTTTTCAAATGTATAAAAAAAAAGACCCTCACAGGTTCTCTCTTTCTTCGGACGCTCGCACAACTTGGATCACATTGTGCGAAGTATATATCATAGCTTCTCGAGTCGTTTTCGTGGTTTCAGCTTCTAGATCTCTATTTCCTCATTTATACACTTGCACAACACACAGGCATTGTGCATAGGTATAAAATTCGGATAGATCTTTTTTGTGGGAGGACCCCGTAGCAAGTACGGGGCAGGCTCTGATATATACACGCTTGTTCTGGATATTCAATTTTAGAGGACAACTCCTCTGCCCCATATCCATCTCTCGCTTTCGCACAATACCAGTTGTATCCCACTTTTCGGGATAAATTGTTCTACCCCGTAGAACTACTAATTTTCTAATATCTATCTTCTATTATTTCTTTTATAAAAGCCTAGCTATTACCTAGGATTTCTTTACACATTTATGTGTATCAAGAAGTCTCGATTCATCGAGGGCATGTATGGTGCGAATGGCTTTATTTATTAACCTCGAGATATCATGACAGATGAAACAACAACACCTGAAGTAGACACAACAGCTCTTGAAACTGCTGAAGAAGCGACTCCTGAGGCTGTTGAAGAAACAGCTCCTGAAATTACTGAAGAAGTAGTTCCTGAAACTACTGAAGAAGAAACAGCATAATAGTAGCATTATTTATGATAAAAATCGCTCCTTGTGGGCGTTTTTTAAAAAAAAGAAAAACCTGCTTCATACATAAGCAGGTCTCAATGATTCATGATTTTTGTGAAGAATTCTTTTGTCCATCTCACGTATCTTTTGATACCCAATCCCATAACGAAATAGGCTATCGCATACCATTTTGCCATTGCCATAAGCAACGGGAAATTTCCCGTATAGACATAGATTGTGCTGATCTCTATATAGGGCATGCTTGCTATGGTGTACATGATCGTTTCGATGAACCAATGCTTCTGAACGAATTTTATCCGTCGTCCAAGCATGATGATCAGTACGTTGATGATCGTCGTAAAGAGCGATTTGGTTAGACAGAATATAAGTATCTCCGTCTCTACTTTCAATATGAATGCTTGTACAAATAAGGTAGCTATCAATATCGATATATAGAGCGTGATGCATTCTATCCAGAATTCCTTTTTCTTCATTTTCCACATGCTCAATATGAGCATTCTTTTGCTTCTTCGTTTTTTTTGCATGATAGTTTTTTTGTTTTTTGGGCTATTACGATATATTTTTCGCTTATGAAGTCAAGTTAGCTTCAGAGGATGATTGTTATCAGTTTTGGGATGCCTTTTTGCTCTATATCTTCAATTTTTTTTATCCTGAATTTTATTACGCTTTTCTTCATTTCATCGGTCAAGACACTAATCATCGGATATGTTTCCAAAATATCCGTTCCTCGATGACTGACACCAAAGACAATTTCTTTGGTTCTCGGATTGAGGTAAAATATCAGTTTTTTCCTTTTTCCTATGATACGATAATAACAGGACAATCAACACATTTTTTCCTCATTGTAGAGTCTTGTCTTGTCTACTATCTTTTTGAGCTTTTCTCGTATCTTTTGGATGGCTTTGTCTTTTATCTTTTGTCTCATTATTCTTGTATGGATGCTGGTGATAAAGTATATGTATAGATATCTTCTATGACCGTTTCCGCTTCTGTTTTTTTGTCGTTATCCTCTGATTGGCTTTTGATACTGAAATGTTCTGCTCATTCTTCTTTTTTGAGAATGAAGATATCCTCTCCTCTCTCTTCGTATCTATTGATTTTGATAGTTGTTCATTCATTCTGCTGGATGATTATGACATATCCTGTCGTTTTGTTGTAGACAATCTCTATCGTTTTGTAGGTTTCTTGTTGCTGTCCTAGAGAAACGGCATATTCTCTTTTCCCTTTTTCATCGTTTTTTTTGAAATTATATACTTTATTTTCCATAGCTGCTGTTGTATCATAGATTGACAAAATCTTTTGCGCTATTTTGTCAGGATCCTCTCCTATCGATTCTTTGTTTTTTAGTACGTTTTTGTAGAGTGCGTCAAGTTCTTCTTTTGTCGTTATATGCGGGGTTGTCTCTTTGGATTCTAGCATGGATGTGATAAAAAATAAAATGGATATGATTACTCTAGATTTACTCCTACGGTTTTTTGCAATTCTTCTATCATGATGCTTGCATAGGATCATCCTGGCAATGTGAAGTTGAGAAGGATATCATCTCATTGAGAGTTTACGCTTACTTTTTTGGGAAACACTCGGATCGGTCTTCTGATTCAGAATATCTTATATGTTTTGCACAATTTCAGGCTTTTTTCAGAAATATTGTTTTTGTCCAGTAATCATTTTTCTTTGTTACCAGCGATGCTGTCTTTGGGTGCCAACAAAAGGTTATATCCTATTACGGGTCATGTTATTGCCATCGTATCTTTGTTGAAGGGGATTTCTTCTTTTGTTGTATGAGGATAACGGAAAAATTGTTCGGTTTTTTTGGTGTCATCAAACATCTTTACGGTATCTGTCTTCGCTTGATAGATTCCGTAGTGATTTTTTTTGGGGTGTAGTGTGTCTATAACGAGATCTCCTTCCAGAATTTGTAATCATTTTTTTGTCCTTGAATTGATGTATTCGTTGAAAATCTTGCTCGCGTACGCCTGTATTTTGAAAACAATATCTTTTCTGTCTCTGATGTTCGATCTTCCTTGGAGGATGTCGCTCCCCTGCTTCGGATTTATTCAGCTTATGCCAAATCTCTGATTGCCAAAGAGATTGGGGAATCCTTTTTTGAAAAGACTCAAAATCTTTTTGTGGGAAATGTCTTTTTCTTTCAGACTCAATTTTTTATTTGCTCTGAGTTTGATAGAGAAATTATTTTTTATGGGTATGGTCATCCCTATAGGATCAGTGTGCCATCCTGTTTTGAGGACTATTGCTACCTCTGCTATCGCACCCAAAAAGGCTTTTTCTCCTCAGATTTTTTTCAATGCGCTTTTGTAGATACATATCCGTTGTCTTGTTATGGCTTTTTTGTCTTTTAGTCCTGCGATTCATAGTGCTAACCTAGATATATCGCAGACCGAGCAGATATGATTTACTACATCCATGGTGTTTAGATTTCTTTTTTCAAAGAAGACAAAAAACACGTCCCCCGTGTTCGACAACGTAAAAGGCAATTCTTCGGTGACTATGAAGTCTTGTGATTTCTGTTTGAATGAAAACAATCTATCGTCCATATATACATTATATACTAAAAACTATTTGATTCATTTTTGATTGTATGATCTGCAAATTTTTGCCATAGGTTTTACTTCTTCATTCAATATATCTTGCAATCTTTTTGATATGTTTGCTAGATGTTGAGCTACTTGTGGATGTCTGAGCTCTAAATCATGAAGTGCATCTTTTCCAAACTTTTTTGCTAACAAATCAAAATGTTCGACTAAAGCATCATAGTCTAAATTTCCAAATCCCTCACAAAGCTCTTCTGGTGATCAATCGTATTTTTCTACTGTTTTTGAATGATTCATCTTTTATTGCGTTTGTTTTATAAAAGTTGAAAATTTGCAAAAAAACCTCTTTTGACTATAATTATAGGTAGCTAAAAGCCTAAAGCTTAAAGCATAAAGTTCCTTATTTGGAAGCAAAGAATGTATATGTGTTTGTGATTAAAATACAAGAGTACAAATTCTGCATTCTAAATTCTACATTCTAAATTTAATATCATGCAACTAGCCAATATCAAGATTTCCAATCTATTGAGCTATCCTTACCATCCTGATCTTCATCAGACTGAAGGTGTCATTTTCCATAACAGAGAACATAATAATGTTAATGTAATGATTGGCCCAAATGGCGCTGGTAAAAGCTGATTTTTGACCATTCTGCATCAACTTTTCAAAGTGGGTCTCATGAATGATTATATTTACGATAAAAACTATCTATTAAGCACCAGTCCTTTGGATCAAAAAAAAACCATTGTTTTGCACAAACAATATACAGAATGACTTCATGCTCATTTTGCTTATCGCGATAAACCTTCTGAAATACTTATAGAATTGTTCATCACGGAACATGATTATGATAATATGAGATATATCATCAAACATAAATCAACCTTTCATGAACTTATCAGAAAATATAGCACATTATCCATCGAATATCCTGATTTTTGCGATGAAGATATCCATAATATCCCTATATCATTTGTCTTGCATTGCTCTTTTGATGCCAAGAAAAACGCTATTGTGATAGATGAAAAAAAACTCTCTCCTCAAGGAAAATTTGTTTTACTGTATTTGCAGACGTTGGAACTTATTCAGATTTGTGTCGATATCTACAATGAATTTGAAAGAGTTTGAGAACAAGAACCGCTTGTTCCTCTCAAAAATGGCGTAGCTTTTATTTCTATGAATAGGGATCTAAGATATATCCCTCATCAGATAAATCCTCATACATGGAATGAATTGATAGGTGACAAAAATTCATCTTTTCATCATGCGCATATTGGATTCTATCTTTGTGTCAAAAAAATATGGAACATTATATCCAAGCATCGAAGCCTAAAAATGACAAAGAAAGAGATCGCTAATTTTCCTGAAAGATTGGAAGCATCTGAATTTTACACTTCGCTTGTCTTTATCATCAAAAAATATTTCAACAAGACATTGACAGTGGAATATCGTAATGGGCTATTGGAATTCTATCTCGTAGATGTGTTTGGAAATTATATCCCATTTTCTGAATTGAGTGATGGTGAACAATCATTTCTCTCTATGATATTTACGATGTACGGATATGATCTCAAACAGAGCATGGTTATTATTGATGAACCAGAAATTCATTTCCATCCTCAGATGCAGAGAAGTTTTGCTAGAATGATCGAAAAAATCAACAAAAATATAGGGACTCAATTTATACTTTCTACCTACTCTCCTCTCTTTATCAACGAATCCAATATCGGGAATGTCTATAGAGTCGCAAAAATCAAATGAGAAACACATATAAAGAATCCTTTCTTTTCTTTATCACCCGATGAATCAAGTCTTGTCCATCTCTTGAAATTTGAGAATCTGTCCAAAATATTTTTCGTCAACAAAATTATCATGGTCGAAGGAGAGACTGATGCATATTTCTTTGAATTCTATCTCAAATATCTTCATACCCTTCCTGAACGAAAACCGTATCTTACCGATTATGAGATCATCAATATCAATGGAAAATGAAGTTATAAATTGCGAAGCAGATTCCTTACGAGATTCTGATTGAAAACGTATTTTATCGGTGATCGGGATAATATCGTGGATTACGGATTCCTCACCCAGAATGATCTGAATTATTATTATAAGCAAACGAGAGCATATTATGCCTGACTAAAAAAAAGCGGAAAGACACATCGTCATTATAATAAACTTGTCGATACCATCAGAAACAAGTTCCCTCAAAAATACAAGCAATTGATTGCCAAAATAGATGAGCTTTATACAAAAAATACCTATATCCTCAAAAAGTGAGATATAGAGACGTATCTTGGTATGCAAGAAAAATGATTGGAAAATACCGTAAACTTCTGTCACAAGCAATTCAAGCAACGGCTCGAAAACAAGAATTTTGCTACGTGTAGAGAAGAGTTCTGACAAATATTTTCAGCGATATTTACATAGTGTATGCTGCTATGTTCTGTATGTAATAATCGTAGACAAAAAGGAATCCGACAATACCTAACATAAGGAAAAAGATGAACAGGGTTATAAAAATCCGGTTTTTCCTTTTTTCCATTTTGATTTTTTGATCTATGTCCAAAAATTTTCTGTTGAGGAACTTATCTTTGTTTTCTTCGTTGATATTCATCATAGTCTGTAATTTGCTTTCTATCTCGGTCAGCTTATTTTGCAGGCTTATGATGAATGCATTCTTTTCGTCTATAATCCTGTCTTTTATCTCTTCTTTTTCGGCTATGCTCTTGTGAAGCAATGCTACTTTTTTGAATTTATTCTCAACTTCCTGTAATCTCTGCTCCAAGGTAGTTATAGTCTTTGATTTTTCTTCTATGATTTTATCCTTATTTCCGTCTCCTTGATGTTGTGCAATCAGTTTTTTTACTCTTTGTTCTGCGTCCAATAATTTCTGCTGAAGCACATAGATAGATTTGTTTTTTTCGTCGATCGCCTTATTTTTTTCGTCTATTATTTTGTCTTTTTCTCTGTATACGACCAGAAATTTGCTGATATTTTCATTCATTACTCTTATCTGTTCCTTGTGCAGTGTGTTCTGTTCTTGTTTTGCTTGTAATTGATATGTTTGTTGTTGGATAATCGCTTGCTGATAAATCTGTTGTGGTGTCTCTTTGACGATTACCGGTTCTTTTGTAGAAGAATTACTTCCTTGTTGTTTGTTTTGCATGTTTTCATAAAATATCGAGATATCGTTTTCTATCTGATTGATCTTTTCTAGCTCCAGAGTCTCTTGTGAAAGTTGGATCTCTTGCTTGAGCTCGTTAATGCTGCCTTTTATATCATTGATGATCATATTCATCTCTGCTTGCTGCTCTTTCATCTCATAGATGGATTCTATGTTGTTTATCCTTTCCATCAATGGCTTTTTCATTGTATCCAATGTTCTTACGAACCTTGCTCTGTCAATCATCTTTTTGGCAAAATAGATAATGAATGACAAAATAGGAAAAACAAGTATCCCTATGATAATATACATTTGGTAGTGGATGAGTGTTTTTAACATGCTGATTGAGCGGTAAGCGAGTAAAAACAATACATAATATACTAATTATACATTAAAAGTCAATACAATCTGTAATTTAAAATATATAAAAAACTCCAGATAGTTGCTGGAGTCTTTTTGATATGTAGGTGTTTTTTTATCCCTTGAACATAAAGAATCCTGCGACGACGATGAAAATGAGTGAAAGTCCTATGAAAATAAGATTTTTGAGCTTTTCGTTTTTGATCATACCTTTGAGCTGCCCTATTTTCTCTTCCAATTTTTGCTTTTCTATGATAGCTTCTTGTTTTTCTTTGTTGTAATCAGGCAATGCGACCATATGTTTGATCTTAGTTTCTAGTTCTGATACTCTTTGTTGCAAAACGAAAATCATCTTATTCTTTTCTTCAAGCATTTTCTCTTTTTCTTTGAAGATAAGGAAAAATTTGTCTACTTTCTGATCGATGACGTTTTCGATATTACCTTTGTTTGATAGATTTGTCGTTTGTGTTGTCGTGTTTTGGTTGATAATTTCAGAGCTCAGTTCCTGATGAAGGGTTGCAAATTCTTGTTTGAGCGAAATAACCTCTTCTTTGGCCAATAAAACTTTGTTTGCGATTTTCTTGTACGATAATTTACCGCTCTTGATATATCTATCTATAGTCCTAGTAGATATATTCAAAGATTTTGCTGCGACTTCCCTTGTCACATTGTACGTTTTGCTCATAATACTAACTCATTAAAAATCTAAAATGAATTTGCTCACTACGTTCGCGTAATGAGTTCGTTGTGCTCGTGTAATGCTTTTCCTGTAATGTATTACAACTCATTATCATTCATTACATTCGAAGGATACATTACTCTTTTGTATTTTGTTTATTGGTTGAGATCGAATTTTGTGGGTTCTTGGTATTTGATATCTTTGAGAACTTTTTGTATAAATAGCGTAACGATAACTCACTCTATCATACCAAGGAACAATATCCGTGGGTAAATCGAAGTGAATAGTGGTGCTCCTCCGAAGAAATAGACAGGATTTGGTATTCATGCATTTTCAAAGAATGGGATTCGAAGAAAAATGAATATAGAGATAATCAATATGAGATACACTGTTTTTGTTTTCATGTATAGGTATTGTTATCAAATAAAGCTTTATTTTGTTTAGATGATCTTCTTGATAAGGAAGTAGATTGCGCTGAGTATGACTGATAATATGAGTGTTTGTGTCAATGTTCCCAGTTGTACCGTTATTCCCAGGTCTAGATAATTTACTACGACCTCGAAGATATACAATACTGCTAGATTGAGTACCAATGAAAAGATCCCTACCGTGATGATCCTTACTGGTAAGGTAAGGACTTTTAGAATGTTTTTCAATACGGAGTTTATGAGCCAAAATACAATTCCCAGAATTCAAAAGATGATGTATGTATCCTTGTAGATGGATTGTATCTTGAATCCAAGTTCTGGTACATAATGTACGATAGCATATAATACTGCTCCATTGACGATGATATTGATCAAAAGGTGCTTAATCGGCTTCATACTCACTTTGAGAACTAAAGATGGGTTGGACGGGTTAGATTTCAGGTAAAAATCCTATTCTGTCTATTTTATCTAATCTGTCTATTTCATGTGTTTAGGTATTTGTCTACTATTTTCAATATCAAATTATTAGCTTTTTGACACGTATTTGTCAGTTTTGTTAAAAATCTGTCAATTTCTGTCTCGACTAGTCTTCTATGAGGTCGTCGAAAGTGTCTTTCTGATTGTCTTTTAGGTATTCATGAATTGCGTTTCTTGTCGCTAATATGGCAATAACTGCTGCTCTTTTTCTTCTTGGTGATATCTCAAATCCTTGGTCTACCATCGTCTTGTAGGTTCGAATCAAAATATCTTCTATGGATGTCCCGATGATGATTTCTGATAGGAAGCTTGCTGCTGCTGTCGTAATGTTGGAACAATTTCCATCATAGCTATAATCTGTGATTATGTGGTCTTTGATTACTATATATACGGTGATATCATCTCAACAGATAAAATTCCCCTCATGCTGCTTGACGGTATATTCCTTCATAGCATAGTTTTTGAGAGGATTTTTGGCATATTCTTGTATCATAAGACTGTTTTCTTCGGACATTGTGTGAATGTTTAAAGCTTAAAGTTTAAAGCTTAAAGTTTAAAGCTGTAATATGGCTAATTAGCGGCTTTATGCTTTAAACTTGGTGCTTAATGCTCTGTTTTTTAGTCTAATCTATATCGGAGATGTTCTATGAGTCTCTTGATCATCAGGATAATCTTGTTGCTGATCTCTACGAATCCTTTGGTTGCAATGATTTCTAGGCATTCTATCTGATTCTCTATCTTTTCTACGGCAATTAGGAATTTGTTTGAATTGATTTCCAATATAATATCGTATGAACCGTCGGTATTCTCCGTAAACGTTGCATGGACATTATCCAGGCAGACTGTTTTTTGAATAGTCTCTATCTGTGGTATCAGAGCTATTTGGTTCATATCACGATACAATATAAAAAATCTGGGTAAGCAACTTTTTATCGTTTCATAGATCAAATGCAATAGAAAAACCGTTCAGATTTTTGTGGAAAAAACGTCTTGATTTTTTTGTAAGGAACATTATATTTTTTTATGTTTACTTCATAGGTACTTCCTATATTATGTCGAATAAGGTTTTTGACAATCTTGTCAGAAAGTTGATAAAATACAAAGGGAAGCTCATGGACGGGGAAAAGGTAGGAATCCTGCTCAAATCCTCTATGGGAGACGATTTTTCTGTACAAAAGATGTATAAGATGATCTATTACCTCAAAGTCAGATGATATCTTGAAAATCTCAAAAAAAATATCTTCTTCGTTAAGGATCCCGATCACATATATACAAAAGAACAGATTCTGGAGCTTTTTTATCGAACTATCGTCAAGAAACACTGTTTTGATTTTCTCAAAGGTAATCGATATATCTGATGATTGAAAGCATTGGAATTGAACTTAGCTTCTTATGATGTCCCTGATGAATTGATGATTGTG
Organism: uncultured Candidatus Peribacteria bacterium; assembly: GCA_964545415.1. Classification (GTDB taxonomy): domain Bacteria; phylum Patescibacteriota; class Gracilibacteria; order Absconditabacterales; family Absconditicoccaceae; genus CAJBLF01. The sequence goes on from CAZJFP010000007.1 coordinate 25,988, forward strand.
AATCAATATAAACAGGCCACAGAAGTTGTCATGTTCGACAAACAGGCTGTCTTCAAAACGTATGCCAAAAACAAGACCGACAATCTATTTTCTTTTTTTCGAAAATTAACCAAAAAGATAAAGATTTGAAATCAGACTTTCCCTATCGCTGGTTTGGAACTCGCTATCGTGGAAAGCTTATATAACCCTAGCATGATTTCTCAAGGGTACACCAATGAAATGGTGAAGAAAGTGATCAGAAAATATCATACATCCTTGGATATCAAAGTCCGAGAGGCAATATTGAAAAAAAGCAAGCACAATACCAGTATCAATAGACTATATGAGCTTAGCAAATCTATAGATTTTGAATTAGCTGATAAGCTGAAGAAGCTTATCAAGAGATATGGGTATTTTATTTAACCTACTGCACCTTCCATCTCCATTTCGACTAATTTATTCAGCTCTCCTGCATATTCGAGCGGGAGCTTTTTTATTACTGAGGAGAAAAATCCGTTGACGATCATAGTGGTTGCTTTGTCCTTCGAAAGTCAGCGGGACATGAGGTAGAAAAGTTCAGATTCCTCTATTTTTCCTGCGCTGGCTTCGTGCGCTACGATGGCGGTGTCGTTATCGGAAATAACTAAAGGAATAGTGTTTGACACCGAATCGTCATTGAAGAGCAAGGCATCGCATTGGGTGTGATTGGTCGCTCCTTCTGCTCATTTGGCGATTTTGACTAATCCGCGGTAGGTATTGATTCCACCAGCTTTCGATATCGATTTTGCCACAATGTTTGACGAAGTATATTTTCAAATGTGGATAGCTTTGGATCCTGTGTCTTGATGTTGTCCCTGCCCTGCTACAGCGATTCCGAGCATATCTGTCTTGCTATAATCTCCTTTCAAGATGGAACACGGATAGAGCATCGTCGTGCAGGAGCCCAGGTTACCATTGACCCGTTCCATATATCCACACTCCTCTACTAGTGCTCTTTTGGTATTGAGATTGTAGGTGTTTGTTGATCGGTTCTCGACGGAAGAATATTTCATCTTTGCATTCTTTCCTATATAGATTTCAACTAATCCTGCATGCAATGATGCTTTGTCGAATTTCGGCGCTGAGCATCCTTCGATATAGCTTCCCTCGGCTTCGTCTTCGATGATGATCAAAGTGTGCTCAAATTGTCCTCCTGCGTAGATATTCATGCGGAAATACGCTTGCAAGGGGTCAGTGAGTTTGATTCCTTTGGGTACATAGATGAATGTTCCCCCACTCCAGACAGCTCCATGCAAAGCTGCAAATGCATGATCGTTTGCTGGGACTAATTTCATGAAATGCTTTTTTACTAATTCCGGATATTTTTTTACCGCTTGGGGCATATCTTCAAAGATGATCCCTTTTTCCGATCGCTGTTCCTTGATCTTGTGATAGACATTCAGTGAATCGTATTGTCCTCCTGCTCATGCGAGATATTTTTGTTCAGCTTCCGGGATTCCTAATCTCTGGAACTTCTGTTTAATTTCTACGGGAACTTCTTCCCAGTTGTTCGCATATCCTTGATTATCCTTGTGCGGTTTAGCATAATAGACGATATCGTCCAAATTCAGTTTCTCTAAACTCGGTCATCGCGTCGGTAATTCCATCTTTTGAAAAATCTTCAGACACGATAGACGATGATCCAGCATCCGCTGAGGTTCTTCCTGTTCAGCAGAAATTTTCCTGACGGTATCTTCGGTGAGTCCAGTCAAGTAAAGTTCGTATTGTATATTATCTTTCGACTCCAATGTCGACTTCAGTGACATCTGTGTTTTCTTTCATAGATAAAAGGTCTATGTCTTTGTGTGCTAGGAGTGTTTGTATGATCTCATCTTTGATATGAAGAAAGAATTTTTTTTCTTCTTCGTTTTGTATATAGTTTTCGGCATTATGGAGATCTATGAATGCTGCGATATGCCTTTTGTCGGTAGGATTCAACTTCGGATATTCTTTGGTTAGGATGTAGAGGAACATATCTGTTTCTTTAAATCCATATTCTTTCTTTTTGAGGAATGATCATAGGTGCTTTTGGAGGGTTATATCCTTTCCTTTGATACCTCACTCTTCCTCTATCTCTTGGAGCGCTGTCTCATGGATAGTCATTCATTTCTCTATTTTCCCTTTGGTAAATCCTCACAATTTGAATCTTTTTATTGCTTCTTCTGGCTTGATAGCAAAAAGATCATATAATACTTTTTTGAGATGTGCTTTGTGTTTTTTTTTCGCTAATTTCTTGGTAAGTAATATCTTCTCTGTCTTGGGATCCAATACAATCCCTCCTGCTGAATGTTTTTTGATCTTGTCCATAATGCTTCACTATATAATTTATAATAAAATCTCTTTTAATAGTTCTGGAAATTCTTCAGTTCCCATATTTCAGAGTGTATAATGGCCATGATCTTTGAGATTGATGACTTCACCTTCAAGTGATTTGTGGAATATATTCAGGCTTTCCTTTCCTTCTGGATCTTCGTCGTTTGATGTGAACATAACGATTTTTTTTACTCTATCTTTGATGGTTATATCGATTGGATAGGTATAAAATATTTCTCTGAATTCATCTCCTTCATCATTTATCTTCCATGGTGCCACAAGAATAAGTTTCTTTATTTTTTGTTTTGTTTCTCATAGCCAACGAACTAAAAACGCGCAACCACAGCTATGACCTATCAATATTGTATCTTCATCTACAGTATATTTCTCAAATTCCTTTTTGTAATCTTCATATACTGGTTGTCGTGGTGATGGCATAAGCGGCGTTTCTGTCGGAATATTATTTTTGATCAATTCGTTTTTGAGTCGAGGTATCCGATGTTTATTGTATGTCGGATCCATATTGTTTGATGGACATCCATGTATGATAATGCAGTTTCCCATAATGTGTATCTACTTATTAAAACCTTCTTTTTTGATTTTATTCACTAATTTCTGATCACCCTCTTGGACGATTTTTCCTTTTTCAAGGACGTATACTTTATCGACGGGAATATGCTCTATGATATCAAAGATATGCGTGATGATGATAAAAGAATTTTCTGCATGATTGAGATCGGCGATCATACGAACGACGGATTTGAATGCGTCGACGTCGAGTCCGCTGTCGATTTCATCCAGAAAAATATATTTTGGTTTGAGAAGTTTGAGTTGAAGGATCTCTATCTTCCTCCTCTCTCCTCCACTGAATCCGACATTGAGATCTCTCCGGAGAAATTCCATATTGATAGCTAATTCATTCATTACTGGCTCGATGATTTTTTTGAATGCAAGGAATGATGTCGTTGTTTCGTTCTGTGCATCATAGATGGATCTGAGAAATTCGAATAATTTGATGCCTTTGATTTCTGGTATATGTTGGAACGCTACAAAGATTCATAATTTAGCTCTTTCGTGTGGATCTAACGTATTAAGATTGAAAGATTGAGATATGGAGGACTTGAAAGATGTTTTTTCTGTCTTTGTTTTTTCGTCTTTCACTATTTCAATATTTCCATCAGTAATTCTGTATTTAGGGTGTCCCATGATAGTCATAGCCAAGGAAGATTTTCCTGAACCGTTTTTTCCGATAATGCAATAATTTTTCCCGAGGTCAAACTCCATGGAAATATTTTCTAATATCGGTGTGTCCTCGACATTGACGGTAAGATCTTTTATTTTTAGCATTAAAGGTAAAAGGTAGAAGGTAAAAGGTAGAACACAAGATGGGATAGATGGATTAGACGGGATAGATGGATTAGATGGGATAGATGGATTAGACGGGATAGATGGATTAGACGGGATAGATAGAATGGGCGTGATAGACTCCTAATCCGTCTCATAAGCAATCTAATTCGTCTTCATTATTTGTGTAAATCGATAAAGTCGCCGGTGTTTCCGTAGAATTGGTTGAATAATTCATCGAGATATTTTTCTGCGTTATAACTGTTTTTGCTTCTGATTTTCAATACGTTGTTGATCCATCATTTGTTGATTTTTTGTATCTGTTCCAATACTTCTTTTTCGTCTTCTGAAAAGAAATCTTTGTATTGGGTCTGCTGTCCTGCTTTTGTCTGTTGTTTTTGTTCTTGGTTTTCTTGTGTATTTTGACTTATCTTTTCTAGCATCTCCTGTACGGAACTTGTTATCTGTTCGTTTATTTGTGCGTCGTTTTTGGTCTGGTTACAGAGATCTTGTATCGATTGTCTGTTGTTGCTTTGGATCGCCTCTATAGTGCTTTGGTGAAGTGATTGATATTGGGATAATCATTGAGCACCCTTGATGAGGGAAGGTAAAATATTTTCATATGGAGTCTCTATACAGATCATAGGATCCTCTATCTTGGATTGAAAATCAGACTTATATGTCTGTGCGCTTTTTCTCATGGTCATCTCCAGTTTACCTACTTGTTCTTTGCTCTTGTCCACTATCGTACGAAGCTTTTGGTAACAGTTGTCGTTGAGCTTGCTAGCGTTTTTTTCGATAGTGATTTCCTCTTGTTTCAATGTACCATCGATTGCTGATATGATGGTGTTTATCTGACTCATGTCGCTGATGATACTTTGTCCTACACGGTAACATGTTTTGATGTCTATTACGGGCGTCAGTGCGTAGACGGTTTGTCTGTTTTTTTCGATGGCTTTGCGGATATTCTTTGAAGCTGATAATTTCTCTGCAAGATCGAAATTCTGCTGAGCTTGTGCTATAAATACTTGAGCAGTTTCCAATCAAGAAATATCGGTTTGGAGAGCATTCTTGTATGCTAAGATTGTCTGTATAGTACCGCGATTGTAATAATCTTGACTTGAAGTACCGCTGATAAGCTTCAACGCTTGTTCGTATTTTTGCTGTTCAATCGCTGTATCTGCTTGTAAAGTGTTTTCTATCTTAATGATTTTTTGTCCTATTGGACTTGATGGATCCGGTTGCTGATTGTTGGCTATTGTATCGTAAATTTTACCTTCGTTTGCTGCATTGATTATGAATATACAGGAAAAAAGCAATCATATGCCTGCTATGAGCATAAAAGTCATCGTATGCTTTTGATCGCTATATTTTGTCTCCATATACAAAAATATGTCAGGATAAATCTCCTGATTTCAGGGTAATTATTTGCTTGAAAAGTTCAATAAGAAGAAATGTTTTTTTGCTAGAAATCGTATTGTTTGAGAAGATCGTCTATATCATTGAGATCAGGTAAGATATTATCCCTGAATATCTCAAAATTTTTGGCTAGTATATCTTTTTTTTCGAAGAGCACATCGTACTTCTTTTGGAGAAGTCCCATATAGAATACGAGTTTTTTGGCTACTGTAGCTTTTGCATTGTATTCAATCCTCTTTTTTGTAGCACATTGTTCGTACTTAATCGAATCCGATACTGCGGTGTTCATGGATTTTTGGTCATAGCGGTCTATTGCATCAAAATATGCTTTATCACTGATTTCTTTGTCTTTGATACATGCTTCCATATCCCCTTTGATGATATTGGTTTCTTGCTTTATATATGAGGAAAGCATTTCTCCTTTTTGTAATCCTTGTTCGCATGTGGTAAGATATTGCGTTAATGCTGTTTCTTTGTTTTTTGCAAGATCAAGCAATGTTATGACATTGGTTTTGGTGAGTATTTCAAGATTCTTTATGGTTTCCAAGGCTTCTCATTGATAGTTTATGGTTTGCAGATCCTTGCCGGCTATGAGGATATGTAGCTTGATAGCTGTATAACTCAGTTCATTAATGAAGAATCCTTGTTCCGTTAGACTAGGTGTCTGATCTTCGATAATCACGTCTCCCAAACCTTCTTGTTGTGCTTGCGAAGGAGATTGAAATGCTATAATGCTTATCAATATCAGTGCTGTGAGGATAATTTTTTTCATGTGCATGTATCTATATAATAAATCTTATTGTATTACATTGACCAATTCTGCCATCGGCAAAAAGATTGATCCTACTATGATACCGATAACGACAGCGATGATTGCCATCAGTAGCGGTTGGATCAAATCCATGAGAATATCTATCTTGGTCTGGAGCATATCGCGATAGAAGTCAGCCATTTTTTTGAGGACTTCCGTAATGTTTCCTGTGTCTTCGCCTACATGGATAATCTGAACGAGTATAGGATCAAATAATGACGATCATTCCATTGATTCAGAGAATGAAAATCCGGCATTGAGGTTTTCTTTTATCTCCAATGCTTTCTTCTTGTAGAAAAAGTTGGTGAAGGTATTTCCCATGAGTTTCAATGAAAGGATGGGACTTACTCATGCACTATATAATTGGCTCAACAACTTGGAAAATCTGTACATATAGTATGTTTTTACCACACCTGAAACTGCAGGCAGCGTTACCATCAGCTTATCGATAAATACCTTGAATGCTAGAACGTATTTGTAGAGGAATCTATATGCCAATAGTATTCCGACAATGATCAGAAAAATGAGAAATCGCGCGTTTTTGATGAATCATGATGCTCCCATCATAAATTTGGTCAAACTTGGTAGTGATTCTTGGTTGGGGAACATTGTCACTATAGTCGGTATGACATAAATAAGTAATATGGTCACTGCTACGACAGCAAAGACAACGAGTACTATTGGATACGTCATCGCTTTCTTTATTTTGCCGTTGATTCTTTGGTTGTTTTCTAACTCTATCGCTATCTCATCGAGAATCTCTGGTAAATTACCCATAGTCTCTGCTGATCTTACTAACTCTATTTCTTCTATCTGAAAGAAATATTCGTGATTTTCCATCGCTTGCGAAAAGGTGTATCCTTGTGTCAGTTGGTCAATCAGATCTTGGATAATCATAATCAGTCCCCTATTAGTTTCTGAATTTTTGATAGAAAATAATGCATCTCTAAGTCCCAATCCTGCTCTCTGCGCAACTGCCAGCAATCTGAAAAAGTTCGTCTTCTGCTTGAGCTTGGGTGCGAAGAACTTTTTGATGATAAATTTTTCAAAGAATCATAACTTGCTGACTTCCATACTTCAATATAATGCTAAATGTTAAATGTTAAATGTTAAATGTTAAATGCTAAGTGTTAAGTGATGGTATTTTTTTATTTAGAAGTGAGAACTTACAACTTAGCACTCCCAAGTATTGGGGAACTATTTGTCGAATTTTGCTTTTACATATCTATATACCTCGTCGAGTGTTGTCATTCCCTTGATGACTTTGAAGATTCCATCTCTCTCTAGGTTGATCATCCCTTTTTGTAATGCTTCGCTTTCTACTTCAAATGCTGACTTTTCATCCAACAACAGATTTTTGATCTCATCGGTATAATCCATCATTTCAAAGAGACCTACTCTGCCTTTGTATCCGCTTCCGCCACAGACGGGACAGACCTCTCCTGTTTTGGGATCTTTTCCGCTTCCTGCATAAATCATTGCGTTGTTGATGAAATCATTCCATTGCTGTTGATTGATGCCTCTACTCAGTATTTCTTTTTTTAGCGCTTCTTTTTCGAAGTTTCTGAAACTTTCTTTGGAAACCTTGTATCTCGGATTATCTTTGACTGATACTTGGATTTTGCAATGATCACATACTCTTCTCACCAATCTTTCTGCCATCACGAGATTGAATGTACCTACAAGCATATATGGTTTTGCTCATAAGTTGTAGACTCTCGTTATGGTTTCTGCTGATGAATTGGTATGTACGGTAGAGAAGACTAGATGTCCTGTCATGGCTGATTCCATGGCCATATCCAAGGTTTCCCTATCACGGATTTCTCAGACCATCATAATATCCGGATCTTGTCTAAGTCCTCATCTAAGTCCGTTAGCAAAGGTAAATCCGATATCTGATCTGATTTGTGCTTGATTGAGTCCTGGCATCTTGTTTTCTACCGGATCTTCGTAGGTGATGATATTTACTTCCGTGGTATTTACATAATCAAGACATGCATAGAGTGTCGTTGTCTTACCTGAACCTGTTGGTCCTGTCATAAGTATGACACCGTTTGGATATTTCAGATGTCTGAAAATGATTTCTTTGTTGCTTCCTTCGATACCGAGTTCTTCCAACTTTGGTATCTTTTTGGATTTGTCTACGATACGCATAACGAGGCATTCTCACCGCACACTTGGTAAGGTATTCGCACGAAGATCGATCTCTTTGTTGGTCAACGTAACATTGGAAACTCTTGCGTCTTGAGGAACTCTTTTTTCGTCTGGTCTCATCTGTCCTGATTCTATCTTGAATTTTGAAATGATGCTTTCATGAAGATTCTTCGGATATTGCACAAGCTCTTCCAGAAGTCCATCGATCCTGATTCTGATCCTACAGTAATTTTCCAATGGCTCAATATGAATATCTGACGCTCATGCTTCTACAGCGACCGTCAACAAATTTTCGAAAATCTTTACTACGTCGGATTGAAGAACTGCCTCATCCAATTTTGCTTTGTAATCGATGTCTACCATATTAACATTTATCTAATAAATGGATGCATGATACATGATACATGAACGATAAAGTTACATAGTTTTTGGATCATGGATCTTGGTATCTAGAATCTAGTATAATTATATCCAGAATAAGCAAAAAATGCAAAAAAATAATGGGTAAATTTACTATCAAAACCCCATCCTTTTCTTATTATTTCTATATGTTTTACAAAAACTATTGACTTAATCTCTTGATAATATATATTTACAAAAAATACATATAAAAATGGTAAAAAAACCTCCTTCATTAGATTTTGTACCAAAGGAAATCCCCAAAAAGTACCAAACGCTGTTTATGGTTGGTTCATTTCTGATTTCTTTTGGTATGCTGGTCTATATTTTATGTAGTATCGGCTAACGATTGTATTACTGGGTTGTTTTCAGCCCAGTTTTTTTTATACTTTACTTGGCTTATTTTGGGTTTTATCAATTTAGCAGTTTAGCATGAGCCCTGATCTCTGACTTATCATCGTTGGTGTTCTTCTTTGACTCGTTGTATGATATCTCGTCGCAAGAATTTATTTCATGTTCAAAATAAAAAAACAGAGAAGCGATGCGGTGACCAGATCACGCAATGTCGTGCTTGGTCATGTCCATGAAAAAATAGCGCCTTTGTTGCCCAATTTCCCTTATTCCTACAAGGATCTCGTATTTTTGTGAAAAGGAGTCGATTACTTGGTTTTGGATTGACTTTCCAAAGGAAATCTGAATAAGATAGTGTTCCTGGAGATCAAGACGGGCACCTCTACGCTCAATAGGAATGAGCAGATGGTCAGATATTGTGTTGACGCCAAGCGTGTGAGCTATGAAGTGTGGAAAAAATAATGAAAAATGAATAATGAAAAATGAATAATGAAAAATGAATAATGAATAATGAAAAATGAAAAATGAAAGAATTACTGAAATGGACTTTTGTAATTTACGATAGTTTATAATAAAACAATACCAACATTATTCATTATCAATTATTAATTGTTAATTATATTTTATAGGGTCGTGGTGCTTCCGGCTGCAAAACCTAAGGCCGGAATGACGAGTTTACATAGGATTATGGTGAAATGGTATCACGTCGGTCTCTCCCGCAGAGAAATTGCGGGATAAACTCCGCCAGTTGTAATTACATAGGGTCGTGGTGAAATGGTATCACGTCGGTCTCTCCCGCAGAGAAATTGCGGGATAAACTCCGCCAGTTAAAATTATAGGATTATGGTGAAATGGTATCACGTCGGTCTCCGAAGCCGAAGTCATAGGTTCGATTCCTATTAATCCTGAATTAAACTATAATAACCGTAGGCTTTAGTCCAGCGCAGCTGGATTCGATTCCTACCGACCCTGAACTAACCAGCTTCGCTGGAATGCTAAATGTTAAATGCTAAATGTTGAATGAATAAAAAGCTTCTCACTATATTCACGTATCTCAAGGAACTTTTTCCTGCGCCAGAAACGGAGTTACACTACTCTACCCCGTTTCAATTTGTCGTAGCCGTAATGTTGTCTGCACAAGCTACGGATGTTCAAGTAAATAAAGTTACTGAAAAACTTTTTAAAAAAATACAGAAACCTGAAGACCTTTTAACGATGGGATTTCCATCTTTTCTTTCTGCTATAAAATCCGTGAATTACTACCAGACTAAGGCAAAACATATTTTCGCTACTGCGAAAATAATTCAGAATGCAGAATTCAGAATGCAGAATAAAAAATATAAGGATTGAATTCCGGATACGCTTGAGGAATTGGTAAAACTGCCATGAGTCGGCGTAAAGACTGGAAAATTGATTGCTCATGTCTTGTATGATAAACCGTTCATCGCTGTCGATACGCATATCCATAGAGTCAGCAATAGACTCGGATTAATCAAAACCACTACTCCAGAAAAGACTTCAGAACTGCTTGAAAAGTTGATACCAGATGAATACAAAGACCACGCGCATCATGCGTTAGTATTGTTTGGACGTTATTATTGCAAGGCGGTGAAACCAAGGTGTGAGAGCTGTAAATTACAGAAAATATGTGACTATTACAAGAATAATGTCATTGCGAGCGTAGCGAAGCAGTCTTAATTTATATCACCGTATTACATGAATAAGATTTGATATGTATATATCTTAGCTACTAAAAAAGACGGTGTCCTTTATGTTTGAGTTACCAATGATTTAGCTAGAAGAATATATGAACATAAAGAATGAATGGTTGATGGTTTCACTAAGAAATATTTTGTAAAAAAGTTAGTTTACTACGAAGAATGTCCTACTATAGAATCCGCTATATTAAGGGAAAAACAATTAAAATGAGGGAGTAGGAAAAGTAAAATAGAGTTAATAGAATCTATTAATAAAGCATGGAAAGATTTGTATGAAGATATTATTTAAGATTGCTTCGTCATTTCATTCCTCGCAATGACGTTATATAGTCATCGCGAGCGAAGCGTGGCGATCTTGTAATGGTGTTTTATGATTAAGATTGCTTCGTCACTTCATTCCTCGCAATGACTTTTAATATGAAGATATTATTTAAGATTGCTTCGTCATTTCATTCCTCGCAATGACGTTATATAGTCATCGCGAGCGAAGCGTGGCGATCTTGTAATGGTGTTTTATGATTAAGATTGCTTCGTCACTTCATTCCTCGCAATGACGCCATGTAGTCGTCGCAATGACTTTTAATTTGTGTTATATAGGTATGATCAAGTTAGTTGAACCGACTCGATGAGTCAATCTGTTGAAATGATTGTTTGCGTGGATGCAAGCCAGTGTTTTTTGGTCCTATCGGATTCCTATTTTGGCTGATGTTTTTGTATTCACTTATCCTGTCTATCTTCTTGCTTTGTATGGATATGGTTTTTTTAAGAAACATATAGCTTCCAAAATAGCTGCATTGTATATCTTTGTATGAGTTGCATTCAGTGTCGTAGCTAATGTTGGTATTCAATATTTTGTTGATAAAGCGAGACCTAACTTTGTCCTTGGATTGACTGATCTCAAAAAGGAAACCATCCTCAATACCTTCCTTCCGAGTGCGAGTTTTCCTTCCGATCATGCGGCAGTCACGATTAGCATCGCGATGATGACTTTGTTCCGGGGAATAAAAAACAAAGATAGAAAATTCCTCCGGTTCGGAGGAATCCTCATTATTTTTTCATTGGTTACGTCATTTGCTAGGATCACTTCCGGCGTTCATCGGCCAACTGATATTATTGGTGGAAGCTTGGTAGGTATTCTTATTCCGCTTTTGCTTATGCGAAGACCCATCTATAAGTTTGGTACTGGGATAGCGGAGTATATAGGGAAAGTTATTTAGGATGCGGGTTTAGATTCGTTTGTACTTGTATTACTTTGCAGCAGGAGTTGTGTTAGTTGCAGCAGTAGTTGCAGCAGGAGTTGTAGTAGGAACTTCTGGTTCTCGTTGTATGTATTTTTCTTTTTCTTTTTTGTCGAATATAATAGTTCCATTTTTTGTGCTTGCATCGTTTGCATCCTTTTTTGTTACTGTGATTGTGATTTTCCCATCTTTGGCTTCTTTTAGCGTAAAATCTTGTTTATCGATATCTATTACATTCCCATCTCTTTTTGTGAGATTGCCATCTATACTTCATCAGTTAAGGAACATGTTTTTTATATGCACCATATTTTTTTCTATTATCTCTTTTAGTGTTGTATTGTCTTTTTCTGCTATTAATTGATCATAATAAGGACGTTGTATTGGTTCAAATAAATCTCAAAAAGTTTGAATGTTTTTTTGATATGTGTTTTGCTCATTTGATGTGTATTCTTTCTTTTCATATTCTTTTTGTGCATCTTGTGATTCTTGCTTTTCTAATATTGTTTTTATGTCATTTCGGACTTGTGATACATTTTTTGATTCTGGTAGTGAAATAACATCTTTCAATACAATTTGTACTCTATCATCAATTGTTAATTTTTGGTTTTTTGCTTTGCTCTTTTCTACATATGTCTTGATGCCATCTGCTAGTGTTACTAGTGTAGCTTCTATTACTGTGCCATTCGCTTTCGTAATCTTGATGTTTGTTGGGAGGTTGTCCATTTTTATAACTTCGTGTATTCTTTTTGACTGATCGATCACTTTACCCGTCTTGTCTACATATTTTTCATCAAAAACCAATACTTCGTTCTTGTTTGGTTCTGGAGTGCTATTTTGTATCTCTGTTCCGTTATGTAAACTATTTTCTGTCATTACATACGCGAGATCTTTGGTTGAAAACCATGACGCAGTAAGATATCTTGCAATGTCCTTGTCTGTCTTGATGATATATCTTGCAGCATCTTCACGACTCTTATTGTGTTCTGTTATTGTTTTGTTGTCTTTGTTTGGTCTCTGTATTTCTTTGTTTGCATTATGTATTTCTGTTCGTGTTTCTTCAGTATCAAAGAGGTATCATAAGATTCCTTTGAATGTCTCTTTGTTGGTTATTGCGTCGATATATTCTTTGCCTGTCTTTTTGTCCTTCTTGATGGTTATGATATTATCGATAGTAGTACTTTCCCCGTTAGCTTTGTAGTATGCTTTGAATCATGCCTTTATTCTTTCTACGCTTAGATTTTCGTAGTTTTCTTTTTCTAAGAAAAGTCCGATATAGGTGTTTTTTTGTTTTTCGAATTTTTTTTGTATCTTTTGAGCGGTATCTAGTGATAAATCTTCCTCGTTGTTAGAAAATTTTTTGCTGATTGTATCTATGGCACTTATCTGTTCGGAAGATAATCCATATTCTTTGCTGAATATACCATTGATTTTTGCTTCCATGCCTGAAAATCGTTTGCATAATGTAGCTTTCCCTATTCCAAAAAACTTGAGAATATTGAACAGCATAGGTCCAAAGGTATCTATGATAGTATCAAGTCACTTTTTGATAGCCTCTTCTTTGGTTTTTGGCAGATCAAAATTTTCTATCTTGGTTTTTATTCTTATCAATTCGTCTTGTTTCGCTTTTGGGAGTCTTTGTCGTAGTCCTGTGTCGTTCCGTTTTTTTACAAGCTTATTGAAATTTGCACTTCTGGTTTGTTGATCTACTCCAAATATATTTAGATTGCTTTCTGTGATCTGATTGGTATAGGACTCCAATAATTCTTCGCTATGTGCTACTACATAATCGGTAATAGTCGTAGCATATCCGTTTTTGAATACATTGAGTTGATTATCCATTTCATCTATACTTCGTTTTGATGGTGTATATACATTTATAGCTTGCAGTATTCCTGTGAGATTAGCTTTGACATATTCAGCTCATTTTATTTCAAGGTATTTGTTGAATAAGGCATAATTTCCTATATTGTCAAAAGCATTGAGTCTCTCTGCTCGTGTTTTTTTGTCTAATGCTATTATTTTATCTGGTGCTAACTCTTTGTCTTCGTTTGCTTTTGCTAATTCTTCTTGAAGATGTTCATGACTACCATGTATTATGTACTGTGGTTCTAGTACATTATCTTTATCTTTTTTAGTTTGGTTTGTGTATTGTATCACTCGTTGGATGTCGGTTTTTTCGTATCTTCATCAGAATGATCCAATTGGCTTTCCTACTTTGATATCACTTATGTCTTTCATATCTATATTTACACTTTCCATATATGTTTTTATTCGTTTGTAGAGGTGTCATATTTTTAATGCTTCTTCTGAAAGGTCTTCTCAAACTGCTGGTTTTATCTCTATTGGTTTTTCGCTTTCTCCAACTATCTGTGCTATCATTGCATTGTATATTTCAGGATCGCTATTGTTAAATAGTTGTGTTGCTAATTCTGGCGTTGGTTCTGTCTTAAACATACCATCAGCATCTAATTTGTTGTTCTCCTCTTTTTTGACTGCTGTTTGTTTGTCGGTAATGAGTTTCTTGATAGACTGTACGAGATTGAATTCATATTCTAGATTTCCTCATTCATCTGTTTGATTTTGATTTCCTTTTTCTCTGTCTTTTTTCTGTTGTCTCTGGGTGTAATATGCTGTAAGGTCTGTCTCAAATGCATTTAATGCCTGTGTATATGCTAAAACAGTTTGATCTGCTTGATTGTTTCGATCAATATCTGTTTTGTTTATCTCGGTTTCTAGGTTTACTTTAATATTATTGAGAACGGTTTCTCATTCTTTTTCGAAAGCTTCCTGTACTAGAAAACGATAGTTGCTTTGTCATCCTTCGTCTATTGTTTCGTTTTTTTTGGCGTTGTCTAATTGTGTAAAAAACTTAGTAGCATCATCTAAATTTTCTTGTGATACGCTATTTTTTATCTCATCTTGTTTGTTTTGCACTTCTAACGCTGTCATGATTCGCTAGTAAAAAGAATAAAGCTAATTAGATTTCTTTGATCATAGAATCAAGTTCTCCTAATGATTTCTGATCACGGAGATGTTGTTCTCGTTCTATGTGTTTGATCCTTTCTATGACGTCTTTTGATTTTTGAAGTTTTTCTCTTGCTTCACCATCATTGATTTCGTCTATCGTTGTTGCTAAGATATCCACCAAAGAGTCGATAGTCTTATCGTCCAGAACGTTACCTTCTACGAGGATCTTGAGTCCTCTTGCTAGCGGCCAAATTCCGATTAGTGCGTCTAGTACTTTGAGGATATATTCTTTTTTTGTCATAACTTCATGATAAACCGATAAAATGATGAATTGATAAACTGTTTTTTTCTTTACTGTAATTGTAGTCTAAATTACTTGGAAATACAAAAAAAACCCGCTTTGGCGGGTTTAAGAGATTGACATATCTTTATTTTATTTCGCAATCATTATCTTTCTGGCCACCTGCTGTCCCTCTCTACTGTAGAGTTCAGGTATGCTCTGTATTTTTAATCCTATTTGTTCTGCATATTTACTCAATACCTGCTCTATGCCGTTATCTTGTCCGATATATCGTGGAATAGTGAAGATAGCGACTGCTCAAAGCTCTTTTGTTCTATCCAGAAGACTTTTGTAGAGATCAACTACCCGTTCTTGGAACTTCTGGATATCTTGATCTGAGGTCGTTTTGGTCACAATAGGTCATAATCGTCATTCAGTGACGATAAGCACATCTTTGTCTTTCAACTGATCGCGTAATTGTTCTTTGATATTATGGGTGAATATCTTGAGTTCTTTGTCTGGTGTAGCAAATTTTGTTGTCATCCGCCGTTTGGTATTTTGTTCTGCATAATTCGTCTTGATATCAGATCCTATGAAATCATATCCGAGATAGTTGGCTAACATTCCTGTTGTTCAGGATCAGACAAAAGGATCGTAGATGCAAAACTTTTCTATGTCGAGATTCGAGTCATGTATGAAATGAGCCAGTCAGATGTTTATCATAATATGTGTCAATTTTGCTGGCATCATGCCCATCTGCATGCTGCGCCCTGGTTTGCCGAAGTCTATCGCTTCATAGAGTTCGATGTTCTGATACTGCTCTACTATACCGTAGAGACCATTTTCCAGGTTGATAATTTCCTTGCCTTTGTTCTTGATCTCTCTGTCGGTATGGAAGATATCTACGAGTTTGTATCTTCTGATTCCTGCTGTTCTCTTGAGATGTTTCCCGTTAGTTTCGCTCTGGATGCCGATGATTTTGACGTCAGCCAATAGCTCTGGTAATTCTTTTTCTTTTACCACTACTCCTGCTTTGATAATCCCTCATAATTGCGGTAAAAGCTCTTTGTATTTTGTATCAAAAATCACTATCCCCTTCTTCGGATAACTAATTTCCTTTGCCTGAACCAATTGGAGTTCTGTCATACTTATTTCTGGATTTTTTCCTAAGACTGCGAAATACATTTTAATGAATTCAGAATGTAAAATTCAGAATGTAGAATGAACGTTTAGTTGTATTACGGACTATAGTAAAATCTTACATAAAAACAACAAAAGAAAAAACCCGACTGAGTTGGCCGGACTTTTTCTCCCTTTTATATCTCTTATTATATACTCGGCGATTTAGAATGTAGAATTCAGAATGTAGAATTCAGAATGTAGAATTCAGAATAATCTTGATACTTATTACTTGATACTTATGTCTATTTAAGCGGTTTGAAGCATTTTTTTGAGCTCGATATCGGCATTGATTTTTTCCAATTTCATCAACGCTTTCTCAATCTCTTCGATGCTTCATTCGGTCTTGAGTCTTTTGATTTTGTCTTCAAGCGCTTTTTTGTTCTGGAGCAATGCGTTTTCTGAATCTTCAGGAGCTAGCGTTGCTTCAGCGCTAACTATGCGAACAATCTTTCCATCGATAAACACCATTCCCTTTGAAGTGCTTACAAACATTTCGTTGCCTACTTTGATATGATTCTCCATAGGCCGGAGCTTGATGATACCAGGTTTGACTGAAGTTACCATAGGAGGATGTCCTTCCATGACTTTCAGGTTTCCTGTCTCTGTCGGGATAGATATCTTCTCAATTTCTCATTGAAAGATCACTTTCGCTGGTGTTGAGATTTTTAACTTCATGCTTTTGTTTAAAGTATAAATCTACCATAAGTATATTCCGGATTACTTTCTGCGCAAATTTCTTACTTGTTTGATGTATATTTGACTTGACATTTTTACTATAAGACTGATATAGATGGATTGGATTGATATAGATGGGTTAGTTGGTTTTCTTGTTGAGTGATCTTCTGATGAAAGGAGGTGTTTCGTAATCTTCAGCTGGTTCTTCATTTTCTGCTTTTACAGGCTCTTGGATCGGATCTTTCTTGATTCCTCTAGTGATAAAGCTTTCTGATTCTCTTCTTGCAGGTATTCCCATGGGTCTTCCAAGAATATCTCTTTGAGGTTGCTTCAATATTTTTTCTTTACTTTGTTCTTCGAATCCGGTAGCGATGATCGTCACTTTGACTTCATCGTCCATGCTTTCGTCCAAAGTCATTCCCCGGAAGAAGTTTACATCTGGATCGATAATTTCCTCCACAACAGCTGCAGCTTCTCTTACTTCTGCAGGAGTCAGATCGTGTCCGCCTGATACCGCGAAGATGATGCTTTTTGCACCGTCTAGATTTTCTTCGAGTAATGGATTTTCGATAGCTTTTCTCGCAGCTTCTACTGCTCTCTTTTCTCCTGCTCCGTATCCGATACCGAGCAATGCGTTTCCAGAATCTGTCATCACCGCTTTGACATCTGCAAAGTCGATATTGATATCTCCTGGCTTAACGATGAGGTCAGATATTCCTTGTACTCATAAGTAGAGAATCTTGTCTATCATAGTGAATGCTTGTTTGAAAGTGGTTTTTTTGTCGATAACGGTGAATATTTTGTCATTTGGGATAACAATCAATGTATCTACCGCTTCCTTGATCTTTTTGAGTCCTTCTTCAGCGTTTCCTGTTCTTCTATTCCCTTCAAAACTGAATGGCTTGGTTATGATACCAACCGTAAGGATTCCCATGCCTTTTGCGATATTTGCAATAACAGGAGCTGCTCCTGTTCCGGTTCCTCCACCCATTCCGCAGGTAATGAATACCATATCGGTATCTTGAAGCATATTTTTGATCTCAGCTTCGCTCTCTTCAGCTGCTTTTCTTCCTATTTCAGGATTAGCTCCAGCGCCAAGTCCTTTGGTGAGATTGAGTCCTATATTTACTTTTTTTTCTGCTAAGTTCGTGGCAAGATCTTGTGCGTCTGTATTGATAGCAACAAATCCTACGCCATCCAATCCCTCGGTAATCATTCTATTGAGCGCTTTATTTCCACAACCACCTACTCCCAATACTTTGATCTTTGCACCTGGGATAAATTCTGGATTGATTTCGTGAAGTACCATTTTTTAAATGAATTTAGAATGTAAAATGTATAATGCAGAATTAATGTATTTTTTTATTTCTGAATTCTGACTTTTGAATTCTGAATTTAAAACAGGTCTTTGAAGAATGAACCTATTTTCCCGATGAAGTCGATGTTGAATTTGATTCCTGCTCATCTTCTTCCTTCGGTGTATTTGTTTGATCGTACATAGGTTCAGAGGACGTTGATGAATTGGATGTTTGATGAGATGTCACCCAGATTTAATATATTGTCTTTTCCATAGAAGGTAGCTAATTTGAAAACGTCTTTGGATAAGAGATCTAGATCAGGCATTCTCGCTCATCATCAGATAAGCAATACACCACCTGCCAATCTTCCGTCTCTTTCGATGTTTTTGAGATAATCGTTTATTTTCATGAATATTCGTTCATATCTTGCATTGATGATGTCCGCAAGCAATAAGCTATCTATAGGACTATCATTGGCTACTCTTTCTTTCTGGACTATTGCTGAACCATGTGTCCTTTTGGTTTCTTCAGCTTCTTTGAGGTCTATTTGCATACAGATAGAGATATCTTTGGTGACGTCTTCGCTCCCTACAGGAAGTGTTCCGTATCCCAATGGGTATCCATCTTCGTAGACAACATAACTTGTCTGATTTTTTCCTATATCTATCAATATTGTTCCCAGATCTTTGTGATCGTAATCCAAAGCCACTTCGCTAGCAGCTATGATATTTGGTACGATATCTACAATATTCAATCCTACTTTTTCGAAGGCATCTATGACACCGTTGTAGATATTTTTTGGTATCATGAAGACATCAGCGACTAGTTCGAGTTTTTTTCCTTTCATACCGATAGGATCCTTTTCTCTCTTGGTTTCGTCGATCAAGAAGTGGACAGGTACGATTTTTAGTGTCTCATAATTGCTCTTGCTAGAAATCTCTGCAATAACTCTGGAAAGATGCTCTATATCTTCTGGACCAATTTCTTCGGTCATGATTCTTTTTTGTTCCACTATCCTATTCACGATCATTTCGGGATGAGAGATTCCTACAAATACTTCTTCTATATAATCCCCTCACAGTTTTTTGATGAATGATTCTGTAATTTTGTTTATGGTGTTTACGAAATTTTCCGAATCGAGGATTTTTCCTTTGCGCATACCTTGAGTAGGTTCCATTTGTTTAGCTAAGATGATTTCTTTTCCGTCGTCATTTCCGAAGACTACTCATTTGATGACATCATTCCCGATATCGAACACTGCTTTGACATCATTCATACCAATTATTGTGTTAGATAGATAAAAATATTGTTGTGTAGTTGTTTATCATGGATGTAGTAATACACCAATAAAAAACAAATCTATTTATAATGATTATGATATACGATGGTTATCGGTCATTATCTTATTAAAAATCGTATTGCTAATATATGGTTATCAGAAGAAAATACAAGGAAATTTTCCTATAAATACATCAGAAAAAACATGGTTTTTATGCCATGTTTCTTATACATTCTCCTGGAGCTATTTATTGATCTTCTTTTTGTACATCATATAGAGGAGATGGACTTTTTTCCTTATATCCATATGGAATTTGAGCATATTTTTGTTGACGATAATTCCTCGTCATTTTTCTCAAAGCTGTTTAGTTTTGTAGATAACTATAGGTAATCGGATGGCTTGTATGAGATATTCCATACCTTTTCCGATGATCCCTCCACATAGAAATTCTGTGATTTTTTTGAATGTGCTTTTGCCTGTTTCTGGTTGTAGTCAAATATCGATACAATGCCTGCCCGGAAAATTCGGCAGCGCGCTTTCCAGCCATTTATTGTGTTTATAGATATTTCCTGGAATCTCTTGATAGAGAGGGACTAAGTGTGCTAATCGATAGATGAAATAAATATCGTTTTGTGGAAGCATGATATTGTAGAGATTCTGGTGCGTGCTGGTTACGTAGAAGCTCAGGCAGAATTTTTTCTTTTTGCCTCGGATCACTCCCCTTTTGAGCCCAAAGAGGAAAAACATCACCGCACTTCGGAGTCTTGCACGCCGCAATGCTCATTTTTTGGTTACGATAAAGATATCGATATCAGAATCCTTCTCCAATGCATTGAAAGTGATTGAATTGCAGAGATAGATGGATTGGATATATGGTATCGATCTATATAATCGTCTATATTTCTTGATATAAGACAAAAAATCGTCCATATACTCGTTTTTTTTGTGCCAGCTGTACTTTTCTTCATCCGGAGGAAATTCTTGCGCTCTCAGGATATCTTCTTGTTTCTTCCATCATTTTTTTTCAAAAAGGAAATAACTATACTGACGTGGGACGTCGTAGT
Source organism: uncultured Candidatus Peribacteria bacterium (assembly GCA_964545415.1). Lineage (GTDB taxonomy): Bacteria > Patescibacteriota > Gracilibacteria > Absconditabacterales > Absconditicoccaceae > CAJBLF01. Next base: position 46,498 of record CAZJFP010000007.1, read on the forward strand.
TCATGATTTTGTAAAAAACAAGATGTTTGTTGTCTTCCAGGGTATTGGCTAGTGGATGATCATATGTGTCGGCCATATACTATATATATAGTAAAGTGATGATAGTATAGAGAATAGTCCAAAAATTTCCACTATTTTTATGTTCATAATTTTTTTAGTTGTCTCGTTCAAGGCAATCATTACCCGTGAAACTGAGGCATATCTGTTTTTTGATGCTTATCGTCCTGGTGTCTGTCTCGAAGCGAGCTAGTTTCTTGCATGTAGTCTGCTGCAGATCACATTGTCGGAAGATAGTTTCTCCTGTACTGACTGAAGATGCTCAGGTAAGCGAGAATAACTGTTGATTCTCGTTTTTTTGCAATCATTTGTTGATGACTATTTTGTAGCTATTCCCGCTCATTGCCAAGAGATATTCTTTGTCTCTGCAATAATCGATAGCGTTCCCTGTCATAGGGATGGTTTTGTATGTTTCATAGAGATTACCTGACTGTTCGTATCCTATGGTTATGCACTGTTCCATAGGAGCAAAATCTATGAAATATTTTTTCGGAAAAATCTGTATTCATGAAATAGTCAGTGCTTTGCTGCTGATCGCCGCATGCAAAAAATTATTAACCTCTCCGTAGATGGTTTCTATACATGCTTCTGCATAGAGCAGATCCTTGTTCTTTACTTGGAATGCTGATCTGAATGTTACGAACAAAATACCTACGATCATAATGACAATGAGCATTTCTAGAAAGCTGAACCCTCTTTTTTTCATAAAAATTAATAATTAAGAATGAAAAATGAATAATGAAAAATGAATAATGAAAAATGAATAATGATGGTACTGTTTTTTTATCTACTATTGTAGATATACAATAGTCTGTCAAAAAAACAAGTCCTACATTATTCATTATCAATTATTTACTATTCATTATTTTTTTATGAATTTATGAGCGGTCTTACTACGTATCTATAATTATTTTCCTCCTTATCCATGAGGATCAATGGTTTCTGATTATCTATGACATTGAAGACCAATTCATCTCCTTTGATGATTTTGATAAAATCCGTGATATATTTTCCATTGATTCAGAATGTCACTTGCGGTCATTCAACGATAGCTGGTATGTTTGTCGTACCTGCTCCTTTATCTGTCTTTCCTGATGAGATAATGACGCTGTCTTTGGTGGTTTCTATCTGAATATAATTGTTGATATCCCTTGTCAGGATTCCTATTTTCCTGATGGCTTTTTCACAGAGGTTCTTGTCGACCAAGATCTTGGTGTTGAAATTTCTTGGCATGATTTCTTCTCTATCGTATTCAGGAAAATTACCTTGGATCAAGAGTGAAGTAGCCAATATTTTCATATCTTTTACTTGTACTTGGAATGCAATGAGGTTCTCTGAATATTTCACCGTAATGCTCTCGGTCTCGTTGTTCATAGCATATTCTGAGATTTTCTGGATATCAGTCATCGTTATTTTTGGTACGATAAGCGCAAAATCGTTTTCTTTTATATTGGATTGTGCTTTGAATTCTGATAATCTAAATGAATCTGTACCCACGAAAATAAGGTTATCTTCTTTTGCTTTGAGAAGTACTCCAGTAAGTACAGGACTGAAGTTTTTTTCTGTTACGGCATATTCTACTTTTGCTACGCCATCAGCGAACAATTGTGTTTCTACATCCATAGTATTCTCGTTTGGAACCTCAGGCAGTGCGACATATTCGCTAGCTGCGATACCGTTGATATCAAAGGTATCCTTGGCTGATTTTAAAGTCATGATCTGAGTTTTTTGATCAACGCTAAGTTCTATCTCTTTTTCTTCGATCGCTTTGATGATGTCGGAAAACATTCTTGCGTTTACGGTGATAGCGCCTTCTATCGTCACTTTGCATGGCATCTCTATCTCGATGTATTTTTCCATATCAGTCGCTCTCAAGAGCAATGAATCGATCGATGCCTTGAAATAGAAATTCTGCAGAATAGGCAATGTCGCATTCTTGGAAACGAATCTCAATCCGAGATCAATGATCTCCATAAGTTTAGCTGTTTCGATAGTGATTTTCATGACTCTTTGACTAAAAGACTAAAAAGATAGATGGGATAGGTTGATTGGACGGGATAGATTTCTATTCTATCTATTCTGTCTGATCCGTCCTTTTTATTTTCCGTAGTTACGTAAGTCTGCCATAGTATCAAATCGTGCCAATGCTTTTTCGTATTCTGACGTATCGAATTCCGGACATTTTTTTGCGGTGAAATACAATTCCGCATATCCTATCCATCGTGACATGAACCCTGAAGTTCTCTGTGCTTGGTCGCCTTTTGTCCTGATGACGAGTTCGATAGGCGGTACGTTTCCGAGATCCAAAGCGTTTGAGATATCGTCTTCCGTGATAGTAGTCAGATCTTTCCCTTCTTTTGCAAGGTGTTTGATACCTCTCACAATTTCATCTCTGCCTCCATAATTGATAGCGAAGATGAAGTATCTATCAGAATCATAGGTATTCCTTTTTTGCTTAGCTAAGAGATAGTCTCTAAAATCATCAGTGATTCCGTTAAGATCTCCTATAGGTTTGAAGTTGATCTTGTGCTCTTTCATGAATTCGTCGAGATCCTCTTCTACAATTTTGTACATAGTCATGAGAAAATCAAATTCTTCTTTCGGCCTTTTCTTTGCGTTTTCGGTGCTGAGTCCTCGTAAGGTAAATACTTTCACATCAGTATTGGTAAAGGTATATTGTATGAGTTCCACTGCTTTTTCGTAGGATATCATATATGCTTCCATCGCCGTTTTTCCGTTCTCTTTTCCTCGTGTCCTATTTCCGTCAGGCACAATAGCAACGTGTTTCGGATAGTTCATGAATAATGATAGGTAAGAATCAAAAATAACAAAAAAATATTCCATAGAATTGTAGTGTATTGATATGAATTTATCGAGAATATTCAAGTGAAATAGATGGATTAGAGAATCTCCCCATAAAGCTTGAATGGTGCAGCTTTTGTTATCTTTATTTGGGCAAACTCCCCTGTTTTAGCTTTAAGCTTTAAGCTTCAAACTTTAAGCTGTGCTATAATTTGTTTCATATTGTCCGTATATCACTCGATTGCTGAAATGTTTCCATTTTTCAATGTTTCAATCTTATTGATAATTATTGTCCTGATATTCCCAATTTCCTTCTTGTTGTTCTTCAGAGAAATGTCTGTCAGGACGTTGTTTAATCTGTTCCGTCTGTCTCGTTTCACTGTGCGCGGAACGTCGTCAGGATACTTCTTTGCAGCCAAGGTTCCTGGTCTCTGCGAATAGATTCCGATATAGATCATATCGAATTTCCCGTATTTGACCAAGGATAACGTCTTCTTGAAATCCGCTTCCGTCTCTCCAGGAAATCCCACGATAATATCGGTTGTGATGCTGATATCTCTTTTTAAATTCCTGATGTTGTCTATAAATTCCTTCGTCTGTTTGACGCTATATCCTCTGAACATTTTTTTCAAAACACTATCTGATCCGGATTGTAACGGCATATGGATATGCGAACAAAGCTTCTCTTCCTTTTCATGTAATACTAATAATTCTTTGCTGTAATAGGTAGGATACGGTGATGTGTATCTCAGCCGTTTCAGTCATTTGAGTTTCAGAATTTCTTTGACTATCTGCACGAATTCCGGATGTTTATTTACGATTTGCCCCAATAATACGATCTCTTGCGCTCCGTTCTTGAGATGATTTTTTGCTTCCTCTACTATCTGTTTCACCGGGAAATATCTTTCCAATCCTCTGGCATATGGCACGATACAATATGCGCAAAATTGGTTGCAGCCTGTAGAAATAGGAACATACGCCGTTGTTGTGTGAGTATTCATCGAGGTCGGAAATCAGTCAGGAAGTATCTTTTCATATTCATTGATGAGTTCTTTATCGTATTGTATTTTGTATCCAAGTTTCTTGAGTATCAATGGCAAAAATCCGGTATCATCGATCCTTCGCATCAGCTCTATATTTTTTCGTTTCTGGGTAAGCTTATGGAAAAGCGGATTGAAAGCGTTATTTACGGGAATGGAGGTAGAAGGTGAAAGGTGGAAAGTAGAAGGTTTGTTGATTTCGTCGGTGGTGAGTCAAATGACTTCAGGATTTTTTGTAGTTATAGGTCATAAAAAATTCCCTACCTTCATCATTCATCATTCATTATTCATCTTTCATTGTCTTAATACATGCTGTATCATACATCCGGTAATCCATACCTTTTGATTCGGTTTGAGCGTTTTGAGTTTTCCGGTAATCTTATCTTCGGCTTTTTGTCTCACAGAACAGGTATCGAAAATAACGATATCAGCATCTTCTATCTTTTCTGTATATAAAAATCAGCAATGATGAAGCATCGCTCTGATCCTTGCACTGTCTGCATAATTCATCTGGCATCCAAAAATAAGGATATGGAATTTCATGGTTCTCTACAATTTCAGACTAAACGGACTTTATCGTAGCGATTTGGTATTTGTAGTCAATATTAAGTAAAAAAGTATTGTATTTTTTGTGAAAAAGAGTATAGGTATAGCCCCAAACAAAAAAACATTCAACAAAAAACACCAACAACATGATGAAGCAAATTATCTGCATTGATGCGGACAAGTATCCTCACTTGCATGACTTGTATCAGATTGTTTCTGAAGCGATCAATCAAGCCATTCCAACCATTCCAAAAGATGCTCTTTCTCCTCTTTCTCATGATGGAGTCATGAAACGTGTAGAAGAAGGCGTATTAAATTTCAAGGAAATGGAAGATGATATGAAAATCTTTCAGTCTAAATTCTTTCATTACTATTCTGAGGATCTGAAAGAAACTATTATCCAGCGTTCTGGAAACAGGATTGCTGTGTTCTCGGAAGAAGTACTTATTACTGCTTCTGCTACGGTTCCTGTCTCCTCTGAAAAATAATCAGTATAACTGATCTTATCTAGCTGCGTACAATCTACGCAGCTTTTTTTGTTTGCATACGGATTCGTTTTGTCTATGCTCTTTTGTGTTTATATTTTTTTTGTTCTTATGATTGCGGTGATTTTTGTGATGGTGCTTCTTCTGCTTATTCCCTTCTTTTTTCCTGGATATTATATCACAGAATTGATGATGAGCTTTTTGCCGTATCTTGTAGGTATAGTCGGCGTATTCCTTCTCATAAGTTTCGTGCAATTAAAAAAGAAGATGAAGCCTGGATATCCTCACGTGGCACAACGTTATTTTCGAGGGATTTCGTTTTTGGTGTTCTGTGGATTGTTTTTTGTCTGGAGTAAGCAATTCAATCATTTCTATACTACAGAAACATTTACTGGTCAACAAACAACCTGATCATTGACGGTGTTTTTTGCCAATATCCACAAGGACAATACCAACTATGAGGCGATAGAAAAAACCATCACTGACACTGATCCCGATGTATTGATGTTTGTTGAATTCGCTGATCACCATTACGATCATCTCAAAACGTTTCTCCAAAAAACATATCCGTATACCAACAATATCAGCCGGTCCAAAACTTTTGTCTGAAATATGGTGTTCAGCAAATATCCTATCAACAACAAAGCAGATGATTTCCCTCAGGGAGCTTGGAGATATGGATATTTTTCTCTCGTCCATCAGAACCAAGAATGGTATTTTTATCTTGTCCATACGAGTTCTCCTGATAGCTATGATCATTTTGTTATGAGGAATGAACAATTGCGTACCTTTGTGCAGGATTTCCAAAAACACGAATCTGATAGGAAACACGAAAATATTTTTGTTGTAGGTGATTTTAATATCACACCGTGGTCCTTCGATTACCCTATTCTTGCGTCAGCGTTTTCTGGTAAACTGACCAATGTCACTAGCCGTATTCCTTTTCTCTTTACGCGAAAGCTAAAGGAACTGCCTCTGTTTTTTGCTCATATCGACCATCTGCGAGTAACTCCTTCCTTGGACGTTTCCTCACTCACGCCTATTACTATTCCTTGATCAGATCATAAAGGATTCTTAACTACCCTGCAGCGTAAAGAATAAGCATAAAAATTTGCAAATTTTCCAAAAAACCGTATACTTGAGTGTGATTTATATTGTTTCTTATCCAAACAATGGTAAACAAAAAAGAAAAACCCACAGAAGATTCTTCTCTCTGATCCATCAAAAAGGATTTTTTCTTCGAAATGGAAGAAGGCGATCCCAAGGAAGATCCCAAGAGAGAAATCAAAAAACCTGCATGCTTATTCAGTACGGATTCTCTTTCGTGATATGGTTTGGATCTCGTATTTGATCTCGTCAAAGAAGCCGGTTTCGACGGACTTGATCTTGCTATACGAAAAAACTTCGATTCATGGAAGATCGATTACGTCAAAAAGCTTTCAGACAAATATGAACTTCCCGTCAAAGTCATTCAGACATCTGACAATCTCAATGATAAGGAAATAAACAGAGCTATAGATCTTTGTTATGAACTCGGCGCTGATACTATCGCCATCAACGCGCCTACATTTTTCAATTTCAAGGCATTCAATTTTATCGCAGACAATATTTTGAGACGGAGAAAGGAAAATAAAAGCATCCATTTTACCATCATCAATCCCGAAGATTCCAGCGTATTCGCTTTGCCTATACCAAAATACCGTTTCAGCAATATGGTCGAAATCGTCAAAAAATATCTTTGTTATATCGGATTGGATATTTCCAATATCGATTCTGACTCATTTGAAAGCGATTTTATGAGGAAGATGAAGGATTTTCTTCCGTATCTTTCTGTCATCTATTTCTCTGATAAGACGAGAGTGGGAGAAGGACATATCCTTCCTGGTGAAGGAGTCTTGAAGTTGCCTACTTTCCTCAAGAAGCTCAAAGAATATGGATACAATCGCTACATCAGCACCAAGATAAAAATAGCTAAATGAGATCTCGCAGATTCTGACAAAGTTAAGATCATTCTCAATAAAGCGAGAAAATATCTTCAGGAAAATTATGAAGAAGTAGAATTGGATTAATGATCTGTCATTGCGAGGAATGTAATGACGAAGCAATCTTTCAAAAGATATAGAGATTGCTTCATTTCATTCGCAATGACTCACCATATCTATAGAGGCGATGAATAATCGCCTTTTTTTGTTATAAAAAAGGGCGGATACTATCCGCCCCTACATTATTTCTGTTCTGAAGTTTTCTTGGATTTGAAGATATAGAATAATAATACAAACGGGAAAGCCAGTATTTTCCTTATGTTTGGTTGTATCCGAAGAAATGCGGGATAATCCTTGAATAACGCTTTGAGAAAACAGGAAAATTTATTCGTCTCTTTGTGAGGATCAAATGGATAGATGATGAGATCTCGAATAAATCTGAACATAAACCTAATGAATAATTAATAATTAAAAATGAATAATGAAAGAATTATTGGAACGGACTATTGTGATTTTACTATAGTTTATAAAAAGATAGTACAAAAATCATTCATCATTCATCATTCATCGTTCATTAGTCTTTTAGTGTTTGTGTGGATTCTTAGTTTTTCCAGTGTCGCCCTTCACAAGCTTGTCGTAGATCTTCTGTTCTACTGCGAAATGTTCTGAATTGTTTCGATCAACATCAAGATTCAATAGCTGCGTGAACTTTTGGAGGATGAAGAATTTTTCTAAGCTTTCTTCTGCTGCTTTGGTGATATCTTCGAAGAATGCTTTCGCTTTTTCGTCTCCCATATTTTTGAAATATGCGTCCATCTTTTCTTTTCCGCCCAATCTTTGTTCGAGATTCTTGATTCTAGATTTCAATTCTTCGTTGATCAATGTCTGCGGGATGATCACTTTCATGGATGCATTTCTGATAGTGCTCAACAACTCCTCTATCTTCTTGATGAGTTCTTGATCGTATTTTTGATGTTCGATGGATTCCTTGATATATGCGACCAAATCATCTTGATTCTGTAATTTGGTATCGTCTCCAAAGAGTTTTTTTAGCATTTCAGGAGTCATCTCAGGTAATACGATCTTCTTTACATCTTTGACGGTCAGCTTGATTTTTTCTGCTTCACCTTCGCCTTTTTTGTGGTGCAATACTGCAGGCAAGTTTTTCTCGTCATGAGCCAATTCGAAGCTTTCGTCTTTTTTCTTGTCGATGAACGTCTTTGGGAAGAATGGATCTTCATTGAATTCCTGTTCTCCTACATAGGTATGTCCGGTATGGATAACCTTTCCTTCTTTGTCGAGATATTCGAGCGCGATCTTGGAAATCGTGTCGAGCTGGACGCTGTCCGCGTCTTGATAATCAGCATATTGTTTCCTGATATTCATGAGCGTTCCGTCTATCTCTTCTTGGGTAGCAGAATTGTCGATAGGCGTTACAGAAGCTTTTTCCCGATCATTATTGACTATTTCCACTTCGGGGAAAATATCCAATTTGAGATCAATGACCGTATCATCTCCTTTCTTTTCTTGTTTGAGGTCGTATGGCTCTCCGATAAGTTTCAGCTCAGGCTGCTCTTTCAAAATCTCTTGGAGACCGATATTGATGAGTTTTTCATAGGCTCCGATATCTATATATTCCGGTTTTACGTTTTTTTCTACCATATCAAGTGGAGCTGCTCCTTTCCTGAATCCTGGCGCTTCGTAATCTTTTTGGAATTCTTTGAGCATGATGAGTTTAGCGTCTTCATATTCTTTTGGCGTGATAACAAGCTGAATCTCATAATTCGCATGGGTTCATTTTTTTACTGATTTTTCCATTATAATAAAAAAATATATATATAAAAAGCTTACTGACTCCTATGTATGGAAACCTGTTTCGATTTCAACCATAATTTTACTCCATCCGGAATTTATGTGTTCACTCAAACACCTCGCTCCCCTTCTTTTATATTTACATCATTCCCTTCTTTTATATTTACGTCATTCCCTTCTTTTATATTTACGTCATTCCCTTGAAAAAGGGAATCCAGTTTGCTTTGTATGGATTCCCGCTTTCGCGGGAATGACGTGATGAAGTATAGGGAATGACGTGATGAAGTATAGGGAATGACGTGATGAAGTATAGGGAATGAGGTAATTGTGGTACAAAAAAACCCTCCCAGTAAAAAACTGGAAGGGGTCTAGATCACGCTCCGTAAAAGCCGGGGCCGAAGCGTGGGGGAATCTTTAATGTTTTGTGAATACTTTATTGTTTCTTATACCATCAACACTGATGCTGATGATATATGTTCCTTTAGTGAGATTGCTTACATCCAATATTTTCACATTGTGTTCAGTCAGGAGTACCTGCCCGAGCAGTGTAAGCACTTCTACTTGGAAGTCATTGGCCTCAATAGAGAGATTGAGCTGGTCATTAGCTGGAGTTGGATAGATGCTGAACGGTACATAGTTCACTTCTTCTGTTCCTGTGATCAATGGATCTTTGATGATCCAGTTTGATTTCACAATAACATTGGCTTTGGTACCATCACAATTTGGTGTTTCAAACCCTACATAGTACTTTATGTATGCAGGATTCGGTCCAACATAATTATACATTTGCACACTTCCATTTACGGTAGCTACAAGATGTACATTATTGGAAGCATCGATACCATAGAGGTAGTAATAACTAACAATAAGTCCTTCATAGTGAGACCAGGTGAAACCATACGTATTGCTTGGTTGGTCATACGCACTCAACAACGTAATTGTTTTGTGGTAGGATGATAAATCTGATTCGTTGCCACAGGTATCGATCACTGCTATTTTGTAGCTGTAACTTTGTGCCTGGGGATTGGAAGCTATATCCAAGAAGTTTGTCGTCGTCTTGTATACCGTTCCAATCGGAATCCAATTGATACCATCTTCTTTGTAAATCCGTACGGAATCTGCGTTTCCTGGAAGAGTACTCGTCCAGTTGACGTTGTTTTTCCAAGTTACCGTATCGAATTCGACATAGCAGATTTCTTCGCTGATAGGCAATAGCGCTTCGATCTCAATAGTATCACGTCCACTGCAGCCGTTGTTGTCGATCAAGTACACCCAGTAGGTGCCTGTAGTATCGACGGTAATAGTCGGTGTAGTTTCTCCTG
>CAZJFP010000008.1:0-14308 GCA_964545415.1 uncultured Candidatus Peribacteria bacterium
ACCCGCGATCTTTGGTTTACGATACCACTGCTCTACCAGCTGAGCTACCCCGGCATATCTTTATTCTCGATACAGATCAGTATCAGCATAATTCACCTTGAATGCAAGATATATATACTCCTGATCAGTTTCATTCACCACAGTATGTATATCATTGGGTTCTAAGACAAGCATATCGCCCCTTTTAGGAAATATTTTCTCGTCATTGACTATCCAATATCAATTATCTGTCAGGAAATAAAATATTTCTGTCTGTATTTTATGATGATGAGCTTTAGCTGTTTCATGAGGAGGTATACAAATCTCTTGTATCCTATTTCATTGATGTCCTTCCCATAATATTTTCTTATCATATCAAGGATTGTGTTGTCGTTCAATGTTTCATGATACGAATTTCATAATCAAATAACAAGAATTAAACTATATACTAGCAGTAGTCGCTTCTATTTTTGTTATATGGAAACGACTAGCTCTTTCTTTTTTTCTGAATTTTTTCTGTACGGGTTCAAGTGCCATAGCCAACTGATGATTTATATTTGCCGTCACGTCACGGGACAAGGTAACGACTTTTCATTCCTCTTCAAGTCTTTTGATGATTTTCTGGGCCATTCATTCTAAGACGACCATAAACGAAAACACATAAATAAAACTATTTCTCTTTCGGTAAATTCAATTTGATATGTAATTCATCCAACTGATGCTGATCGACATTGGACGGAGCACCCATCATCACATCCTGCGCTCTTCCTGACTTAGGGAACGCATACACTTCCCTGATATTCTCTTCGTCTTTTAATATCATCAACAATCTATCGAATCCGATAGCGAATCAGCCATGCGGCGGAGGTCAGAATTGGAATGCCTCATACATTGCTCCGAACTTCTGCTTGATTTCCTCCTCTCCCCTTCCGACCAATCTGAATGCTTCTAATAATAATTCAGGATCATGATTACGGATAGATCATGAAAGGATTTCATAGCCGTTACACGAAAGATCATATTGTTCTGAGTAGATATCCAATTTATTCTCCTTTTTCAATTCTTCCCATCATCATTTGACGATAGAGAACGGATTGTGGCAGAAATCGAGCTTACCCTCATCATTCATTTCATACAATGGGAAATCCTCTATCCAGCAGAATGCAAGATCATCTTTGTCTATAGTAAGATATTTATCTCTGATATATGTCCTCAATCTTCCGAGGGATGTGATCACGACAGCATAGGTGTCAGCAACGAACAACACGGTATCACCTTCTCTCGCTCCTGTCTTGGCTTTGATGATTTCCGTCTCTTCAGGACTGAGAAATTTAGCGATAGAGCCTTTCACTCACTCAGCATCGAAGCTGATATAGGCGAGTCATTTCGCTTTATTCTTCTTCACTTCTTCAGTAAGTTCATCAGCCTCTTTTCTGCTCAATACCTTATTCTCAAACCTCATCGCTTTGATAGTTCATCCATTCGTCACGGTATCTTTGAACACGGAAAAGCCTGAATTAGCAAAATCTTGTGTCATATCTACGAGCTCCATGTCGAACCTCAAATCAGGCTTATCGCTTCCGTAAATATCAACCGCTTCCCTATGTTTGAGTCTTTTGAACGCAACCGTGATCTTTTTATGCGGTGACAATGTAGGGATAAGGGCATTCATATATCATTCAACCACCTGATAGACATCTTCTTGATTGACGAACGACATCTCGCAGTCTATCTGATAGAATTCACAGGAATGCCTATCCGCTCTCGGATCTTCGTCTCTAAAACATGGAGCTATCTGGACATATTTATCGACACCTCCCACCATCAATAATTGTTTGTACTGTTGAGGCGCTTGCGGCAATGCATAGAATTGCCCAGGATTGATCCTGGAAGGAACAAGATAATCCCTTGCTCATTCTGGAGAAGAGACCGTAAATATAGGAGTCTGTACATCGACGAATCATCTTTCGCTGAACCGATTTCTCGTGAATGCGAGCATTTTTGACCTAAACAAGACGTTATCCAAGACTTTTTTTCTTCTCAGATCTAGATATCTATGCTTGAATCTATTTTCCTCACTGGTATTCGGCTCATCAACGATAGGAAATGGCAAAAGCTTGGCCTTAGTAAGGACTTTAACCTCGCTCGCATTGATTTCTATCTCTCAAGTCGCCATACCCGCATTGATCATATTCTCGGGTCTTTTAACAACTTCTCAGATCACCTGGATGACATATTCAGAAGTGATATCAGGCAACGCTATAGGAGATTTCGCAGGATCATGAGTGATCTGGGTGATACCATATCTATCGCGGAGATCGATGAACGTCATTCCTCACAGATTTCTCACTTTATTGACCCGTCAACAAAGCGTGACGTGATTTCAGGCGTGTTTAGCCGTCAATTCTCAGCAGGTATGCGTGCGATACATTATTTCATAATACCAAAAATAAAGAAAAAGAGTAACGAATACATCATATGTATACAATTACTCCTTTTTATCAAGAAATTCTAGGAAATTTATTAAGGTTTTTTTAGAATAAGGACAATATCATTATTGGGACAAATTAATGCATCTACCAGACGATCAGAATATGCACGTATCATTTTATGATAAAATTTTTTCGAATCTGTAGATTCAAAAGGCATAATATAGACATCTTCCACTCATGCATGTTGAAATACATCAATTACTTTACCGAACAGTTCCTTTCAAAGATGTTTAATAGGAGATTCTAGAACATGAGTATGATAAAAAAGTTGATTATGTATTTTTTCAGGATATTCAACTCACATAAGATTAGCAGTATAAAATGATTTTATACGACCATGCACTCACGTCATTGTTATTCTAGAAAATCATAGAGAGAATAACATGTTATTATCATGATAATTTTGGAATATATCTGTAGCTGCGACACTAGAGACAATGTCATAAGAAATACTCTCACGTATCTGATCTACATGACGAGCAGGACGCATAGAAGCAGGAATCAATATATTAGGATACTTAGGTATAGCATTCATAACAAAGAATAAAGCAACATAAAAATTTAATCAGTATAATATTCCTTATTCACCAGATTCATCAACGACGGGATATAGAGCAACGTAATAAAAAAGGAAACAATAAGTCCTCCTATGAATCAAATTGCCATAGATCAGAACAGTTCATCTTTCATAGCAAGTATCACCAATCACGTGATAGTAACAGCTTTAGTGAGAAATATAGGAATAAATCTCTCGGCAATGCTTTGCTGGAAGCTATCGACAACAGACATTCACTTTTCCTGATAGTAATATTTAAAATCCTCGATATGGATCAACGCCTGATTGACTCAGACTCCCATGACACCAAAAATCCCTATCATTGCAGGAAACGTCAGATCATATCAGGTGAGAGCAAGAATAACAATCGTTCATCCTATGGACAAAAAAACACTGGAAACGATGACGATAGCATATTTGATATTATTGAATTGGATAATAAGTACAAGGATCATCAAGACAAGTCCAATAATCATAGCTTTGGACAAATCCGTAGAACTTTGTTCTTGAGAGGCAATATCTCACGAGCTCGTTTTTTCCAATCATGCCGGTAAAGGATGTCTTTTGATGACTTCATCAATCGCCAAGGTAATATCGCTCAACGCCGCACTATCCAATTTATCGGCCTGAAAAGCGATATTTCTCTTACCATCTTCTCTCGTGATCGCATTAATTTCTGCCTGCAATTGTTTTTCCTTGATGATCTGTTCAAGCGTCACTTTACCTATTTTCGTCTGTTCGACAGCAATATCAGTAGACAAGAACGCATTCAAGGAAAGCGCCTCATCACCAAAATCAGAGAACTCTTTTATTTTGACGCCATTGGATGTGTATCCGTCATTTTTCAAGGCAAGCAACGGAGTAACCGCAGAAAAGCTTGTGATTCACAATGATTTGGCTTTGTTTTCATCTAACACATAAACGATCTTTCCATTAGTATACTCGATAGAGATACCGACATTAAACACACCAGGGATAGCTTTGATCTCAGGCAATATCTCTTGCACATAATCATTGATCTGCTGATAATCGTCACCGACGATATTGAATGCTACCGGTTTACCTCATCATCCTCATGCCTGGACAGTAAACGAAGAAATATCCGCAATAAAAGCATATTTTGTTTTCAAGGCAGCAAGCAATTCCTGCTGCATCTGTTCTACAATCTGATACGAAGTGATATCCCTTTCTTCACTACTTATCAATCTAATAGTAAATGAGCTTACATTACTTCCCACACTTCATCATCACTGAAGAGAATATCATTGTCCGAGGTCGATAGTTATATCTTCAGCAATATCAGGAAGCATTGTCTGAAAATATTTCAAGGTCGCTTTGGCTATTTTGGAAGTATATTCTTGATTCGTCTCAAGAGTGATACCTGGAGGATACGTGACATTCATCCATATATTATTGGAATCGATATTGCCCATAAAGGTGAATTTGACTACACCAAGCGGGATAAGCGACAGCGCTCAGACGAAGAAAAACAGGAACATAAAAATAATTCCTCTGGATCACCATCTCGATTGGTTGTTGCGATGATATCGACCTGCGAATTTCACGCCCGTCCTCTCCAAAAACGACAAAGAGGATGAGGGATGATATTCCGCTCATGACCTAAAGAAAAACAATGCCAGCACCGGCAAGATAAACATAGTTACCACCAAAGAAATCGCTAAATTGGAAACGATAGTGACCGGCATGGATCTGATATATTCGCCGATGATGCCCGTCAATCAGAAATACAACGGGATGAAGATGACGATTGTCGTTAGTGTTCAGAAAAATATCGCTTTGCCATAATTTTTGAGAGAATCAGCTATCGCCTGCCGAATATTGCCAGCAAATTTTTGGAGTCCGACGACGATTCCCTGGGTAATCACGATCAGATTATCAATCATTATTCAGAGAACGAGAATCAGTGCAAAAGAAACGATATTATTGAAACTATATCCTATAGCTTTGAGATAGATGAAATTACCGAGATAGACAATCAAAAAGGAAATCATGATAAGCCAAGACGATTTCCATCAGAGAAACAAAAGAATGATACAAAAAACCAACAACGCCGTCTCCCAAAAATTCTCAATAAAAAGTCCGTATGTCTTCTGTATACTTTCCTTCTCAGAAAGCGTCTCTATGAATTGCAGATCAGGAGCAGTTGTTGCATATGACGTCACGACAGCTTTGAGCTCATCGACAAAAGCGTCAATGCTATATCAAGGCGATTTTTTGATCTGAAAAGACAAGGCATTTTGCGTGATTCCTCAAGAAAGATCAACGATGGAAAATGATTTTTTATCTGACGCTGCATATCAAAAATACACCGTTGCGACATCCCTAAGTTTTACAGATTTACCAGCAGTATTGAGGAGATCATAATTTTTGAGCTGTTCAAGCAATCAGGTAAGATCTGCAGCATAATTGGTTATCTCAAACGAATAGAGTTTACCAGCAACATCTTTTTTGTCCACCGGAAATTTTACAAATGCGTTTTTGAGCTGATTGACTGCCAGTGAAAAATCAAGTTCCAACAAAGCCAATTTTTCAGCATCAAAAGTGATTTTGACTTCCTGTATCGGTTTTCAGATAACCGTGATATCAGAAACTCAAGGGACAGAATTAAGCTGATCCTCCAAAACTTTGAGTTTTTGATACATAGCTTGCGTAGGTATATCTCAGGCGACAGAAAACGAATAGACCGGAGAATCATTGATATCTATTTTTTTGAAGACAGGATATTTCACATCACTAGGAAGCGAAGGATAAACCTGGTCGATGACGGATTTGATATCATTGGTCGCATCGACATCGCTCTTGGAGTGATCAAATTCGATCATAATCGTCCCAAAATTATAGTAGCACGAAGAACTAATATGCTTCACCGCTGTAATAGATTTTAATTTCTGTTCCAGAGGCACGACTACCTGTTCTTCTATCGATGCAGGATCCGCACCGAGATAGCTGAAACTGATATAATAATACGGAATATTTATCGATGGCTGAGATTCCTTAGGAATCGTGAAAATGCTCATAGCACCATAAACGGCTACAAACACCGTAAACACCAATATCGCCACTTTGTTGTTTCTCAAGAACTTGACCATACCAAACAACTAATAATAAAATGCAAAGATTGAAAGATTGAAAGATTGAAACATTAATTCTCCATTTTTCAATATTTCAATTCTCAATTTTCAATTTTAAATTTTCAATTATTTCACTATTTCATCTCACAAACTCAAACCACTCAAAATCTGAACATATTCATTATTGATATCTCATAATTTCACATAAATATTTTGAATTCACGATCCGACTTTTTTTCTGATCAGATTACCCTCAAGTCTCGGACTGATGTACTGCAAGGGAATCCGGATATCGTTTTTGTCTGCAGATTGTGATAGCGTAATAGACACTCTTTCATTTTCTTTCACAGTGAATTTGACCACTGGTATCTCGTAGACATAATTCTGGGTTACAGGATCTTTGTACGGATATTCATACAGTACTACTCATGTTCAGAGAAATTGCCCCCATTGATCAGAAATAGCGACTTTACTACCCAGCGCTAGCCTTTGATACGAGAATATCTGAATACTCGTATTAGACGCATCAGTAGGCGTTATTTGACACAGCAACGTATTTGGGGCAAGCTTATTATCTTCACCAAGTGCCCTGATTTTGACTACTCAATCTACACCAGCATATAAAATTTCACCTTCAAGCGAATTGGAAAGTACGGCGATATTCTGTTGTAACGTAAGCAATTGATTTTTGAGTGACATGAGCTGAATCGTCTGACTTTCATCGGAAGAATTTAATTGGTTCGCTAATGTTTTCTGTGCCAGCTGCAGACTCGCCTTCTGATTTTCGATCTGCAGTTTAGTGGACTCAGCAGTATTATCATTGAAATTATCCGTATTGGTCTCAAGCGTTTTGATCTGGCTATTATAGGTATTTTTCACCGAATCATACGAAGAAGCTAACGTATCAAAAGCGGATTTGCTGCCAACAAACGTACTCGCCAAAGTCGTGAATGCCGTAGAAAGCGTATCTATCGAAAGTCCTGCCGTACTCGATTGCGGAAGTAGAGCAGATGGCGTAGTTGCATTGATTCCACGAGCAGCTAAGCTCATCAAATCAGACATATCAGACAAATAATCAGAAAATTCACTCGCACTCATACTATCAGACACCTTACGATTGAGTCTCGCATACTCCGAAACAATTTCTTGTTTGAGACTAGGATCAGTATCAGAGACAGGCAAAGCACCAGCGAACACGTCATTAACTTTTTTTAATGCATCCTTGATCATAATCAGATACTGTTTATATGCATTGGCGATACTTGTCTTCATCTTGTCTATATCTACAGATTTTGAAGTTTTCAAGGTTGTATATTGCTGCTCCAAAAGTTCTTCCTGATATTCCAATGAAGAATCGGTATATCACTGTGTCTTTTTCAGGTTTTCAAGTAAAGTGGAATTATTCTCATATTGATCACGAAGGATAGCTTGTTGAATAGCCAACGTATCTTCCGTCAAAGAAAAAATAGAAGTAAGATTATGCAATTGTTCCTGGAGAACAGAAAGCTGAATAGCGGAATTTTGATAGGTCATATCGTCTTCATTTGGGGTTATCTTAGCGATAATAGTGCTTCTAGAAATCTCTTTACCAGGCTGACAATTGATATAATCAAGTACACCTCCTCTATTGCTCACAATATTTTTGATACTATCGGCGATAACGGTTCCGTATAGTGTCGTCTGAAACACGGGAGAAACACCTACCGTATAGCTCGTAGTGAATCACTGAACAGTTCAGGTAGAGATTAAGGTATCATCAGTCTGAGTTCAGCATCCAGCAAGCAAGAAAAGCACAGCCAAAACAATGATCATAGAATAGAAACGTTTCATCAGATACAACAAAAGATATAAATCAGAGTTATTTTTTCATCTCTGCGTGAACATATTGGAGAAACTTCGGAACATCGTCTGACTTGATCATTCCGATCGCCATATCACCCTTGGAAATAATCATCAGATCATCACCTGGTTTGATACCCAAAAGTTCTCTGACATCCTTGGGAATAACTATTTGCGACTTAGGTCATACCGTAGCTTTACCGTGCATTTTTACCGTTAAATCACAAGCATTCATAGATACACAATACGTAATAAAAGTTGGAAAAGTTCTACAAACTTAATAATTTTAAAGATAAAGTCAATACTGTAATTTATAATAAACAAAAAAAGACGGCAAAAGCCGTCTTTCAGTATATAATAATAGATTATTCTACATTTTAACCAATGCTATCCAAGTCAGGAATGCAGCAAAAAGGATGACAATCACTCCCCAGAGAAGCAATCCTGTAGCAGTAGAAAGGAACATCTTGTATTTAGTCTGTCCTCGTGTGGGGAATCGGAGCAGCACCAATCATTTCAACAAAGAGATATAGCCGAAAATAGAAAAGGTCATTGCCCAACCTTGATCGAATTTTTGATAGACACTGAGAAAGAAAAATCAGATGATCAGCGTAATAAATGCTCGAATCCTAATGATGTCGAGATTTTTCAAGGTTTTTTCCATAATAGATTTGAATGTCTTCGGAGTGAAGATCATAGGTAATCCGAATGCTACGATAAAGAAAGCTGTCCGGAGCAATAAGAGTTCTGGAAATGTGAACATGAGAGAAAGAATAAGAAAATAAAAAAATTATCCCCTGAGAGGGATAATAGGGATATGTTTGAAGAGTGAGAAAATGTTCTTGGCAACACGGGAGATAATGCCCTGTCTTTTTGGCATACAGGGAGTGGTCTCTGGCGATCTTTCCATAGTTTCTTTTTGCTGCATGGCAACAAAGAGCGATAAAAAGATTATTTGATTATTTGATCCGCAAGCTTTTGGAGTTCGTTCATATCAGCCATAGTATGTCAGGTCAATCATCACTCAAAAGATTTTCCTCATCGAAACGGATAGAACTTCACATGTGCATGAGGCACTTGCAATCATTCAACCACCATACCAACCCTTTCAACTCACAATCACTTCTTCATCAACTCGATGACTTTTTTACTGGCCAACATAAGATCCGCGTATATTACATCATCCATCAAGAATATATCAGAATCATAATGCTGTTTAGGCAATATCAAGGTTTGTCCTTTGCATGCAGGGAATACATCCAATAATGCGACAAATATATCATCTTCCCATATTTTGACACTCGGTATTTCTCACGCGACTATCTTACAAAAAATACAATCAGACATATACTAGATGATAAAATGATAAAAGCGCTTCGCGCGATAAATTGATAAAACTAAATCAATGACAATATAAACTTATAAATCATTATATTTATATGCAAGCACTCTTTTGTAAAATAATCGAATTGCTCTTGGGTTACGTATCAGAAGTCTAAAGCATGATAAAGCATATTTCTGACTTCTCCGCACGATCACTTTGAATAATAAAGAAAGCGTATAAATTCTTTGTTCGATGCTCTTTCACGTCATTCTGCTATATTGTTTCCTATAGATATACTAGCCCTCATAATCTGATCCTGAAAACTTCGATTTCTAAATGTTCTATCATAAAAGATTATTCATAAATCCTGTACTAATTTTCTAGATAACTTTCGTATATCCAGACTTTCAAATTTCTCAGCCATTAAACGAATAAAAACAATAAAATAATGTTTATCGCATGGCTACAGGTATTTTAGCATTTTATGAGAGTTTTTCAAGCACAATAAAAAAAACTATAGTACATTACTATAGCAAATTTCATCATTTCATCATTTTATCATTTCATCACGAACGTAGTGAGTTTATAAGGTAAGGAAGAAAGCCACAAACAGAATATAGCAGTCTAAGAATACCAACAAAGAGAACTTTGTAAGTAAACAACAAAGACAACAACTCAAGATCATTTACTACTAGCATGATAGAAAGATAAACTCTCAACTAAGACCCATAGATACCAATACTATAATCGAGATAGCAAAGCTAGTCTTGCCACAACGACGTTGAAGTAGAGAACAAACAGGAATTAGTAGATGGATGAGCGATGCAAACCGGTGAGGGTAAGCAAAGTATCTATTTATGACCTCCTTCCTATAGCATACATCAGCAGAGCGAATATATGGTATGGGAAGATGATTACGATATCATTATAACCATAATTTTTTATTTGTCAAATTTTCGAGGACTTTTTTTGGATTGATTTTACCCATGATCATTTTTGAGTAAGGAAGAAGGAACCACATATGAAATGCTGCAAGAACGATATATCGGATACAGCGGATACGATACAAGCAAAGGTATACACAAAACGGTATACAACGGTTTTTGACTGTACTATATGGACTAGTGAAGGCTATATACAGCAGAGAAAAGCGTAATACTACAGTAAAGTAATAAACAATAGGCAGTTTTGTTTTTGTTTTTGGTAGCACTTTTCGATACTGATAACATAGCGGAAAACGCTAGAATACAGCAAGTAGACCGATAGTGTGTCGCATCATAGTCATATGCAAGACCTTCTTCCGTATCAAAATTATACTCAGAAAAAGAAATAATGCAAATTTTTGAAGACATTTTTTTGTTATCACAAATCCGGAAAAGTTCTGAAGGACACAAAAAAAAGGAATAAAAACAATTATGAATTGAAAAAGAAGCATATTTTTCTATATTCTCAACATACAAACGTTCAAACGTTTCATTATCTTGTCTTTTCATTATTTCATCATTTTAACATTTTAGCATTTAGTATGGGATTTAGCCTAGAAACCATTGTAGCACGAGCAAAAAGAAAAGGATTCGTTTATCCGAATTCAGAGATTTACGGAGGATTGGCTAATGCCTGGGATTTTGGACCTTACGGATCCTTACTCAAGAAAAATATCGCAGATCTTCGAACCAAACATTTCACCCAAGAAAGAGATGATATACTTTTATTGGATACTACCATCATCGCACATCCGACAACCTGGAAAGCTAGCGGACACCTAGCATCCTTTGCTGACGCACTGATCGATGACAAAACAACCGGACAAAGATTCCGCGCAGACAAACTCATCGAAGATTTCTTTGAAAAAAATAGGGATGGACTAGACGACGAAGCATTAGCGAAAAAATTATGAGTGAAGAATCTCTCTCCGGAATCCCGAGGTAATGAGGGAATGAGAGCGTTTATCGTAAAATACATTCCGAAAAATCCTGAAAGTAAAAAAGAGGCAGAATGGACAGAGTGCAGGAATTTCAACCTTATGTTGGATACCCATCTCGGACCGGTAGCCAACGAGAGCTCGAAAGTCTACATGAGACCAGAAACCTGTCAATCATTATTCACCGATTTCAAAGCGATATTGGATACCACGAGAGCAAGAATCCCGTTTGGATTGGCACAGATAGGAAAAGCATTCAGGAACGAAATCACGCCAGGACAATTCCTCTATAGGACCAGAGAATTCGAACAGATGGAGATAGAATATTTCGTAGAAGATGATAAAGAAAAAGCCATGGAAGCTTATATCAATCGAAAAAATGATTGCATGATATATTGGACAGAGATTATCGGCATCAATCCAGAACATCTCAGATTCAAAGATCACGAAAAGCTTGCTCATTACGCAGCTGCAGCAACCGACGTAGAATATCTCTATCCACGAGGATTCGGGGAAATCCAATGAATACACAACAGAACAAATTTTGATCTTACCCAACATCAAGAAATCAGCGGAAAAGATATGCAATATTCTGATCCTTTCACAGGGAAAAGATACATCCCTCGATGTATAGAATCATCATTTGGACTATGAAGACAAGTAATGGTATCTATGCTGGAATTCTATGATGAAGAGACACTAGAGAATGGAGAATCTCGCGTAGTAGTAAGATTTCCAAAGCAGTTAGCTCCGATCAAATTCGCAGTTCTTCCATTAGTAAAAAAAGATGAAAAGCAAACAGCGATGGCTGAAGAGATTTTCAAAAGATTGAGCAAAACATATAAATGCGAATATGATGATGGATGAGCTATAGGTAAAAGGTACAGAAGACAAGACGAGATTGGAACCCCATACTGCATTACCGTAGATCATCAAAGTATTGAAGATGGAACAGTCACCATCAGAGAAAGAGATAGCATGAAACAGGAAAGAGTGAAACGAGAAGACATCAAACTATAAGACATGGAGAATGGAGAATGGAGAAATGAGAATAGAAACATTACTATTTCAATCTTTCAATCTTTTAATCTTTCAATCTTTCAATGTTTCAATCTTTCAATCTTTCAATGTTTCAATGTTTCAATCTTTCAATCTTTCAATTTTTAACACTTTAGTCTAAGAGTCATGGTCGAAGCAAAAAATTTCGTAGAGAAGGAGTTGGGGAAAAACCTTGATAAAGAAAATATCGTAGAACAGGCACCTGAGACAAAAGAAAATATTCCTATCTACACGCCTCCTCCAACGCAACCTCAAGAACCCGAACCTCAGGTTCCGCAATTTTTTGCTCCACAACCGCCAGTTATACAAATCGTAGAAAAAATAGTGTACAAGAAGCAAAGAATCCACGGATTTTTCAGGACACTAACTATCATAGCATTGCTTGCAATAGGATTCTTGATGCTTGGAGAATCTACAGGATTGATTGAGCTGTCCATAAACAGCTTCAAGCTCCATCAGATTTATCCACTCGTCATCATATTGAGCACCATCATCATCCGAAGCTATAGAGGAATATTAGGAAAGATCTTTTGATTGATATTATTTCTATGAGTCTTCGGAGGAATATTTACGATAGGAGTCTATACCTCACTCAATCCATCTACGAAACGGAAAGAAGGTGTAGCGATAAACTATCAATTGCCAGAAAAAGGGAAAAGCACAAAAACAAACCTCTATCTAGATACCTTAATAGGAAACTCATATATCGAAGGAACAGGAAATAATACGAATATCCAATGAACATGGAATTCTGACAGACATCTTTTGATCGGCTCAGGGAAAAACGAAAGCATAAGATATCTCAAACTCAATGAAGATCGCAATCGGAATGTCCTCCAAAATTATCGAAGCAATATCGATCTCATAGTACCAGAAAAAAATACGTTTGATCTCATGTATATAAAAAATTTACTCGGACTGCATACTATTGATCTGACTACCTTCCAACGAAAAATGTTGAAATTCCACGCAGGGATAAATGACATCACTATCAGAGTAGGAAATGTACTTTCAGGCAACAAGATAGAAATCCAAGGAACTGCAGCCAATGTAGATATAGCTATCCCCAAAAACGTAGGGGTAATGATGTACTACAAACATTTCGTAGGAAAACTCGATATGACAGATTTTGATCCACTATCCGGACATTATTTCCAATCAAAAAATATAGCTACTGCAAAAAGCATACTCAACATCTACATCAATCTTTGAGCAGGCAACACGAAAATCAACCGAGTAGAACCTAAAAATTAATGAATAATTAATAATTAAAAATGAATAATGAATGAATTGTAAGAATATGAACTATTGTAATATACGATAGATTATAAAGTCACAATACAAAAATCATTCATCATTCATTATTCATCATTCATCATACTATCATGAAGCTTATCAGTAAAAATAAACACGCTTATCACGATTATCAAGTCGACAAGGAATACGAAGTCGGTATTATTTTGAAATGACATGAAGTGAAATCGATCAAAGGAAGTCACGTCAATATCAAAGACGCATTCATCAGATTGGAAGATAAAGAACTACGGATACTCAATATGGACATACCATTGTACGAAAAAACATCACATGCGCTTGTACCATGATATCAACCCAAAGGCAAAAGGAAATTATTGATTACCAAGAAAGAATTGGCAAAAATATCTGCAGCATTAGACAAATCATGAACAACCATCATTCCCCTGGAGATTTTCGTAAACAAAAATTGATTGATCAAGCTAAAGATAGGAGTAGCAAAATTGATGAGAAAGATAGAGAAAAAGCAGATTCTCAAAGAAAAAGACATCAAGAAGCAGATGGACAGAGAGATAAAAAATTTATAATTCAGAATGCAGAATTCAGAATACATTTCACCTTTCACCTAATTTAGAATTGAAAAGCTAGACCGAATTCGTATATATGCAACACGACCAAGATGGCACCGTGCTAGAGTGGTCTAATAGACAGGTCTGCAAAACCTCGGTTCATGGGTTCGAATCCCATCGGTGCCTCCACTCTACTCTAGCGTACAACAACCGAGCGACTACT
>CAZJFP010000008.1:14408-53926 GCA_964545415.1 uncultured Candidatus Peribacteria bacterium
GGAATTCCTGCAAAAGGAATTTTTTTTGTTTTACTACAGGTCTGCAACCCCGCAGTCCTGCGGGGCGAATCCCATCGGTGCCTCCACTCTACTCTAGCGTACAACAACCGAGCGACTACTATCAGTTCTGTCACCAAAAGGAATTCCTGCAAAAGGAATTTTTTTTGTTTTACTACAGGTCTGCAACCCCGCAGGACTGCGGGGCGAATCCCATCGGTACCTCCAGACTCTAGATAACAACCGAGCGAATATCATCAGTTCTGTCACCAAAAAAACTCCTCATGGGAGCTTTTTTTGTTATTAAGAGAAAAGATTATGCTGTTAAAAAAGTATAAGCTTTCGTTAACGCTTTCTTGGAATTGTTATGAGTCAATCTCTCCAATGCAGATTGATAATGTAATCGTTCGAAATCCTGTAGTTCATCTGAAGGAATAATATTAGATGACTTCACTTCTCCTAAAAAAAACACAACGGTCTTTTCAACAGGCTTCGTATGATCTATATATGAAAACGATTCTCTAAAATCAGCGATGAAATCTATCTGTAATCATAGCTCTTCATAAATCTCCCTTGATGCCGTCTGTTCTTCAGATTCAGCTGATTCGACATGCCCTTTGGGGAAAAATCGATGTCAGCCCTGTTTCTGTTGTATAATCAAAAATTCATTCACTCAATCAACAGTACGAAAAACGATAGCACCACAAGATTTTTCCTTTTGCATAATAAAAAGCATAATAAAGAGAATATTCGTAATTTATTTCCCGATGTATTCCTTGCCCATATATGGTACCAAGACTTCAGGGACTTTTATTGTTCCATCAGTTTGCTGATTATTCTCTATAATGGCAATCAATACTCTCGGAGTTGCAATAGCGGTATTGTTCATCGTATAGCAGTAATGGATTTTTCCTTCACTATCGCGATAACGAAGATTTAATCTACGTGCTTGGAAGTCCAAAAATGCAGTAACAGAATGTGTCTCTCCGTAGGCATTACGTGATGGCATCCAGCATTCTAAGTCATTAGAATTATATTTTCCTATTGCCATATCTCAGCTACATAACTGCAACAAACGATACGGTACTTTGAGATCATCCAAAATATCCATAGAATTTTGTAATATCTGTTGATAATATTCATTAGACATTTTTTCATCTTCTGGAAGGATAACAACTTGCTCTACTTTATTGAACTGATGGACTCTATACAACCCTGCAGTATCTTTTCCATAGGTACCCGCCTCTCTTCTGAAACATGCAGAATATCCACAATATTTTTTTGGCAGCTCTTTTTCGTCCAAGACTTCATCCATATGATACGCAGTGACAGGAATTTCAGATGTTCCAATGAGCCATTGATTATCTCTTTCCATTCGATAAGCATCCTCCTCTCCTCCAGGGAAATATCCAGTTCCGATAAGGCATTCCGGATTGACGATATTCGGTACGTTCATAGGGGTAAATCATTTAGCTACGAGTTTTTTTAAGGTATATTGCAATACCGCTTGTTCAAGCAGCATACCATCTCATTTCAAAAAATAGCTGCGGGCTCAAGCCAATTTCACTCCTCTTTCGACATCAACCATATCATGCTGTTTCATAAGCATCATATGATCTTTCGGCTCAAAACCGAAATTTGGTATATCACCAAAGCTCTTTACCACGACATTTTCGCTATCATCCTTTCCGACAGGGACATCAGGATGTAAAGCAGTATTCGGCATCTTCAATAATTCAGCATTCAACTCTTTGACGACTATTTCATATTGTTCTTCTAG
This sequence comes from uncultured Candidatus Peribacteria bacterium, assembly GCA_964545415.1. Lineage (GTDB taxonomy): Bacteria > Patescibacteriota > Gracilibacteria > Absconditabacterales > Absconditicoccaceae > CAJBLF01. Next base: position 16,186 of record CAZJFP010000008.1, read on the forward strand.
TCACTGAATATCAGTTTTCAAGGCCTTAGCTCCTTCATAGTCTTTTTTCGCTGCCAACTCTTTCTGCTGAAACTTCATCGCATCGATTTTTTGCTGAAGCTCTTTTCTCTGATCATCTTTTGCGAGCACAGCTTCGACATCAATCTGTTTCCCTTTTTTCTGGCAAATCGCTATATATCCTTCGATATCATCGCGCACTTTTTTCAAATCAATCATACTTCTAAACCAATGAATAATTAAAATTTTTTTATTGTTTTGTAGGGACGATTATCAATCGCCTAGGCGGATAATATCCGCCCCTACATTTTATATACAAAAGCTATCTATAGAATATTTTTTTATAAATCATCTCTGCCGCCAATTTTAAACTGTTGGAATTCTTCTGTCATTTTTTGAGGCTATACTCGGTATATCTGATATGTATAGGGACTTCTCTGTATTTCATATGATGTCTTTTGATCTGTTCATTCACTTCATTGGCATAATGCATACCGTCAGCAGTAAGCACGAATTTTCTCAATGCAGGCAAAGAAATGACTCTATATCCTCCATGCGGATCAGACACCAGGGTACCATAGAATATCCTCGTAACCAATTTCGCTATACGAAGAATAAATCTCCTCATAGGTGGGATATTTTCGCTCTTTCCTCCTTCGATGAATCTCGATCACAGATACAGATCAGGTTTTTTGTTTTCCAGATCCAACCCTAATTTTTCATCCTGATGAATATGTTTGATAAAAGTTTCCATATCTTTGATATCCATCTGTCCATCCGAATCGAATCCGACGAATCGTTTGATCTTCAATTCATCGCCGTATTTCTTGATGAAATTGTATCCTGTCTGATTGGCTGCCCCGCCTCATCTATTGATCGTGTGTGCAAGAACAATAATCATTGCATCAGGATATTGGTGTTGTTTTTCATATAACGCAGATACGATAGGAGAACCATCACTGATAAGCACGATTTTTTTGAACCCTGCAGCAATAATCTCGTCGATGACTTTGGAGACTACCGAGGCTTCTTCATTGTACACTCTGACATTGAAGATGAAATCATCTTTTGGATCCTTGTTCTTCCGATGAACGATCTTTTCCTTGTTCTCAAGATAACCTTTGTCCATAGCCATCTGTGAAATAAGTCTGGTCAGTTGAAACGTATCTTTGGTCTGTCTATTGAGTGCATTGATATAGAAGTAGAAAAGAATGATAAGCGAGATATATACCAGAAGATCAGCACCTCTCGCGACACCAAAAAATCTTCCGAATTGATCCAGCAGCTGTTGATTCAACGCAAAAATCACGATCAACCCGCCACCGACGATGAATACGACGAAATGCAGGATATTCATCTTCTTGCGTTTGTAGAGATCTATTCAAAAAATAATGAAGAGCACTGCAGCAAGCATCACGACAAATTGAAGCAATGACATACTTTAGAAACAATGATAAAAGTTCACTACATTCACGATAAAAGGGTTACTCTCGATAAACGCTTCGCAATAAATGTTCACTATGTTCACAATAAACGCTTCGCGATAAAAGCTCCCATTGATTACAACCAGAAACATCAGAGTATTTTATCAGCCGAAGATTGTTTATCAAACGAAGTTCTTTTTATCATTTTATCGCGCAAATCGCTTTTATCTCCCGTTAGGGCTTTTATCGTTCAAATGAAATGTATCAATAGTTCGAAGAAAATCAAGCAATTCAAAAAATATCATTGATTTTCCATCTATTTTAGATATATCAGACAAAATAAAAAAATGTCAATTATGGAAAAAGAAATTCAAACAGGAAAACGCCCTGAACGAATACTGTGGGTAAGCATAATTATCTTCTATGTTATTTTTTATGGAACATTTACCCTCATCGGATTGTTTTCATAAAAAGACAAATAGCACAAAAAAGCCCGGTTTTTCCGGGCCTTTTTTCATAAAAAAAAGATACATTTAGAGAGTGATTTCTTTTTCTTCTCCTGTCTTCATATCCTTGATCTTATATCTCCTCAAAGCTTTTTCTTCTTCACCGAAAATAACGACATAAGGAATTCATTTTTTGTCAGCATAAGCGAATTGTTTACCAAGTTTATCAGCAACTGGATAAAGTTCCACGTATTTTCATTCGTTTCTTAAAATATTAGCTATTTTTGCAATATCCTCTAATGTATCTGGAAAATTTACACACAAATGTGTTGTTCTATTATCTAAACTTGAATTTCCTTTTTCCAACAAAAGACTTACAATTCTAGAGATTCAAATACTTCCTCCTACTCAAGAAAAATTCTTTTTAGGATCAATATATGTTGTTAGGTTTTCATATCTACCTCCCGAACTAACACTTCCCAATGCCATATCATCATCAAAAAAGGTTTCATACACCATTCCCGTATAATAATCCAATCCTCTTGTAATAAAAGGATCAAAAGCAAACTGTAGATTATTTGTATTCAATTTTTGCAAACAATTTTCCAATTCTAGGAGTTCGGGATTTTTAATTGGATCTTTTAGTTTTTTCTGAATAGTTTCTGCTTCTTGTTCGCCTACAATATTTATCAATTCTTTTGAAAACTCCTCTCATCCAATTTTATAATATTTATCAAATAGACTATATAATTCAGTTTTTTGTGGATACATATCCAACAATTGAGACAAAAATCTTCTATCATTATAATGTACTGTCACTTTTGAGATAGGATATTCTTTTTTTAAATCTTCAAAAATACTTGCCACTACTATAAGTATTTCAGCATCATACAATATCATAGAATCCTTTATATCTCATCTCCACACCGTATCGATATCACTCTGTCGGAATTCTCTGAATCTTCCTCTTTGTGCTCTTTCTCATCTTCGAACGGGTTGAGTTTGATAACGCTTAAATGGGAAAGTTAATTCCCCTTCATGATCCAGTATATATCTTGCAAAAGGAATAGTTAAATCAAAGTGTAATGAATATTCTTTAAGATCTTCAGCTCATTGAGCCAATCCATATAATCAAAAAATTTGCTTACTAGTTTCATTTCAAGATTTAGCAAGAAGAACCTTATTTGATTCTACTGCTGGCGTATGAATATGAGAATATCAAAAAGAAAGATATTTTTCTTCAATAATATATTTAATTTTATCAAAAATTGTTTGCTCAGATGGACTATATTCAGGAAATCAGCTTGGACGCAATACCATTAAACTAATTAATAATTAAAAATGAATAATGAATGATAATGGAATTTTTTCTATTCTTTTGAGGATTTTACGATGGTTGCTAATATTCTTACAATAGACTCGCAATCAGCTTTTATTTTATCAATATTTTCCTCAAATCAATCCTCAAGAATTCTTAACCGATATAATGTTTCATACGACTCTTTAAGCGCTATAGTCATCTTATTTATAAAGTCTTTTCTACTTATTGCTCATTGAGCTTCTGCAACATTAGCACCAATACTTGTACCGCTTCTAAATAATTGGGAAGCTATTTCATAGTATTTTTTGTCTTTGAGTGACATATAAAATTTTGCAAGTGCAATAGAAAATTGAAGTGTTTTTTCCTGTATAAGATTCTCTTTCATAGCAATACTCCATAAATAAATCGTACATCCATCATTCATCTTTCATTATTCATCATTCATCTTTCATTATTCATCATTCATTATAACGAATTGTATCTTCTTGTCGTCATTTTTCAAGTCGATTACGCTATATGACTATGAAGATGTCTTTTTGCATAGAGGTAGGCTAATGCGATAAGCAAGGCGACCAGACCAAAAGGAGAGATGTTGAGATCGATAAGATATCCGCCGATCAGCGGTCAGAAAATATTTGCCAGATTGGATAATGCAGAGACATTTCCGTTTACCACTCAGACATCTTGTCTATTTCCTAACATCATATTCTGGAATACCGGACGGAAAATTCATCCAAACACACTACTCAAAGCGACTAACGTAATCACAGGAATCGCTCATGGAAAAATGAACGCTCAAAGATAACAAATAATCATTCAAAAGAGACTGATACTGATCAATTTTTTGTTGGAGAATCTTTTGAGCCAAAACGGTTTCAATAAGAGTCACTGGTTAATGGCCATGATAAGTCAGAATAACGCCATAATATATCCGCTCTGTTCTCATCAGATAGCGAAAAATTTGGAAAGATATAACGTAAACGACATCTGATAGATCATGATACCGAGATTGACGATCAAGAAAACGAGATAATATTTTTTTTCGCTGGAAACAAACATATCCTTGAAGACACGAACGACACCGATACGTATTTTTTTCGCCTTATCGAGAAGCTTATTGGTCTCAGGAACTCACCGGAAGATGAATGCCAGATTGAGCAATGCCAATATTCCACTGACGATAAACGGTATCTTGACTCCATATCCAAGAAGCCATCACCCGATCGCAGGACCGATTATAAACCCGATACCAAACACCGCGCCGAACAATCAGAAATTCGCAGCACGCTCCTTGTGATCTGCCGAGATATCGCTGAGGATGGATTGCACAGCTCAGATATTTCCTGAAGCCATACCCGCGACAATCCTCGCTAATAGATAGATATAAATATTTCACGATACAGCGATGATCACATAACTCAAAAAGGTGAATAATACAGAAATCAACAATACGGGCCTTCTTCCATATTTATCGGACATCATTCACAAGATAGGACTAGAAAAGAGTCCGAACAATGCAAAAAGGGTCACTCCAAGGGAAATCATAAAATAATCCGTATGGAAAAAATCCACAAGATTGGGATATGCAGGAATGACAACAGTCAATCATAAAATATCCATAAACAACGTGAAAATGACGATTCGCTTTATTTTTTTCATAACTTACCTCAATATAAACATATAAGTATTAGTCATTGCGAGCCGAAAGAAATGAGGCGTGGCAATCTAATAAATTTATACTAGATTGCTTTGTCGTTTCACTCCTCGCAATGACGATAAATTACACCGCAGTTATCTTTACTCAGATCTTCTGTAATTTTGCGACAATATCATCATATCCTCTCGCAATAATATCTTCATTCATGATATTGGTGGTTCATTTGGCCATGATTCATGCAAGCACCATCGCTCCTCCACATCTCAGATCAGTAGAAGAAACATATCCTCCTCTCAATTTTGTAGGTCAGATGACGATTGCTTCATGAGGATTAAGGATTTCTATTTTTGCTCATAAATTTTCTAGTTCTGTCAGATAATTGAATCTTCCTTCATACAGTGTTTCGAATATTTTAGAGATACCTGTCGCTTGAGTGAGAAGAGTTCCGAAGATAGATTGGAGATCAGTAGGAAATCAAGGATAGATTCTGGTTTCAAATTTTACGGCATGATAATTTTTCTTATTCTTAGAACTTACTCTGATGGTATACTTATCAAGGATTTTGAAATCGATTCCTATTTTTGTAGCTATGCTATAGAGTGCAGAAAGATCGTCGACATTGCATCATTTGATAGTCAATTCTGAATCATCAGCGCCAGCTCAGATAGCGAAATACGTACCTGCCTCTATATAATCAGCAATAATGGTAAATTCTTTTTCTTTGACAGCTATTTTAGACGGTTTTACAACGATACTATGATCAACATTGAGATGAATATCAGCACCTATAGTATTAAGGAAATCGATAAGATTTCTCACATGTGGTTCGATAGCGACTTGATAGATATTTATCTCATAATCGAAATTATTTGCGAACGCAAGATACATCAACAACGCTTCTATAGCAGTGACGGAGAATCATTGCAACATGATATTTTTTTTAGGAATTCATGTCACTTCAAACGTTTTATATTCTCATTGAGTAACAGTAATACCAGCATTAACCAGTGCATCATCAAACATATCCAAGGGTCTCTTTCCGATATTACATCCTCCGCTTCCGACGAATTTCACTTTCCCGTATTTTATCAATCCAAATGGAATAAGCAGAATAGATGCTCTGAATTTTTTAGCAAGATCATCAGTCAGATCAAAATATTCCTTGGATTTTTCAATTGCAGATTTCGCTAAAGTTTCCATAGAGAGCACATCTTTGATATTTGGTTTATTGAGCAATGTTACTTTGTTATCTATGCATAAATTTGCAGCTACGATAGGTAACGCAGCATTCTTGCTTCCAGAAATAATAATTTCTCATTTCAGATTCGGAGAATATTCAATTTTAAACATAACAATTCAACTAATAACTAAAAACTAACAACTAACAGTGAATGTATTTATCTTAATATGGAATATTATTAAACAATCAGGCAGTTTTTTCAAGCAAAGAAAAACAGGCCAGGAATTCATATATTCACCCAATCACCTCATTCCGGTGTCAAGTGTTGCAACCCTGCCTGCGGCAGGCAGGCGGAATCCATACTGAGAAACTTGGTAATAAAGTCATGGATTCCGGCACCAATTTCATATCGCCGGAATGAGGCCAGGACGAAAAATAATAAAAAAAGCCCTGCTAAACAAGCAGGACTATTATTGTCGCAAAAAAAGGATTACATATATCCTATATCAAGAGCAACTTCCTTATAGAAGCTACATGCTTCCGGAGTAAGCTCACGATATTTCAATGTAGCAAGCTCATCAGTTTCTTCAAGTTGAGGTTGTTCATCGAAAATCTTGAAAAAATCACTAGGAAGTTTTAGATCAAGGATAAGCCGTTCCTTCAATGCTGAAAGATGACCATTCAGAGTAGGAGACGATGTTCCGTACTCATTAGCACTTAGAATAAGATCAAGTGCCATACCAAAAGTTAATGCTGACATACCGATGTAGATTTAGTTATTTTATTTTGTTTTTGAGAAAATACTATAAATATTTTAAAGGAAATAGCAAGAGTAACTAAAAAAATATAATGCTAAGTTTTAAGTGCTAAGTTATAAATAATGGAAATATATTTATTTAACACGTAACATTTAGCACTTAGTATTCGAGAATAATTATCGTTTCCTTCGAGATGGACATTGTTGATCGACATCTATATGAGAGAATCATTGATGCTTGATACCATCTACGATAGCTTGAGTAAGCAACGGCAAATCCTTGTCTACCATATGAACGGAATATCCGCATCCAGCAGATTTTGCCATACCTACAGGATCAAATGGCATGAGTTGATTTCATTCAGGAGTAGATTTGGTTTTGACATGAAGTGGAGTCGTCGGAGACGCTTGACCAGTAGTCAATCCATAGTTTTCATTATTTGCGACGATATAGGTCAGATTGATATCTCTTCTGCAAGAATGTAGGAAATGTCAGAGACCGATTCCGTATCCATCACCATCTCATCCATACGCGATAACGGTCAAGTCAGGGTTAGAGAGTTTTACTCAGGTAGCAAAAGGAAGGCTTCTTCCATGCAAAACTTCACATCCATAGCCATCGATATATTGACTCATCTTGCTGGCACAACCAATACCGGTAAGGATGACCACTTTATGTTTTGGTATATTGAGTTCCTTGAGCGCATTTTTGATAGCCGCCATAATGAGGAAGTTACCACAGCCAGGACACCACTGAATTTTAGTTAAATTAGTTCTCATAGTTTTATTGCTAATAGATTAAAAATGGAGAATGAATAATGAATAATTTTGGAATTCTTGTTATTCTTTTGATGATTTTACTATAGTTGCCAATATTCTCACAATAGATTCACAGTCAGTCTTTGTTTCAACCACATGTTCGTCAAATCAATGTTCAAGTATTTCTAGCCAATATAATGTCTCATAAGATTCTTTAAGCGCTATAGTCATTTTATTTATAAAATCTTTTTTACTTATCGCTCATTGTGCTTCCGCAACATTTGCTCATATACTAGTTCAACTTCTAAATAATTGTGAAGCTATTTCATAATATTTCTTATCTTTTAAAGACATATAAAACTTTGCAAGTTTAATAGAGAATTCAAGTGTCTTTTGTTGAATAAGGTTTTCTTTCATAACAATAGTTCGCAAATAAAACAAACAATCATCATTCATCATTAATTATTCATCATTCATTATATTATTATGTCTTCCGCAAAGATAGGATATGAAGTATATTTTCTAATACTGGTTATTTTATTATTCCATTTTTTATCATGTAACAAACATTTATTAGTAAGCAACTCTTGTATCTGACCGCTATAATTCATCTCTACAAAAACTAGTTTTTTTATCTGTTTGACGTGAGTATCCAAGAATTCTTTCAATCTCATATCCAAAGGTTGGAAGACCTTCACGACGATCAAACCATACTTTTTTCAATTCTGAATTTTGAATTTTGAATTCTGAATTCTTATATAGTTTTCAAGTACAAGCCTATTCATTCCAAACGTAACAAAAAAAATCTTTGCTTCCGGATTAATGATTTCATACCCATAGAAATCTTTGGTAAATTCCTGCTGAACGAAGGTATCGAGTTTTTTGAATCTTTTATCGTTCATCAATTGTTTATTTATCGGATCTTCGCTGGTCGCTCCATATTCGTCATGTTCGTAGGAAGTAGCTATAAATTCACCGTTTTCCGTTCATGGAATGACCACCGGTGAAATACCGTCAATAGTTAATTCATATCTTTTGTATCATTCACTTCATGTGGTTTGCAATTTTCCTCTTTTGATAGGTTCAGCGATAAGCTTTGCTTTATTTACTGACAAATATGATTCAGAATATTGTTTGTCGAGCAATACAATGACTGGATGTTGATATTGATCAGATCGATTTAATGCTTTCCCGATCAATAGATATCCATCTTCATAACTAGAAGGAGCTAATACAATAGGAAAAGTATCTCAAAAACTCGCATTCAATGCATAATTTACATCACTCTGCCCTGTATATGTTGGTGTTCCTGTACTCGGACCATCACGCTGAGAAAGTACATAGACTCATCATAATTCTGCTTGATTGGAAAAGCTGATAGATTCTGTCATCAAGGCAAATCATCATCCACTCGTTCCGGTCATTGCCCTTTTGCCAGCAAATTTAGCACCGAGCATAGCGATGCTGCAAGCGATTTCGTCTTCTCATTGATAGAAAACTACATTTTTATTTTCCGTAATCACTTCTATTAATGAAGATGCGGGCGTCATAGGATAGGCAGCATAAAAGTCCATTCATGAAGCCATCGCTCATTTTCCGATAACCTCATTTCCAAACATAAAGACTTTTTCCGGACCAACATTCTGAGACAGATCATATTTGGATGTAGAAAAATATCCATATCACGAACGAAGACATTCAACGTTGCTCGCCAAAATTTCATCTTTGAAATATTTTTCTAATAATTTTTCTCCTTCCTCGCACGGGATCCCGAGCAATTTCAATGCCGCTCCGAAAAAGTAGACATTCTTGTATTTTACGTCAGTCTTTTTGAGTTTATGGATTTTTTTGAGATCATAGATCTTTTCGTTCTTCGTGATAGAATAGTCATCGAACGGAAAAAAGTGATCTATCTTTTTGGTGATGAAAGGTTTCTCATCAGAAATATAGAGGAAAAAATCGTTATTATCACCCTTGATGATGGACGCGTATTCCTTGTCACCGAGAATTGTATATCCTTTAGAACATAAAAGTTCACCCAAAAGCATTCCGGAGGTATTCACTCCCGTTCCTGCAGCACCTGAGAAGCCGATTGAGATATTCATACTTTATTACTAATAAACTAAAAGTAATTTGGGCTTATGTTAACAATTTAATTACATCATTCCCGCTTTCCGTCTCTCACGTCATTCCCGTTTCTCTTATGGTCACGTCATTCCCGCGAAAGCGGGAATCCATACAAAGCAAACTGGATTCCCTTTTTCAAGAGAATGACGTAATGTAGTATAGGGGAATGACGTAGTGTAGTGGGAAATGATGTAGTGGGAAATGATGTAGTGTATATAATGTACAAAAACATACGCGAAGCATATTACTACAATATATATCCAAAGCAAAATAGTTTGCAACTATAAAAAACTGAATATATTGATTTTCATTTGCTTTTTTTTACAAAAAAACTATACTTATCATTAGTTAATAATACTTTTATATGATTATTAGATGACAGAATGAAAATAATCAATATACTCCTCTCCACAAAAAAAACAGTATTTAGTACAGGAGAGCTAAAACAACTCTTCAAAAAAGAGAATGGAAGCTATATAAATACATCATTACAACCACTCAAAAAAAGTGGAATACTGATAAATCCTATGAAAAGCATCCGAGCATTCAAAGAATACGATATCTTGGAACTTGGCGCTAAACTCAAAAGTCAATCATACATATCATTTGAAACTGTACTTCAACAAGCAGGAGTAATATTTCAGACATATGAATATACCATCACGCTTGCAAGCGACAACACAGTAACAAAACATGTAGTATGAGCGGATTTCACGTATCATAAAATCAAGAATACCATTCTCACAAACCCTATGGGAATATACAACCACGAAAACAAATATATGATAGCGTCACCAGAAAGAGCTGTGTGCGACATGGTCTATCTTTATCATAATATTTACTTTGATAATCTAACACCACTCAATGCAGATCTGATAGACGAACTAGCTCCTATCTATCCCAAAACCACCATTTTACTTCTTAAAAAACTCGCAGACCATGTTAGATCAAGCACAACATAGAACCTATATGTACCAGCTCATCAAAGAGATTTTCGATAGCCCACTCAGACAATATCTCGCATTCAAAGGAGGTACGTTATGTTATTTTCTCAAATGATTACCAAGATTTTCGACAGACTTGGATTTTGATCTTATCCAGGACAGTCCAGATATCATGCCATTATTAGAAAAAATAGTCAACAAATTAGGCAAAGTAAAAGACAAGCACAACAAAAGATTCAGTTATTTTATATTAATGGATTATGGTGCACATCACCACAATATCAAAATAGAGATAAGCAAAAAAAAATATAGCAACAACACCTATGAACAGGTCAACTTTTTCTGAACACCGATCAGAGCAATGGCAAATGATGCGATATTCACCAATAAACTCCTAGCATTACATACAAGATACAAAAACAGAGATCTTTTCGACGTCCATTTTTTCTTCACCAATCATTATCCTATCAACGAAGCATTGATCAAAGAAAGAACCTGATGAACATACAAAGACATTCTCCTGGATATCAAAAAAAATCTGCCAAAAAAATATTCACCCAAAACCGTTCTCGCAGAAATAGGCGATCTTATCGACGGAAAACAAAAACATTTTATGAAAGCAAAAATCATAGAAGAAACACTAGGATTTATAGAATTTACTCTATTCAATATAGATAATCCTATAAAAGCAAATAAAAAATAATGCAATTGAAAAATCTTCAGCTTTTGTTACCATGATTTGGCATTTTTTAATAAAAAAGAAAAATATGGAAGGAGAAATGGATTTATTAGCAGATCAGCCATTAGGCCAGAAACTAATCAAAAAGTGATTCTGGTTATATTTTTTTATGATCATCACCGCACCAGTAGGATATCTTATCAAAGTAATTGTTTCCAATACTCTGTCGGTAGAAGATGTAGGGATTTTCTATAGTGTACTTTGATTTGTTATGCTAATTTCTATCTATCATGATTTAGGACTTACCGAGGCACTTCAATATTTTCTCCCGAAGTATCGAATAGAAAAAAAATATGATCACTACAAGACAATTGTCCTGCTTACATTGATAGCACAAGTAACGATAGGGATGGTCATAGCTATAGGAATGTATTTTTGAGCAGATCGATTAGCTATTCATCACTTCAAATCACCAGAAGCATGACAAATACTTAAAACGCTTTGTTTTTATTTTATAGGTGTGAATATAATTCAGGTATTGACATCGATATATTATGCATTTCAAGACGTCAAAAAATATGGACGAATAGAATTTGTCAGGATGTATACCACGCTTTGATTCACTATATTTTTTTGGCTCACACACAGTATCACAGCAAATAACTTTGGTATATCATGGATTATATGAGTTTGAGCATCCATACTAATATGATTATTACTTTTTAACAAAAAATACAGAAATATATTTTCAAAATGAAAAATACTATTTCACAAAAATATTATAAAAAAACAATTAAAATATGCATTTCGGATATTTCTTTCAGCAAATGTCTGATTAGTACTTACACAATTAGATCAACAGTTAGTAATTAATCTGCTTGGTCCAACAGCAGCATGATATTTTACTAATTATTTAAGCATAATAAGTTTATATACCATAATCACTACGCCAATATTATCGTTAATATTCCCTATTGTAAGCGAAATTATGGCAAAAAAAGACAATACCAAATTAGAACTTTTACAAAATACACTCTATAAATATTTTTCCGTATTTGCTTTAAGTATATGATGATTATTTTTTGTACTAGGACCAGAAATAACTACCATACTCTTCTGACAGAAATTTTTGCATTCATGAGAACTATTGATGTATTCAAGCCCATTTCTTATCATCAATATATTATTCACTATTAATTTCTGAATATTAGCCGGTACAGGGAACGTCAAACAAAGAACGAAAATATTAGCACTCGGATTGCTTATAACCATCATATCCATGGTAACATTTATCACGGTTTTTCAACGAGGATTATCAGGAGCTGTTATAGGAACAGTTGTTGGGTGGATTATTCTTTGGCTATTAAGTTTCAGAGTCATCAACAAGATACAGAAAATAACGTTCAATCGAGCATTTTTCATAAAAAACATTGCAACAATAGGCATAATCTGTATATGAATACGGTTATTGAAAGATAAATTTTTTGTCTTACAAGATGTTCATAGATATGAAAACATACTCTATTTTATGATCATAGTAGTTAGTTATTATATTATTATAGCAGGAGTAAATTATCCAAGTCTTAAACTTCTAAAAAAAGAAATCAAAACTTTCAGAAAATAAGGTGCAACATTTTTTTATCTATTCACCATATGATGTCTACCATACTTATCACAGGAACAAGTTGATTCATTTGATTTCACACCGCAAAAAAACTATTAGAGCAAGGAGAGACTATTGTCGGATTCGACAACGAAAATGATTACTATGATGTGAATCTCAAACTAGCGAGAAGGACAATCCTTGAAAGATTCCCTAACTTCAAATTTTACAAAGGAAATTTAGAAACATTAGAAGATATAAAAAAAGTTTTTGAAGAAAATAAAATTGACAAGGTTTTAAATCTTGCAGCACAAGCAGGAGTAAGATACAGTCTCATCAATCCATTCGCCTATATTCAATCAAATCTTGTCGGTTTTCACAATATTATAGAGCTTTCTAAACAATATAAGATAAAGAATTTCGTGTATGCCTCTAGTTCAAGTGTCTATGGAAACAACATCAAACAGCCATTTTCTGTGGACGATAAAGTAGATCACCCCATATCGTTATATGCTGCTACCAAGAAAGCAGACGAACTTATAGCACATAGTTATTCACATCTCTTCGGACTACCGACCATAGGATTAAGATTCTTTACCGTCTATGGACCACGAGGCAGACCAGATATGGCAATGTTAATTTTTGCTGGTAAAATTTTAAAATGAGAACCGATAGATGTATTCAACAATGGAAATATGAAAAGAGATTTTACCTACATAGATGACATCGTAAGCGGGATAATAAAATGTTTAGCATTAGAAACTACGTATGAAGTATTTAATATTTGAAGCGATCATCCCGTAGATTTGGAATATGTGATTAGTTTGATAGAAAAAAATCTTTGAAAAAAAGCAATAAAAAATTATTTACCACTACAACCAGGAGACGTTCCAGAAACTAGTGCAGACATCAAACACACAACAGAAAAACTATGACGAAAACCACAATTTGAAGTAGAAAATTGAATAGAAAATCTAATAAATTGGTACAAAGATTTTTATATTACTAAATAACTATTATGCAAAAAATCGCGATTGTATGATTGGGATACGTATGACTCCCATTAGCGTATCACTTAGCTAAGACATGAAACACCGTCATCGGATTTGATGTCTATGAAAAAAAACTTGAAGAATTAAAAAGCGGATTTGATAGTACCGAAGAGATAGGTGCAAAAATCAAAGACGTGAATATTCTCTATACCAACAATCCTGAAGAACTGAAACAGGTAGAGATAATTATCGTAACCGTACCCACACCCGTAAATGCAAATAAAGATCCTGATTACACACCGCTTATCAAAGCATCTGAAACCATAGGAAAAATATTACAAAAAGGACAGATAGTCGTATATGAATCGACTGTTGATCCAGGAGCTACGGAAGAAGTTTGTCTTCCTCTTTTAGAACAATATAGCGGATTAAAATGTCCACAGGATTTTACTATAGGATATTCACCAGAAAGAATAAATCCAGGAGATAAAGAACATACCGTAGATAAAATTGCAAAGGTCGTAGCTGGATATGATACGAAAACACTCGATATTTTAGCAGAAATGTATGGCTCCATTACTACAGGGATAATTCACAAAGCTCCTTGCATCAAAGTAGCAGAAGCGTCTAAGATCATAGAAAATACCCAAAGAGATATCAATATAGCTATCATAAACGAAATAGCACAAATATGCGATAAATTATGAATCAGTACATATGATGTCCTTGACGCAGCAGCAACCAAATGGAATTTTCTAAGATTCACTCCTGGATTGGTAGGAGGTCATTGCATAGGAGTAGATCCATATTATCTAGCAAAAAGAGCGATCAAACTGGGTATGCATCCTGATGTCATATTGGCAGGAAGAAGAATCAATGATGATATGCCATTTTGGGTAGCGCATCAAATAATCAAGATGCTCATCAAAGCAGGAACAAAAGTGGAATGAGCCAAAGTATTAGTATTATGACTGACATTTAAAGAGAACGTACCAGATTTCAGAAACAGCAAAATAGCGGATACTATCAAGGAATTAAAAGAATTTTGAATAAACATAGTAGGATACGACCCATATCATACCTATCTCCATGATCATGATAGAGAAGAATTGAATATTGAAAAATCTGAATTGATAAGTAAAATTTCTGGAACATATGATGGAGTGATTTTTGCACAGAACCACAAAGAATTTGATAATCTCGATATCACAAAATTATTACAAAAAGATGGAATAATCTTTGACGTAAAAGGCGTATTGAGAAAAAAATGATTTAGTAATTATAAAAGCTTATAATGTGTTGAATTAATTGATGTATCAAAATCACAGATCAACAACAATCAGAAAATCTGATCAAACATATGAATCAGGCTATCATTCATCGCGGACCCGACGATCAAGGTTTTTTCTGTCAGCCAAACGACAATAACTTCACCGTAGGACAAGGACAAGTAAGATTAGCAATTATAGATTTGACCGACGCGGGATTCCAGCCTATGTTTTATGACAAAGATGTGGGAGGGTTTTCACAGAAACATCATCCAGAAATATTAGAAGAAATTTGAAAAAAAAGTGTCAGAATAGTTTTTAATGGTGAGATATATAATTATCAAGAAATTAGATGAGACCTCATCAATAAATGATATAATTTTTCATCAAATTCGGATACCGAAGTGATATTAGCCAGTTATCTGGAATACGGAGCAGATTGTGTAAATCACTTCAATGGAATGCGAGCTTTCGCTATATACGATCCCAATACACAAGAAATGTTTTGCAGTAGAGATAGGACTGGAAAGAAACCTTTCTACTATTATTTTGATGGCAAGCAATTTATCTTCTCAAGTGAAATCAAAGGAATATTAGAACATAAGGAATTGAAAATAAATACTAAAGAAAATATAAACCCAGAAGCATTGGATTTCTATTTCACTATGGGCTACATTCCAGCTCCTTGGACTATTTACAAAAACGTAAAGAAACTTGAAGCAAGACATTCCTTGAAATTAAAAATTGAGAATTGAGAATTGAAAATAGAAAATACGTGTTATTATGAGATACCAGAATATACACCAATTAATGATAAGCAAGCATTGCTTGATGAAGGGAAAAAGCTTTTGGAGGAATCAGTGAAAATAAGAATGTTTACGAGCGATGTACCTGTAGGGGCATTCCTCAGCGGATGACTTGATAGCTCCTCTGTCGTAGCAGAAATGAGAAAACGAGTAGATAAAGAGAAACTGAATACATTCTCCATAGGATTTGAAGGTAAAAAATATGACGAATCTCATTATATCCACATTGTAGAAAAAGCATTTTGAACAAATCATCACCATGAATATTTCAGACAAAATGATTTCGAACGTATGATAGACGACATATCATTTTATTACGATGAACCATTCGCAGATTATTCTAATTTTCCTACGAGATTCGTCAGTGAATTAGCAAAAAAGTATGTTACCGTCAGTCTGAGTGGTGATGGTGGCGATGAGATATTTGGTTGATATATGATGCATCAGGTTGGCGCACAGATGACGCTCATCAGAAAGATACCGAGATTATTAAGACAGATCCTCTCTCGTATCATTCCACAGACCGCGAATAATCTCTCAACTCTATCGAAAATAAAAGAAGCATTTAGGGTATCACTTCTTCCACCAGAACAATTCTACGCGAATATAGGATGATCAACACTCTATAAACCAGAAGTATACAAGAAACGAACAGAAGAAAAATTCACAGAACTTTTGAAAGCCACTCATGGCAACTTCACCCAAGCGATGATAGACTTCGATCTCTTCTATAATACATTAGCTGACAATTTCTTAGTCAAAACGGATAGAGCAAGCATGGCACAACCTTTGGAAATCAGAAGTCCATTTCTAGATATCAGATGGATTGAACGAGGAAGAAAAACTCCTACTAAATGGAAAGTAAATGCAAAAAAAACGAAGATACTTATGAGAGAAATCATAAAAGATATAGTACCGGACGAGATAATCAACAGAGGGAAACAATGATTTCAACCACCTATAGATACTTGGATATTACAAGAAAAATACATACAAGAAATTGATGCCTGAGTAGAAACACTCTATAAAAAATGAATATTAAACAAACATCGGCACGAATTCTACAAAGAGTCAGTTATTAAGACGAACAATTCAGTATTCAATACATATAAGATTAAGCTATTCCTCCTTATAAAATGGGTAGAGAAACGAATGAAATAATTTATTTTACAAACATAGTTAAGATGTGAGATATCAAATCTACAAAAGAGCACTGGGATTCAGTACACAAAACAAGAAGCCAGAATTTTATAAAAAAATTACCATTTCTACAGTGATTGCAGAGTTATGATTTTTTCAACATTTGTAAAAAATATATTAAAAGTTATAAAAATGTTTTTGAAATAGGATGTGCTCCAGGCAATTTTCTCATAAATTTTGCACAAAAATTTAACTTAGAAGCAAACGGGATAGAATATAGCGATGAATGAATTAAAAAAACACAAGAGAATTTCAAAAAAAACAACATAGAAGCAAACATAATTTATTGAGATTTTTTTGATGAAAAATTTTTGAACTCAAATAAAGAAAAATATGATATTGTATATTCGCTTGGATTTATAGAGCATTTTGATAATCCAGAAACCGTTATAGATAGACACTTTTCACTGGCAAAACAATGAGGATTAATAATAATTTGCATACCCAATATAGCATATATAAACAAAGCATTAACTCCCAAAAAAATATTAGATATTCATAATCTTTCAATTATGAATATATCTACATTAAAAAAAATATTTACAAAACATAAAATAGAAAAAATATGATATTACTGATGATTGTTTAATATATGACTATTTTTTTATGACAACTTCGTTTTGGAAAAAATAAGATTTTTCATGTTTTTATTACAAAGAATCGTATTTGATCCAATTTTTATATTACTACATAAATTAAACTTAAACTTTTCAAACAAATACACATCACCAGGAATAATTATAATTTGCAAAAAATAAATTTATATTATGTAATATATATCTTATAAAGTTTTAAAATAAGCTTTTTTGATATATTTGATAATAAATAGATTGCAATATTTCTTAATGATAATTGATATCTAAGAGCTTTCAATAAAAATGTTTTTCATTGTTTTGTATTACCAAACAAAAACCAATTTATTCAAATTCTAAATAAAAAATCTCAATATGTTTTCTTATATCATTTTACCAAAAGATCATTTCATATAATTGTTAGAATTTTTTCATTTCATAAAGCATTATTTTTGAATCTCTTAGGAGAAATAGTCTTCGTTATTTGAATTTCGGAATTATGGAAAACCCTATATAATCTACCGACATAATCAAATACAGAGATATACATATCATGTGTATCCATATATTGCCACATTTTACTTCGCATAACTCATTCAGTAATAACTTCATTATCAAATCTCAATTTAGGATTTTTCAAAAAAATAGAAGATTTTGTAATCAATCACATTTCTACATTTATTTCACCTTTTAAGAAAGAATCATAAGTAAATTTTCTTTCTTTCTTTCACAATAATATAGATTTATTTCAAATAATAGTAGAGTTCTCATCTTTACACAAAAAATACATGCCCAAAAATTTATCAGAATCTCATTGTTTTTCTTTTTCTAAAAATTTTTTAAGAGAATACCAAATACAATCAGATGTAAGTTCATCATCACTATCATGAAAAATTACGTAGTCACTCTTTTTATTCATATAATCAAGTCATGTATTTCTTGCAACACCAGGTATTCAGCTGTTTTTTTGATAATAATATTGTATATTTTTTGGATATTCATTAATATACTTCTCAACCAGTTGTTGAGTATTATCAGTAGAACCATCATCCACGATGATAAGTTCCCAATCAAACGGTATATCGTGTTTTTGATTGATTACTGATAAAATAGCAGATTCCAAAAGATCAGCACGATTGTAAGTAGGAGTGATAATTGTTATATATGGTTTTTTTATTCACATGAAAAAAACTTTAATCTATAAAAGATTCAAACCAGACTTCTAACGCATAGAGTTTCATAATAAGAAAAAAGTTTTCTTTGAAATTATGTAAGATTTTAGCAATTTCTTTTTCATCGAAAATATCTCTTTTGAATAATTTTTGAATCTTTTGATCTATAATATGAATATATTTATCTTCGAATACCTTTTTAAAATCATGTTCAACACCAAATCAGATTTTTTTCGCATAAATAAATCTTTTTCAAAAAAGTTTAATGAGTTGTTTTCTCAAAACTTCTTTTCATTCTCTTAATTTGAATATGCTTATTTTTTTTCTTAGCGGGATAGAATACGATCTTTCTATAACATCTCTTTCAAGAAAGAGCGTCCTAATCTCTATAGAATTTTTCATCCCTATCAAATCTCATTGGATTACTAAGGAATGCATATTTTCTATAAACAATCCGAACATATAACTAAAATCAATATAAGATGTATATTGTACAAATTTCTTAAAGTCATTAATTAATGACGAAATACAAGTATATACATGATTATCTGTTTCATGAGAAGAAAAGATATGAGATATGTTTTTGAAATTATTCATGAAGTAATTCTCCTTAAAAGTATCTCTAGTAGAATACAATATAGTAGAATATTTACGTTTTGTTACTCTATCTATCAATCTTATTAGACATCTTGGTAATATTTTCTTAATACTAAAATAAGTATCCATCATAAGAAACAATAAGTTATTATACCCATAATAACATTCATCACCTCCGCCTCAGGTAAAGATGACTTTATGTTTTTCTTTTACTTTTTTGAGAATTTCATCAGCAAAAACTGAAGTAATATGGAAATAAGGTTCTCATAAGAGACAGATAGAATCATCCACTGACGCAAGAAAATCAGTCGTATCTAATTCTACGACATAGTGATTGAGATTAAGCTTTTTAGCAACATATTGAGATCTTTCAAAATCCTCATCTTTTTTTCAGATTTTCAATGTATAAGCATCCGTTTGGCTTTCTTCACTTCTTTTAAGTCCGCTACAAACGAAACTAGAATCGATTCATCACGATAGAAAGGAAGCATAATCAATATCTCTAGGCTTCATAAGTTCCAATTTTTTATACAAGAATTCTACTTCATTTTCTTCGTTTTTTACATTTTTTTTCTTCAATGAAGCGTATCTTTGCTTTTCTATGATTTTTCAATGTTTGACTATCATATACGAAGCATTGTCTAGTTTTTGGATACCCTTGAATATACAAAAATGATTTGGTATATGATTAAAATTATCAATAAAATATAACTTCAAGACTGAATAGTCGATATCTTTTTTGAAATCAGGATGCAATCAGAACAAAGCAGGTATTTCTGAAGCGAAATAGAAGCCAGAGTCATCTTGAATATATATAAATGGCTTTTGTCCAGCAAAATCTCTAGCTATAAACAATTGATCTTTTTGTTTATCAAAGATACAGAATGCAAACATTCATTGCAGGTAATGAAGAGTATCTTTGCCAAAATATTTGTACATATAAAGTAATACTTCAGTATCAGAAGTAGTTTTGAATGAGATATCATATTTTTTTATAAGTAAATCTCTTAATGCTTCATAATTATATATCTCTCCATTGAAAACGATGACATAGTTTCCTCATTCGATAGAAAAAGGTTGATTTGACCTAGGATCTAAATCAACTATAGAAAGCCTTACATGGCCGAATCACAGACTTTTATGATCAGAAATCCATGTATCAGAAAATTCTGGTCAACGATGATACATGACCTTATTTGCTTCTTGAAGATTATTTTTATTAACTTCTCAAGAAGAAAGATTTATTCAGCAGAGTCAACACATTTGGCTACAACCATTAGGTCAAGATTTAAAATAGGAAATACTTTTCCTAGTCATCTGATAATCATATTTCTAATTCTTTGGGGTGCGACTTCAGTATTATAATAATGCGTTTTAATAGCAAATCCGTGTCTCTTAAGCATTTGTCATAAAGTAAATAGATCAAAATACACTACATGATCTTTATCAAATATTGGTTTACCAGTAAAAATAACCCTAATGAGATTAGAAAAATTAAAGGCATTTGGCGTGGTTAAAATTAACAATGAGTCTTTACGCATATGTTTTTTGATTGAATCGAAAAAAGATTTAAAATTATCAAGATGTTCTATAATTTCACCTCACACAATAACATCAAATTTTTTTGATAAATCAAAATATTGCACATCTCAAAAAAATATTTTGGATCATGTCTGTTGTTCAGCAAAAGGAATTCTCTCTTTGTCGGAATCTAATCATATACATTCTTTTGCGACATCAGATATTTCCTTATGAAGCCAAGGTTCATATTCTGAGGTGCTTCTATAAGAATTTCATATACATCAAAGATGTAATACACTTTTATCCTTACAATATTGCATGATATAATCATGTCTATCTTTTATAAACTTTTTCATTTTTTTGTAAAATTAAGATTAAAAGTTATTTTTCTATATCGATTTTAAAAACAGTTTTAAGGACTTTTCTATATAAAAGATAAATATATTCAATAGAACGCCATATATTTGCAGAAAAATTATAAATAATCTTTTTGGTAGGAGTAATAGGATTGCAACGGTAACATTCTTTAATCCTTGCAAGATACTCATCCTTATAGTTCTCTACCTCTTCTAATCAAGGTATTTGTAATAAATTCTCAAAAATTTCATCATAATCAAAAGACAGATGTTTTTTTCAAAAATCATATAAGATTTTCGCCATAGTATTTGAAGTAAATTTTACATTGTATACATTTTGCACTTTTTGATATCCTGCTTTTCCCATAGTATGTAATTGAGCCAAAGAATGGTTTTCCAAAAATTTAATAACACTATCCGGATATGCACAATATCATCAATTCACTTCATTATCAACCAATTCTATCTGAGCATCATACAGTTTCTTATTTATTTTACCATCGCTATAGAAAGCCTTAAAATCAGTGATAACAGGAATATTGAAACAGAAAGCTTCAGCAATAACATTTCAAAAACTTTCTCAGATCCAAGATGTTTGCCAAAAGATATCTACAGAATGATAGAACTTAGAGATATCCTCAAGTTTTCTTAATTCAGGAAGAAAAAGTATGCTAGCGTGCATCTTTTTATTGAGCAAAAGCTTAAGTGCTTTTTTATATAAGAATGGCATTCCAGCAAAAATGAATCCATAAGCATAATTTCATTGTCTTTGTAATTTCAATAAAGTAGCAATCATAAGAAAATGCCATTTTGATGGCTCAGCTCTACCAAGTCTTCCTATAATACATTTCTTATCGTGGAAATGATTCCTATGATTTTCATGAACCTCTTTTGAAAGACGAACCCAGTTTTCAAAGTCTATAGGATTATATACCACATAAGAATTATTAAGCTTTCCATGGATCCATTTTATTTTCCAATAATCAGTTTTACTTATAATAAGATTCAAAAGTTTTTTATTATCAGTATAACAGCCAGTAAAATTAACATTTACCAAACCATAGTAGTATTGTAACAATGATTCCTTTATATGCTCAGATATCTTTGCTCACGCAAAATAAATATAATGCATGCCTTTTGAGACGAAAAAATCCTGCAATCTCTCTTCAGTCAGAAAGATTTCATTATGATTATCTGTGGAAATCAATGTTGCATCAGGCACGACATAGACAAAATATTTATCAAAATAATCCTCATGAAGATTTTTATAATAAATGGAAAATTTTCTATCTCATCCACCGATTCATTGATTATTATAAGGTCACAAAAATGCTATTTTTATTTTCATGAAGCAGCATAATCTTCTAAAAGTATAGCAACTATTCTTTCAGCGGCTTTTCCATCTCGAAGAGGCGGTATTTGGGATTGTTTATATGTTCATGCAAGAATAGTATCTATATATCAATCTATAGCATCAAAATCATCTCACACCAAAGTATTAGAACCTATTTCACAAGTAACAGGCCTTTCTGTGTTTTGTCTCATAGTCAAACAAGGTATTTGCAGATAGGTACTTTCTTCTTGGATTCATCAACTATCTGTAAGGACAAATTTACTATTTTTAACTAAATGTATAAAATCTGTATATCACAAAGGTCAAGTAACGACTATACGATCATTATGTAGATAATCAGACAGACCAAATTTTTCTATATTATTTTTAGTTCTCGGATGCAAAGGAAGAAACAATGTGATTTTTTGTGCTATTTTATTGAAATAGGTAAGATATTTTTCCAAATCTTCTTTTGTATCGACATTTGAGGGTCTATGTAAAGTAATCAAACAATAATTTCATTTTTCCAATCAGAATTCAGTGATAGTGTTCTTTGAATCTATTTTCGATAAATTTTGTATCAAACAATCAATCATAACATGTCATACAAGATGCACTCAATGGATGATTCATTCGTTTGTTAGATTTACGATTCAAGAATTTTCCGTAATAAATAGGAAATCAGAGATTCTATCAGTCAATATCCTATTTATCTCTTCAGGCATCTTTTGATCAAATGATCTCAATCATGATTCCACATGAATAACCTTTATTCAGTTTTGTTTGGCTGTTATTGCGCAAGCGACAGTAGAATTTACATCTCAGACAACCAATACATAATCTGGTTTTTCATCCTGCAATATTTTATCAAATTCTATCATTACTCTTCATATCTGTTCTGATACAGATCAACCATGGATATTAAGATTGATATCTGGATAAGGCAATCATAGATCTTCAAAAAAACTATCAGACATATTTTTATCAAAATGTTGTCAAGTATGAATAAGCTTATATTCAATTGCTTTATTTTTTTTGATTTCTGAGATTATAGGCGCAACTTTCATAAAATTTGGTCTTGCTCATACTATCAACAATATTTTCATCGAAAATATATAAATAATAAAATATAATTAGCAGTAATTATAACGTTTTATAAACTTCTAAAAATTGATGTTCATAATCATGTAAATTCAATAATATTCAATATTTGCCCTTATAAGGATATTTCATATGTTTTCAAATATCTTTTGTATATTCGCCTAATATCACCTCTTTTGCACCACTTTTGAAATCAGAGGTAATGATAGGCAATCACACCTCTCTAGCTTCCAAAAGCACATTAGGGAATCATTCTACTTCAGAAGCATAGAGAAACAGATCTGCTGCATGCAAGAATTTAAATACATTTTTCTGCTCCCCACAAAAAAGTATATGATGTTGTAATCATAATTTTGTAGCCTGTTTCTCTAATTTTTTTCTTTCAGATCAATCTCAAACAATAAGATATATCCAATTTTTATCACCACTATCATATAACAATTTCAATGTGCAGATAATTTTTTCATGATGTTTTTGCCACACCAACCTTCATGTAGTAATAAATACTTTTTTTCATTCAATCTTTTTTAGTAGATCATAATCTAATTTTTCTTGTTGTAACATCTTAATTTTGTCTTTATCTACGGGATTATATAATGTTTCCACTCTATCAAGAGGAAAATGTAAAAATTCAGCAATCGAATATCTATTTTCTTCTGAATTTACAACGATTTTTTTAGCTTTTGGATATAGCCACCTTATCAAAAACTTTTGAATACCACCAAAGAATCATTGAAAGACACTTATATGCACCCTAAGAGAAATAACAGCGTCTTTCCTAGCTAAAATATGCACAAAATTAGCAACTTCCAAAAGACTCATTCCTTCAGACAAATGATATTTTTTCATCACGTGTTTGAATTTCCAAGCATACCAAGGAACTAGCAAAAACATAAGTATATTATTTTTGATATGTGATAAGGAAAGATGATGAACTCATTGAGGTAAGTCATAAAAATTAGTAGATTTGAGCGTAATAATATACACCTCCTTTCATTCCTGAACTGCAATATTAGCAAAATTAGTAGTTACTCTTTCAGCACCACCTCATTCAAGTGAATTGATAAGAAAATAGATGCTTTTTTTATACATATTATGCTTCATATGTTCAGATAAAGGTCAACCCAGCCTCATGGAGATATTTTCCTTGGATATGTTTCAATCCTACATATTCAAACCATTTCTGGATATCTTCTGTATAATAATAATTGCTCTTTGGTGTAGCGAGAACATCAAAAGCATCATTATGCTTCATATTATAAGGAAAATTTATGTAATAATAGAACGGCATTTTTTTGACAACACCTTTGAATCCCAACCAAGCTATAAATCTGGTAAGGTAATTGATACCATGGACAATCAACGCAGGGATGTGACACAATCGAAGTAATACTCTTTTATTAATATGTCTGGTGATGTATCTCACAGGTTCATAAAGATATAAAGCTCTGCGGTTATTCTTTCTCGCGTAGAGCCAGATAATCATTTTCCCTTTTGGTTCGATGACTCTCTGAGCTATAGCAGTGAATCCTCATTGTGGATCAGGTAAATGATGCAATACTCAGATAGATTGGACTATCTCGATATTGTGATAGAATGGAAGATGATAGATATCACCTTGTACGATAAGAATATTATTAATATGTTTGGTAAGTCCGAATGCAAAATCCACTGCTTCCGATAGATCAACACCGATAGAGATTTTTGCTCCCATCACTGCACCCATTTTTACGAATCTTCCAGATCAGCATCCTACATCTAGGATTATTTTACCTTTGATATCATGTTCTCAAATATATCCTCCGAGAAAATGAAGGAAATTATGTTTTTCAAAATCATTTTCCTTGTAGATATTATTCCATTCAAAAGCGAAGCTTTCAGAAGTTTTCTTCTGATGTTTAAGAAATCTATCCAGATTTTTGATACCATGTACAGCCTTTTCCCATTCAGCAACAAGCTGATGACTAAGTTCTTTTTTGAAAGATACGAAAAAATCATATTTTTTTTGCAAAAGATCAGTTTTCAACTCCTCTACCAACAATCTAGGAACACCCTGAACAATAGGATAATGATGCTTGGTAGAAAATAATTCTCCGCTCATGATATGCTCTCATTCTTTTTCAAACACCTTGATATCAAGTTTTTCATGAGTAATAGGATCTCTCAATACGTCCAAATGTTTCAATAGCATAATATATCAATAACAATTTAAAATTATCAAATCATTCAAGTATACACTTCATGATATCTCTCTATACTCCTCTTCCAATCAAAGTGATCCTTTACATAATCATATGATAATCATTTCAATTTTTCATGGTTCTGTATTGCATATTCCAGACCTTTTTGCAAGTCGGAAACGCTTCCTTTATCCACCAAAATCAAATCTTTCTGATCTGATATCTCGGGAGTACCACCGACACGGGTAGCGACTACGACACATTTGGACAACAATCATTCTAGAACACTTGTAGGAAGACCTTCTTGATAACTAGGATTTACGACAATATCTACATGAGGAAGAAATTCATTGACTACATATTCCCTGTCCTTAAATCACAAAAACGATACTTTTCCATCCAATCCAAGATCTTTTACCAGAGTTTGGAGCTCATCCAATTGATCGCCATCTCAAACGATCTCTAGAGTCAGATTTTTATGTCTTTTATATAAGTTATCAAAAGCCTCTACTAACAAATCTAATCATTTCAACTTCACTAATCTACCAACAAATCCAATCACTATATTTTTTTTCTCTCATTTCTGAATTTTGAATTCTGCATTCTGCATTCAAGTAAAATTCATTCCTCTATGTATCACCGGTATCTTTTTATTAGTGAATTTTTGAGCGAATCTCTGACACCCAGCACTAATTCCTATAGCCATATCAGAATTTCTAAACACATATCTTCCAATAGTTTGATCATAGATATATGCAATCATACTTTTGAATTTGCTTGCCAATTTTACAAAATCCACACCATGTTCGATATGAATTCGTTTAATTCACATACATTTGGCAAAAATTCATCCCGCCAAAGACGTAAGAAAAAATCTCGTATGGGTATTTACTAGTGTATATTGTTTACCATAGCTTTTGATCTGTAATTTGAGATAAGAAATAGCAGTCCAGAATTTTTTAGTCCGGAACTTAGGAAAAGGAAATACCGGTATCAAATCAAAAGCATCCAACACCACCACTTGATAGCCTTCCATTGTATATCCAATAATTTGATCTTTATGTACAATAGATTCAATTCAATTCTGAATTCTGAATTCTGAATTCTGCATTATTTTTTCCTGTCCCATAGGAGTGACAACATTAATGACCTCGCCATATCACTTCTTTACCCACCACTGGCTTCGTTCTTGTACATGAGACTCTAGACCTCATTTGTGAGGCGGAAAATAGGGAACAAATTTAATGACGTTTATTTTGGACATATGATTTTATAGAGATTGCAGATATAAAGAATAGATTTTACTTAGAGAGATAACTTCACAATTTGAGATTTTTGTATATTCACTACCATAAGAATCAGTCGTATAAAAAACAACGCGTTTATTTTTATATACATTGAGTTTTTTTACGGCATCATGAGACAATATAGGATGCGAAAACAGCACTTTGATGGTCGTATATTTGATATGCTTGATGATGTAATCAAGAAGGTGGCACAATGTTCATCACGTATCCACAATATCATCATAGATGTAGATTTCCTTATTATCTATCTGAGCAAATTGATTAGACAACAGACCACCGAAAGTAGTTGTATTTTTGCCAGTTCTTATCTTATTGACTATAATATTTTCACAGGCATATTTCAATGAAAGAATCGCATTATTTTTCGCACTTCCATAATCAGGGGAAATAAACACATTTCACGTATTAAAAACACCGGAAACATAATCAAAAAACTTGAGATTTGTTATTTTGACATCAGAAAAATATTTAGTGATAGGATTATGAATATCCAAGGTAATGATTTCATCGACACCCAAAGCCTGGAATTGCTCTAATAGGAATTTAAACGTTAATCCATCAAAATACGTAAGATCATCATCTTCCCTATCCTTTCTAGAATATGGCATATATGGCAACAATAGTATGATTTTAGCAGGTTTTTGATAGGCAACAGTTCTGATAGTGAACAATAAGGAAATAAGGTCCTGATTTAACGTCTGAGTAGAAAATTTTTTGTAGATATAGACGATATTCTGATATATAGACGATTTTGGGATTTTGACGACATATTCACCATTAGCAAAAGTATCAAAATGCAGGATATATTTTGAAATATTTTTAGTGTTTACGGCAAGATCTTCATCCATACAAAATAATATCGGTTTCATCTTATTTCAAGAAGAGAATAAATCATACAGCAATGATATACAATACTCCATCAAGCAATATCCATCTATCTTGTAAAATAATAGATTCTATACTTTCCTGATATTTTTTAAGGAAAAATATATTATAATAATATCTGATGACGCCAAAAGCAACTAATGGCAAGGTCAATATCATAAATTCTGATTGTGTAGAACTAAAGGTATACAAGGCATATCACATAAGGATAACGGTAGTAATCATAGAGATAATCTGTTCCAAAAAATGGTCATTGTATTTCAAAAGATTAACTCTTGTATCTCAACCAACCTTTACCTCTTGATACCTTTTGAGGAAACCAAGCCACAACGCTCAGAAAAACAACATAATCAAAAGCCGAGGAGAAAATACTGCGCCTATAATGAATATTCCTATCAATCATCTGATGACAAATCACATCGCTATACTAAAGATATCTATGATTTCTATTTTCTTGAGAAAAAAAGTATAGATGACCGTATTCAAAAGATAGAAAAGAAAACAGCAAAGAATAACGATTCATCACAAAAGATAAGAAAGATAGAGCATAGACAATCATACCACTATCGCTCAAACAATAGCAAAAGTAGAATTCAGTTTTCAACTTGCAAGAGGTCTATATTTCTTTTTAGGATGATTTTTATCTTTTTCTTTGTCTTTATAGTCATTGATAATATAGGTAGATCCTACAAAGAGAGAAAACACGAAAAAAATTAGAACACTTTCTTGAAGCGCCACAGTATTGAATACCATACCAGAAAAAACCAATGGAATGAATATAATGATATTTTTCATTCGTTGTTTAGGCCTCAAAGAGAGAAGGAAATAATATAATTGTTTATACATGTTTTATCAAAAACAGCAGATAAAATAAGATTTTTTTACAAAAGATATAATAATAATTGAAAAAAGAATACCTATCTACACAGACAAATCAATCATATCAGAGGAAGTTCTTATGTTCAAATATATCAGAGATATATATAACATTGTTTGGAAATATCTTGCGTTTATCTTTTGGTCAAAAAGCAAAATCAGGAGTTTTTGCAACTATACCAACGATAGAAAGTCATAAGCCATCAAATATCGCTTTTTTTTCATAAATCATCTTAGTTAAAAATTCAAGATTATTGCTGCTTACAACCACTATCTCTTTAATTCATAATGTTGTAATGAGGGCAACAAATTTTGGATTGATAACAAAATCAGAATGTAATATATCGAACGTTTTATCCAATCAGAAATGTTTTTTCCTGGTCAAATAATTGAACTTTGAGTACAATAAACAAGTATTTTTAGTTATCGTATCGTCAAAATCACAAAAATAACGAACATGTTCTTTTTCAAAAAATCATCTAAGCTGATGAAGTTTTTCGTGGAAGCTAGACGGTGAAGTAAGTATATGTTGTATGTAAGTATGTTTTATCATTTAGCTATAAGGACTATTCCAGCTAAAATAAGTCATATACCTATTATTTTCAATGCTCATATATGTTCCCCAAGAAAATATCCTCAGACAAGCACAACGATATATGACAAAGCTATAAAAGGATAAGCGAAGCTCACATCAAGTTTGGACAAGACATAGAATCGTAGTATAATACTTATTCAATATAAGAGCAAACCACCTATAAAATAATAGTTCTTTATAAGAAAAGTGAATTTGTCTCAAAACGATACAAAACCGTCAAATCATGTAAGCCCGACTTTCCGCAACAATTGTGCGACTCAATTGAGAAATGCAGATCATAAAAGGAAAAGATACATCATATTATTTTTTGGCTACTAATAAATAGTGTGGATAAGGGAATATTGAAGGAATTTTTTGATAGCTAACCGTATATCATAAGTCTTTAAGTTTTTTTTGAAAAACATGAGATCCTTGGAAGCATAAGAGCTTATTTTGCATCAAAATTCTATCATGAAACCAATTCCAATAATATTTATATCTCGGTCTGACATCTATATCCTTGATAATCAAAGTTGAGACATGCTTTGATAAATAGCTAAGAAATTTATTCTGAGTTTCGCGATCTAGATGATGGAGAAAATCTGCTAAGATAGCAACATCATATCATTGGAGACCATCAAATCATTCTGTAATAAAATCTCTTATTTGAAAATGAAGATGATCAAATCATTTATGTTTAGCGATATTTTGAAGATCATGTATTCTTTTTTTATCGATATCCAAACCAAAAATCTGATTATGTAATCCACGGAATTCTAAATATAATGAAATGATTCCATATCCACATCATAGATCCAACACACGATCATTAGCATTTAATAAGGAAGGTAATTTGCGCAAAAAAGCACCAGGAAAAATAAGAATTCTAAGACACAGATACAATTTTGCACCAAAAGATTCTTTTTTAAAGAGTTGCAGCAAAAACAACAAAAAACGATATTTACTAAACTTCTGTTTCATAACCATCACGAACTAATAAAACAAGAACAAATACTAAGACAGGGATAATCTGCATCATACTTCTATTGATACCAGTTTGATCTACGACATACTGAAAAGTAAACGTTGTCAAATAGATGAATATAATAGCAGCAAAAGAAATCAAGAATCATAAAAGAAATAATAAGCTAGAAGACATATTTAAACGTTTTTTATAGAGAACATAAAATAAAGCCACAACAAAAGAAGAGAACAATAGATTATAACATCATCATTTGAAAAGCGCTATATATAAGGGATAGAATATCTCTGTATGAAGTGAAAGCGCCGTTTGAGTAACATTAGCCTCACCGTTTCCAAATCACAATCCGTGAGTGAGTTTGAAAACAATAAAAGGAAGATTGATAAGTAACGCTCATCATATGATCAATCAAAAAGAACGAAGAGACTGTTTTGAAAGCGATCACTTATTTCTAATAAAATATCGTAATAGATACGTCACTAAAGCAGAAATCATGAAAATAATTAATCATTCGCTTTTGGTGTATCACAATATTCATACAAACAGAATAGGGAAGATTACTGATAATTTATTTTTCAAGAATCCATACAGCATGGCAAGTGCTGCAAAGAAATATACCGATTGGAATACATCAAAATATGGATTAGTTCAATGAATATAATATAATGGGATTCATGACAACAACAAAACTCACAATCATGCCCAAGTAAGTTTTTTGGTGATTCTCAGAAGTCAGAAAAAAACAAGGGACAAAGCTGAAATATAAAATAGGAACGATGGTAGATTTACCAATCATTCATGTCGATATCCGGTGAATTTCATAAGATAGGTCTTATATAATGATGGCGTCAGTGGATATTGTTTATATCCTTGTCATAAATAATCCTTATCCTGTTTGTCTAATACAAGACTCTCTCTTTCATAGAATACTTTTGCTCTATAATTCCAATTACCGAAAGTATCATCTTGATATGTAGGAACATTAGTTATATCCATAAAACCGAATATAAGTTTTACAAGAAGCCATATAACAAAAAGCAATGATCAAATTTTAAGTCGAGCAGGAAAAACAAGAAATTGTTGTTGGATATCAGAAGAAGCAAAATGCAGTGTAGTTTTACGAGCGATATTCAAGATGAGTAAGAGGATATTTAATCATAGAACAAGGAATAACATTCACATCAATGAGAGTTGACCACCCATCCATGCAAATATAAATAGAACAAAGGGAATCACAACAACTCCAATCAGAAATGAATATATCCCATATTCTAATATATAGAAGTAGTGTTGGGAATGTTTACTACACAACCTCAGCAAGAGATATCACGTAAGCACGGTAAGTAATAATGCAAGGATATATCAAAAGATTCACATGAAAATTTATTTTACAAAAATAAATGCATTAGGAGAAAAATTATAGAATGTTCAAGATCATAGATATAATCAACTCAAAGAAAGTGTAGATTCAGTTTTGGTAATGTTTTGATATCAATATACTACATAATAATTACTTTGACCAGAATTTACTTGAACATCATATGGATACAAGAAATATTTCATACTACCAGGAAACGGCCAAGTATTGTCAGTATAAAAACTTATTTGTTCGGTTTTCGAAATTCACAATTGTGAAAAAGTATCTTTAGTAAAATCTACAAAGCTATAGAAATCACCTCTTTCCCTATATGTTTTTTGATATCAAGATTGAGAAATGTAGGTTGTATAATCATTACGATAATTACTGATAGATTCTAATCACATTCTAACATCATATATCAGCCATAAAGATAATCCTCATAGCAACACATATAATAATTTTTTCTGAAAAGAATATTTAGTAAAAGCAAAAACAGCAATGACTATCAATAAGAAAATCCGATAAAAAAGACTATTAACATTTTTGCCTGATATCATAGGTCAATACAGCAAATTTATCGTATACGGCTTAAAGGTATCAAACGTCCAGAAACTTTTCCATCACTGTCCTATCTTCTGATAAAAATCCATAAGTCCTGGCTGGAGAGAAATTTGAACTCACGTAATATTTCATTGAACAACAAGAATCAATTGTGCTTCTGCAGGTATCTGAGAAAAGAACGGTAATGCAGAGAAAGAAAACTTCTGATCAACAGAAGATTCACCATTAACTTGGAAATTTTCTCCAGGAGCTATCTGTTGTCCTACAAGAAATCCATATCCCACAACTCCATTTCATTGGAAGGCTCATTTGAGCATAGCATAATCACTGCCTGCTAGAGGACCTACCAAAGCAAGACATTGTCCCGTACAGGTAAAATTCATATTTCCATCAAGTTCTTGAAATTGGTCAAAACCCTGCTGTTGATAAGCTGCAAAGCTAGGAAAAACAGCGAATACCAAAAGTAATAATAGTCGTTTGAATTTCATTGAATACATGAAAAATAAAATAGTACAGTATATAATGCATCATAGATAGAAATTTACCCTTTATTTACAATGTTTAAAAAAAACAGTAATTGACATTACTGTTTTATAGTTAATAATTATATATGTATTAAAACAACCCCACTTGTACAGGGCTCTGCAACTTCTTCTTCAACTCGTCTATCGTTTTATCAAACGAAGCGAAATGGTATTCTTCTACAAGAACTTTCTTATAGTTCACAAAATCCAATTCCAGCTTAAAATACTCTAATGCAGAATCCTTGACGTCCTGCACCTCCTTCAGCTCGATCAATCCCCTGCTCTTGTACGCTTCTTCTTTTCCGTCGATCAATTTCTGTTTCACATCACCGGTAATTTCATCGATATGAGAATAGATATTGTCGATGGTCTGATATTTTTGGATCAAGTCAGACGCTTTTTTGGGTCAGATACCATTGACGCCCTTGATATTGTCAGCACTATCACCGATCAGCGCAAGATACTCCAAAATATGCTTCGGTTCAAAACCATATTCTTTGACAAACAAGGGTATCGTCGTCGTAATTCCCTTCATCGCATCTATACAAAACACATTATCTGCCAGCAATTGTTTCAAGTCCTTATCAGACGAATAGATATCTATCTGTACATCTGTATCCTGCCCATACTTCTTCGCTAAGGTATAGATAATATCATCAGCTTCATAGGTCGGAACTACGATATTTGGTATAGACAACTTCTCGACAATTTCTTGTGTCCACGGAATCTGATTTTTGAAATCATCATCCATCTTTTTACGATTCGCTTTGTACTCAGGATATTCTTGATGCCTCAACGTTTTGACGGGTGAATCCCGAGTGATCACTAAGTAATCAGGTTTCTCCTGGAATATTTTAAACAGCATACGAAAAAATCAGTAGACAACATTTACATTATGTCCATCTCTGTCTATCATAGGCGGAAATGCATAGTACGCCCTATACAAAAAGCTCGATCAATCTATCAGGAAAAACTTCAAAACAAATAATTAATAATTTAAAATTGACAATTGAGAATATTACTTGAATACAAAAAACAGATGTATAAAATTTATAGGCAATTAGGAGACTCTTTCAATACGATTTACGACGATATTTTTATATTTTATACGACGAAATGGAGAAAAACAAGAATGTAATTTTAGAGAAAAGCTTTGATTTTTCACTAAATGTAATACAGCTTTATAAAGAACTAACAAAAAATAAGGAATTTATAATTTCCAAACAACTTTTAAGATCAGGAACAAGTATTTGAGCTAATCTTATAGAATCTAATTCCTGAGAATCTAAAAAAGATTTTTTACACAAAATAAGTATTTCTCTCAAAGAAGCTCAAGAAAGCCTATATCGGTTACAACTCTTGGAAAGAAGTAAACTCGTTGATATCAATTATAGCAAATATCTAAAAGATATAAACGAAATAATTGCTATCCTTACAAAAATAATCAAAACAACTAAACAAAACCTAGAAAAAAACAAATAATTTTCAATTTTCAATTCTCAATTGTAAATTAATTAAAATTTCTCAATTTTTACATTCTCAATTCTCAATTATGCACAAAATAACCTCCCCAGAAGACATGCTACAATTCTGAATAGCTCTCGCAAAAGAGCATAAGATTCTCTTATTGGAATGAGAACTCTGAGCGGGGAAAACACTACTGACCAAAGGATTTGCAAAAGGACTCTGACTGGACGAACATCACGTCCAGAGTCCGACCTACGCCTACCTCAACGTCTACGGAAACAAACTCCTGCACATCGATATGTATAGGATCAAAGAATATGACGAACTAGTAGAAAAGGGAATTATCGATCAGATCAACGAATACGAGCATATCGTCATCGAACGGCCGAAATTCATCGATAAGCTACCAGTAAAAAATAGTGTCATAATGAAAATAGAGAAAATTTCAGAAAGCGAAAGGAGTATTGAAGTAAAATAATCTAAGAAAACATTGAGCCATTACTAAAGCAGCATGAATAGTAGGTCGAGCAATGGGCCCAAACAACGGCTTGGGCAATGTCTAAAAGTGATATAAGGAAATACATGAGACTGCCCTAATGGCGAAATATAGTCACTCAAAGAAAAAGGCCTTTTTGCTTACTGGCGCCTGTCCCGCACAAAGCTGCGGGATGGCCGGGCAAAAGTAAGTCTAGCGAAGCGTTTAGAAATAAGTCTAACGAAGTGTTTGAAAAAAAAATAAAAAAAAGGCGATTAATAATCGCCCCTACAACATATTTTCTAAATTCTAAATTCTATTTTTTTTATTTCTAAATTCTGAATTCTATTTTTTTAATTCTGAATTCTATATTCTATTTTTTTATTTCTAAATTTTGAATTCTATTTTTTTATTTCTGAATTCTGAATTCTATATTTTGAATTCTATTTTTTTATTTCTGAATTCTATATTTTGAATTCTATTTTTTGAATTCTATTTTTTTATTTCTGAATTCTATATTTTGAATTCTATTTTTTGAATTCTATTTTTTTATTTCTGAATTCTGAATTCTAAATTCTGAATTAATCTATATGTATATCATACTTCTCCAATACCTGTTCAAATTGACTGATATGATAATTGGATAGATTCTGTTTACAGCTATTATCATCATCTCTGAGCAACTTGAGGATCACAAGGAAATTGTCGAATTTGTTGGTAATCTGTTCGATATCTGATTTAGTGATCTTATAATCGCCTTTTATCTCATCCAACACAAACAAGGTAAACGCATTCACAAGTGTTTTCACTTGTGATTTTTTGAATTTAGGCATATGGATAGTATAATCATTGCGTCTTACTTCAACAACTATAGGCGAATAGCTAAGTACATCCTTGCAGGCGTTAAATTTTTCGACTTCTTTTTTGAGCGTTACCGCAAGTGTAGAAAGATTACCGGTAAGCAACTGATCGCCTGTCGCAGGAACAACAAAGATAGTAGATACGATTTTCCCAAGATTAGTCCAGGTCACTTCTCACGTCACCGCTCTGCTATTACCAGCCTGATCAGCCACGTCCAAAGTGAACGCATAAAGTTGATTCCTTTCTATTCACGTAAACAGCGCTTGATGTACTGTGAGATATGAAGTGTTTTTTCCGCTAGCATACGTACCTCCGGTTTTCCGATAATTGAGCGTATAATTGATTGGTTCAGAGGAAACAAAATCAAGGAGGAGTCATTCAGACGATTCTCCAAAAACCATTCAAGTCAATGTAGGTCTCGTCATATCCAAGATAAGCGATCACGTAAAGAGGATAGTTCAGCTATTGCCTGCGGCGTCATCGAAAGAAATCGCTGCAGCCAAAACGCCTTCAGGATACAAAGAATTCACATTCCACGTATACGTGTACAACAATCATGTATGAGATGATGATGCATAATGTTTACCTCATAAGGTCACATCGACATCATCAAGAAGCTCGCTAGCGACAAAAGATAAGACGACAGAACGATTAGCGGTAATATATCCTGTAGCGGATCAGCTTGAGGTAAGTGTCAGTCAACTCAACGTAGGATACTGATTATCTATAGTGAATGGTCAGGTCTCATGAATAACAGATTGATCAGGTGCAAGCAATCTGAGCTTGTATCAAGAAAAGAAACGTGAATAGGATCAGGAATATTGCCCTGAATAGAGCATAAAATTCCCTGCGCCGGTATTGCCGATGATATGATAAAAACCTGAATATTGAAAACCATACAACCTTCTCGTATCGAACGCATATGATGTCTCCCCGGAAGCGATAGTCGACAAACCGATCCATTGATTGTTATGATCCCGCAATTGAAGCGACAATCAAGAGACACAATCTGATCCGGAATACGCCCATTGTACAACAATACCATCTCTGACACTATTTCACGATAGCGGCTTCGACCATAGGACATCTCCCGATTCACAGATTCCATTTCACAACGTAATCGTCTGTTGTTGAATCGTTCACGTCTGTTCTATACCTGTTTGAATTGTTCAAGTTTCACAGAGTAACGTTCCGCCGGTCCGATATCCTCACGTCATGAAGCATCACGTCGTATATGCAGGGATAGTAGTCTGTCCCGTAAGCACACATCACGTTTGTGACTCCTCTACCCGTATTTGATCAACCAATTCTCCTGATTCATTAAGCGTTCCTCCGGTAAAATATCCAGGGATCGTCTGACAATCGATCAGATATCCGCCCGTTATTTCTTCAGGGACTTCGATACATCCCGTCTGATATTCACCCGTATAGTACTGTCCTGTCATCACACATCCGCTTTCCAATTGCGCAAATGTTGATAAGTGGAGATACTGTACAGCAGAAAGTCCAATAACAAGCAAAACCAATTTGACGATAGCATATCCGCCAAACAACCCGAAGAGATATTTCCTGTGATGCTTTTTGATATGATGATGTACCTTACGAAATGTATGTTTCATGATTATGCAAAAAGAAAAATAAACTATATATAAGTATATCCAGAAACGATATTTTTGTCAAATTTTTGAGCACAAAAAAGTATCATTGAGTCATCAATCTATCAACTATATCACAATGCCGGATGCTCGCCACGAAATACTCTTGAGCCATGACTCAACCAACTATATCACATAAACACAGACCATTCATACTTCTCTTATGGTCACGTCATTCCCGCTTCTTTTTTATAGTCACGTCATTCCCGCTTCTTTTTTATA